>JAPKCL010000162.1 GCA_028822955.1 Candidatus Poseidoniaceae archaeon
CGAGCGAGACCGGTGTGCTCCAGGAAGAGCCATCATAGGTCATGTACTCAAGATTGGCATTGGTGTTATCACGATAGGTCACGTGCAGATTATCGTTGGAATCAATCGCTAATGAGGAATCCGAGCCGACGACATCTGTGCTGTCGAGCGAGACCGGTGTGCTCCATGAAGGGGCATTCCGAGCGGAAACAGAAAAAGAATCTTCATCGTTCGTCTCCGATGTTAACATCGTTGTATTCACATCATGTGTCACAGTAAGTGAGGCAGTTTGAGCAACCAAAAGGAACATTAACAATAAGGTAACAAAATTAGTGAGCATAACGCGCATGAATTAACCAATCTGTTATTTGTTAAAACCTCAACGGATAAAATTGAACCCTTAAAAAAGTCATATTTTTGGCAATTGCCCTCTGTATACCCTTGCGACAGGCATCTCACGCGTCCGTACCGACTATAATGACCCGCGCAAAGCCCATTCCACTCAACCTTCACTTGCTGTTCTGTGCAGCAGGATTGATAGAGGAATGATTATTTTACTCATTCGCTAATTCTTTATTCATCATGTAGAATTGTCCGCCAAGAACTCCAATTAGTAAAATTGCAAAGAGGCTAGGGCGAGGGAAACCAAACTCTCCAAACCCAATCAGCAAACCAATTTCCATCACTATCAATCCTGCTACAGAACAGATTAATGCTGCCAATGATGTGTGCCATCGGTAATGGTAAGAACGGTATGCCATTTCCAGACTAACTTCGAGTGTTCCCGAATCTTCCATGTGAATGACGACTCTGAAAACCAAATGTGCAATTTGTACAACAATTGCAATTATCACGAGAATCATGAATGTGATGCCAAAAATAGCCAGTACAGAATTTTCGTCTTCAAAGAAATTGAACCATCCGCTAGTTGCACTAAATCCAAACATTGACACTTTCATGCCAAATGGTCCAGCGCTTAGGACGTCTCCAATTACAACTGCAATCCAACCGGTGAATGCACCAATGATCAACATCAATCCTCCTACACCATGGAGGGCATGAGAAGCAGCCTTGGTACCGCTCATTGGCTCAGAATAAACACTTTTCTTTACTCTCGCTTTCGGTTTTTCCCCCCACTCAAATTCTCCTTCACAGTGCGGACATTGGAATTCACCAAATGCATCATCATCCAATTCAATTTCCTCTTCACAATGAGGACATTGAATTAGGACCATAGCGTTTCTAGTAACTGCGAGGTCATAACAGTTGAGCCGGTTTCGTTCAAAGGATGCCCATGCGAATACCCGCTTTACATAGGCTGCCCTTGGAATCAAGTTGAAGCGTAAACTAACAAAGTTTCTCCGTGAAAAACTCTCGAGCCCGAATGAGAGAATCTGCACGGGCTGTAGTGCTACCTTCCACATGGGCGCCTCTATTGCGTAAGATTCGTATCACCCATCGACGTTGCCAGCGTTGATTCAAAGGTAATCGGATACCGAGAAATAATTCTCCAGACATGTAACCGTTCTTGCTAATACTTACAGTTCGCTTCTTCAAACGAACTGCCTTTGGAAGGTGTGTGAATTCTTTATCGCTGTCAAAGGAATGGTGCGCACCTGGATAGACGTGCAAGGTTGCATTCGGAAGTTGAGGCATGAGTTCTTCAACAAAATGCACAGGTGTCCAATCATCAGCATCGCCGTGAAGAATCAAAATGGGAGATGCTGACCAATTCTGAATCTCAGGGCGAAGATGAGCTGCTGGATAGAATGGCAGATGGGCATCGAATGGAGTCCCTAAAATATCGATAATTGGAGACCATGAAGAATACAGTGCTACAGTTCCGCCAAGACTCCACCCCGCAATCCCAATCTTTCCGATTCTAGGATCCTGTTCTAACACAGAACGTGTTCGGAAAGCGTCAACGAGCATCATTGAATGGGTGACTGAGAGTTGATCGTCAACTGTAGAGTCAACCGACCGTGAGGTGAAGGAATTGACTTTACAGACAGCAAGACCAGCATCGAGCCAACCATTGACATGGTCCTGATGGTGAGATGCCCAGCCTATGCTCCCATGAAGAGCAATTATACATCCGAATGGTCCTTCACCTTCTGGTAGATACAATTCTGAATCAACAATTATTTCTTGAGTTTTTTCCAATCCAGTCAGTATCTGATGAATTTCAAACGGTGAGCGTGAATGGACTTGGAATCGCTCGACCATAGTTACGGGAAGACTTACATCATTTCAAATGTGCTTTTCACAAATAGAGTGAATCAAGAAACCAAATCGATGATACCGACGAATCAATCCATCAAATGAATCGGTTGGAGATTTCGAACTCAGCGTGTAGCAAGAGTAAGGTTCTTCCACATCTCTTCTGGAACTTCCATAGCGAGGCGCAGACCACCCATAGCACCGAGACGCACTGGGTCATCAACGACGTGAACATTGACATCGCCCATATCGGAGAGTTTGCGTTCAATCATTGCACCAAGGCCTCTGATACCAGAGCCGCCTCCAGCGAGAACCATATTACGACGGAATTCGTCGTGGTATTCGGGGTTCGAACCTGCGATCAGTTGCTTGACGTTATCGACGATTGGGTCAACAATTGCTTCACAAGCACGTTGAATACAATCTGTGATATCAAGATTCATTGCTTTACCTTCAATCGAGAAGTCGACCATAACTGGCCCATCAGGAGAAGCGTTTCCTACGAAGGAATGTTGTTCCTTCCAGCGTCGTGCCATATCTTTTGTGATTTGGGCACCGCTGTATTTTGATTGAACTTCTTCGATAATCTTGCGGTCGATGAAATCTCCTGCATGACCGGTGTGCATTTGGTCGCCAGGTCCAGGAATGGTTCCGTAAACACGGCAAAGGTCGGCAGTTCCAGCACCAATATCGATAACGAGGGTGTGTTCAAGCATATCCAATGCATATGCGACTGCGAAAGGCTCAGAAATAATCATTGCAGCGTTAACCGAACCTGCTGCAGCATCGAAGATAGCCGTCTTATCGACGTAACTTGCTTCAGCTGGAGCGCCAATGACTGCGACAACTCGGTCGTAGTCTTCAGGGTC
>JAPKCL010000163.1 GCA_028822955.1 Candidatus Poseidoniaceae archaeon
TGACGAAACTGGTATCGTAGGAATTGTCTTGTGGGATGAACAGATTCAACTCGTTCAAGTTGGTGATATTCTTGTCCTCGAATCGGGATGGTGCCGGGAACGAAATGGGGAACTGGTCGTGAGCACTGGACGTCATGGGCGTTTGAATATACTCGGTCGATAGAACTGTATCGCATGGTCGTTGGCGGATGCCTTCGATTGAATTTCATTGCAAAAATGAGGTGGTTCAGCACGCAACCATAAAGAAGGGGAGGGCGTGGGCCATTTGTTCCTGAGGACCTATTATGACTGAAAGAGCCGCAAACTGCACCTCGTCCGGAGTTCCACTCGTTGAAACCGGATCAACTTCATTCCCATGCCCTGGATGCGACACACCCATTGGACGTAGTCCTCGTTGCCGCAATCAAGGTGTCATTTACATCTGCCCAACCTGCCAATACCAGGGGCCCTGAGGTGATTCTATGGGTATGGTAGCAATGACATACAAACTCAATCCTGATTCGGATGTTGAGGACGTAGATGCTGATGCAATCGCAACAGCAGTTCAAGGTCTCAGTGACGATATCTACAACATCCAATCCGTTGAAGTCAAGCCTTTGGCCTTCGGACTCAAGTTTGTTCAAATTCACGTGGTCATGAATGACGGCGAAGGTCTCGCAGATGCTTTGGAAGGAAGAATTTCCAATATTCCTGGTGTCGGTGAAATAGAAGTTCTTTCAATGGGTCTTCTTTGAGTTTCACTCAAATTTTTACAGTGAGTTTTTTCTCACTTCAATCAAGTGATGTTTATTTACATTACAGGTACGTAATTTGATACAAGGTGTATCTCACGACTTACCGTTGTGAATTTCACAACTGATGCAATGGGCATCGCATGAATTCTCTCAACAGTGTCGTTGCGTAACTTCCCGAAGAAAGGGTGAATCTAAATCGTATGCAGGCTCCATCAGGATGCCAGCGGCTGTTGTTGACTGGTCCTGCCTTCCATCGCTCTCCCATTGAGTCATCGTTGGCAATAGGTACACTGTCAACACTCATTTCCTTGAAGCTCGTTACTAACGATCGTCGAGTCCCTCGTGTCGAGAGTCGAGGAATAGCCTCAACTTCCCAGCTTACGTCTGTTAAGCCCATTTGTTCAATGATTTCTTTTTCGATATCACCGGTTAAACCGTCACAGGTTTTGATTTCACTTCCAGGTAGCGGGCCAGTTGGAGCAAGGCGGCCAAGTTGACAGTTTCGAATGATTCGGGGGAGAGTTCGTTCTTCAACCAATACACAACTTGGGGCATCCAATTGACCTTTTTCATCAATACGTCCGACAAAGTCTCCGGCAGCAGGGGAACTGATTGGGTGATTGGCTGCCAGTCGTGCATGGAGTGATTTGTTGAACACAACCGACTGTAATGCATGGACAGTCATCAATTGCAAATTACCCGGTAGTTTACGAAACGCTCCGATATAATCCTCGGGGCGGTTGATGAGATGTTCAACCATTTTCCGTTCAAACCCGAGCCACTTTGGTGCCAGTTCAAGCCCTTCTTCGGTTGGTCCATTGTCACGAACATGCTTTCGGAAGGCAGCCACATCTGGGTTCTCAGATTCGCCAGCCATCGAAATGTAGGTGAGTGCTGCTTGTTGCCAATCTCCAGCGATAACATGCTTTCCAACTTCGGCGGTGACTGGTCGTCCAGCGCCAAACCGTTGAGGTCCAATCCAATTCGGAAACGTATCTTCTCCTAATTTTGACGCCATTTCTTTTTGAATTGTTTCGACTTCTCGCAACGCATCTTCAACAGCCATCGGTGTGCCGTCTTCGTTTGCACACCCTCGGATGACAATGGTGAACCGATTACCACGATGGTTACCGAATCCTATTTTTTGATGTGTTCGACCGAGAACTTCAATGTCCACATCTGGGATTTCAACTGCGGCAACCTTGCCCTGCGGGGCGTCAATGACAAACAGTTGTTGTGTAATGGCTCGTTTATCCTTCGTTCCAGCAAAAAAGATACGATTACGAGGAATCGAAAGTGCTTTTGCCAGTGTGTTACAGAATCTATTGGTTTCCCAATTTGTAAGCATGATACGAGCAACAGTAAATCGGCCACGGGTTTCAAGATGAACTGGAGTCGAAATCTCTTCGACACGAAAATCAGCAACACGTGCTTTCAAGACGCCTCCTATGCCAAGAGTCTCTGTGGCATAGCCGTCAAGTCCGATGGATTCTGCGAGAGAATCCGTCCATGTGGTCATCGGAATACCCCATTCAGAGGCTGATGCTAGCGAATTCACTTGCAAGTCCAGAAACAATTTCCTTCAAGACCTTGTCTGAAGAGTTTTTTCCAGCGATACGGATATAGAATTCAGGGTCGTCCAATTCAGGATGGCCTGGGAAATAGTTTGCATATTCGACTTTGCTGCTAACGTTTAGGCGTTCTCGGAGCATTTGCAAAGCGGTATGACTTTCACCAATGACACGCAAGCGAAGTTCTTTCTTTTCATTCAGGAGGACTTTAACTGGCATTGTAATCGTTCTTGCGACCTGCCTCTTTGTTTTGAACCTTCTCCCTCGATTCTCCTTGAATATGGATGGAATACCCTCATGAATAAATCTTAATTTACTCTTAAAGGCACATCTTTGAGGAATTCCACCCCTCTCTCTTTTTTAGTGCGTTTACTTCGCAAGAGCAATGGATACCGAGTCATTGGAGGAACGAATGGCCGGTTGGGCCCCTACGTTCAAACGTATGGCACCTGTTCTTCTTGTCGTTGTCTTCCTTTTTACTGTTGCTTTGGGCGTACAACTTGTTGTTTCACCCCCCACTTTCAACACAGACCTTGCTGATTTTGCACCCGACTCGGAATCGAGTGATGCACATGACCGAATCCACGAGCACTTTCCGAATGAAGCAAGGCCACTCTTTGTTCATGTTTCTGCAAAGGATGGTTCAAACATTCTTTCTATAGAACACCTCCAAACAATGAACGAACATCTCGCACACATGGAAAATGAGTCCTCGAATCGTCAAAACGCTGTTGCAGTTTGGACCACCACA
>JAPKCL010000054.1 GCA_028822955.1 Candidatus Poseidoniaceae archaeon
TTTCTTAATCTTGTTCATAGGTGGATTTTTATCTGCAAGTATTGCCATTGGATGGATCTATGCACAGAGTAAAAAAAACGACTTTGTCCTGTATGAAGTTCAAGACTACATGCTCGGCATAGGATTCTTTTTCGCCACCATTGGAACCATATGGGGTTCTCGGTTTTTAATCGGCTTTGTAACAGGAGAAGGTTGGACTGAACTCTTTGGCAACGCTGCAGAATTCAAGGCTAAGGGCTGGCTCGACCCTGTCACCAATGAGTGGGTAGAATGGCATCCAAATGCAAAAGCAATCTATGTCCAAACTGCAGCTATGTTGGCGTTAATCTTCGGTGAAATTCAACTCTTGAAGCGCTTCAAAGGCGCCACTGGCTTCGGACGAGCCGTCGCTGCATATGCGCCGATATTGGTCTTGGTTGCAGCCGGAATGGGTCCTTGGATGTCATGGACAGATAACACGATTTCATACGAAATGGGACTCTCCCTTATTCTGCTGAGTTTTGCTGCTATGGAAATGGCTCTTCGCTCAAATAAGGCACTGAACTTTGTGGTTGTTGCAGTGGTCTCTGGACTCACTCCAATTCTCTTTGAAGTGTTCAACACAGGTGCCGATACTGACGGTGCAGGTGGCGCAATGTCCTTGCTTATTTTCATAATCGCCATACAAGGTTACTACGCATCTCGGCAGGAACTTCGTTCTGAATTGATACAAAAGGCATCGATTATACTGGTTGGAGAAATCGTACTCGCTATGTACATCGCACGCATGGAAGGATTGCATCTTCACCTTGGTCCAATCAAATCTCTTGAGTTAGGAATTGAAAATATCTTTGGATTAAGTGTGGCACTTTGGATTGCCGTGTTGGTGTTCTATTTCCCGGCAGTTCAACAGCGTCGAGTACCTTGGATGCCAATTGGATTAGCGGCTGCCCTGGTTATGTTACCAAATGATGGAAGTGCTTTACCTTGGATTATCACACTTTTGATGATACCATACATGTTATTCTTTGCGAAGGCCACACGACGTTGGGTTGCAGATTTCACCGTTTCTGCTTTAGCATTGTCTTACTTTTTGACTGATGTATTTGCCAACATAAACGAAATCTCACTTCGAGAAACATTTGGATTTGATGGTATGCAAGTCATCATTCCCCTCGCCTTGTTTTGTATATCCGAGTTTGCCCGTCAAAAGGACAAAATCTCGGGTTGGACTCATCTACTCATGTTAGGTTCAATTGTTCTTTCACGAACGATTCTACAAGCAGAGGATTGGTTCATGCCATGGATTTTCATCGGCTACATGCTTTACCTTGCCCGAAATTCATTCAGTACCTTGACGACAGAAAGTTCGTTGAATGACAAACTACAGGCTACAACGGTGGCATTAATTGCGAACGCCTCAATGATTCTTCTCGCAGTACTCGACCGCCTTGAACTACCTGAATTCTTACAAGCCTTACCTTTGCCTGAACATTTCAATTATCAAATATTCATCTTAGGTTCTGTGAGTTATTGGATGCTTTACAGTGCTCATAAAATTGAATTAGATTTGGGGCTATTATTCAACTGGACCAAACGGTTTGCGACCAACGCCCCTGTTTACAATCCGAATACACATTCTTGGAATGTTCAAAACAGTGGTGAAGGAAAAGAAGATGTCGACTGGGTCAAGAAAAACAGTTGGAGTCAATTAACACGCTTATCACTGCTTATTCCCTTTTTCATGATGAGTTTTAGTCTCATCACTATAGTCAACCCGTGGGTCGAAGGATTTGACGAGACTGGTGTTGAAATATTTGCAAGGCAACCGTGGATCTTGCTCCTCCTCGTCCCAGTGACGGCCTTGGTTCTTGAAATTAAAAATATGGATATCATTTCGTCAACTGTTCGTTCTGCGGGAGTATGGGTCTTATTCACGATTGCATTGCCTATCGGTATCGCATTCGCTCTGATTCGTGAAAATATGCAGACACATGTAGATTATGTGAATAGTTCAATCGTTCCAGTTGCCATTCTTCTCGATGTCATACTTCTGAGTGCCCCACTTTATGTCAACTGGCTCATTACGAAACGCGGTATCGATGAAGACCATCTTTCAGTCAATGCCGATGCTTGGGCAATGCTTGGGCTGGTAGGTTTGGCTTGCCTCGATAATTCGGGTGGATTGTTGCTAATCTCTATGATTGGATTGGTCACTGTTCGATGCGTTCAACATCGCCACATATGGCCATTGATGCTATCTCCAGTTGCCTTCTTTTTACTCAACGATCACTGGCTGGAATCAGCTGGAATCTCGAGATTCATTATCGAAGCAATCGATTCTACAAACTATGATTTTGCAGAATTCGGATTCCTTTCCCTCACTCGGCTGGGTGGTATTCTCATCACTTTGCAAATGACGTATGTACTCATCATGGATAATAAATTCGTCAAACAAAGTCAAAATGGTCGTGAAATGTTACCTTGGTATGGCGTTTGGGGTTGGGCTCTTGTCGGTGTACTTGCTGCAACTTCAAGCATCGGTTGGATTCCAGCAATCATGTGTGGATACCTGATTATCAATTCATGGACTTCTGGAAAAGTCGAGGCGATTCCAATTCTCCATCTCGGATTGGCAGCCAGCATTCTTATCGGTATGAGCGTTGAAGAAACTTTCGACACCTTCGGTCAAGCATTTTCTTGGAGCGTATTGCTTACAGCTTGTTCTGCTCTCACCTTTGTCATCATGGACAATAAAGATCTACTTTTCAAATATGCATCAGGTGAAAATGGAAAAGAAATGACTCTAGAAAAGAGAAAAGAAACCCTCAATACCCTTTACCAACTAACCTATCTCTGTTTCATATTCAGTTTCAATGCCTTGTTTGGTATTGGAACACTGGTTGGAGCTATATTACTCACACGAGATATCCTCGTAAAGGGGTATTCAAATGCTTTATTCTTTGTTCCTGCAATTCATGCGGTGGCATTAGCAAATCTCATTATCCAACTTGATGTTGATTCGATAGACCTCGGCATACCAATTGGTATATTCTTGATAATTGAAGGATTGAGTATCTCATGGTTTTCTATACAAAATGACAAGATGTATGAACTTAAATTCTTTGAATGGGAAAATGATAATGAATTCCTTGATTTCCTCGACCGCTTAGGAATGGCAGGGGTGCTCAGTGCACTTGTTGGAGTCTTCTTTGTGTTTGGTGAAATAGACCAGTGGTCTTTGGCTTGGATTCTTACGACAGTAATCCTGGTAGCAGTTGGGATTCAAGGCTATGCCCCAGAGTATGAGGCTCGATGGAGGCGTATATTCGGAGGTTATGGTTCAATTCTTTCCTTCGTCGCTTTCAGTGTTGAAGTTGAGAGCGATACTATGCAAGCACTTTCATTTGTCGGCGTCGGACTCATCGCACTGGGATGGGGATTCCTTACCATGCAACGATTAGAAGATGATGATGTCGTTTATGAAATGGAAGAAGTTCCAATACAAAGTCCCCAACCTAGCATTCAGCAGGTCTCGGACTTCGAGAAGGAACTGGAAATGACCGGTGAGGAATTAGAGCCCGAAGAAGTCGTTGAAGAAACTCCGGAAGTGGCCGAAGATGATTTCAAAGGAATCCCAGAGCCCGTTACGAAGCAAACAGAAGAAAAACCAGAAGTTGTGGAACAGGTTTCTATCCCATTGGTTGTGATTGACACGATTGAAACATCAAAAGGATTTGAAATCCGCCTGCCACCTGGGAAATTGGAATCTATTCTCAAATCGATTGACGCAACACCGCACGATGGATACAAACCTGTGATCGGTTTCAACCCAAACGGCCAAATTGTGATTGACTGGGTAACGGTTTGAATCAAACAAATCGACGTTCAGCACCTTGAGAACCGGTAACAAACAGTTCTCCCGGTTGCTCTGGGACTGAGGGGTAAGCATTCCAATATGCTTCACGCATGTCCTGATTCGCATTCATGCATGCTACAACATCACCTGGTCTTTCAGAGAGGTCTGCGGATTGATTCAAGTGTGCGATCATCGGTTCAATGTTTGAAAGATTAACCAAACCCCAACCGGTTTGTGTGCATGGTGCCACAGGTGAGATTGGCATTGTTCCCGAAGTAGGGTCCCATCCTACATCAGGATACCATGCAGAGCGGTTGAGTGCTTCACGGACATCAGCGTTTGAAACGGTGAAAGAGTTACCATCTGCATCAGTTCCATTCACGAGCATGCCTTGACGGAATTCAGGAGAAGCTCCGGCACCATCGTCATTGAACTCAGAACGTAGGGATTCTAAGACAAAAGAAAGAATTCCAGCAGTACGAGGTGTGGCAAACGAAGTTCCTGAAGTTTCATGATATCCATCGATATCATCATGATTTGGCAGGTTCTGCGTCCAGTCAGCAGAGATATCTGGATATGAACCCGACATTATTTCCTTTTGGTCGTCCCCTTCTTCGGCATATCCCGCAATACCAATCGACCAGGGAGGTCCAGCAGTTGAGTCTTGAATCGCAGGGGAAGGGCTGTTATCTGCAGCCCCTGTATGCATCTTTCCTTGTTCAACAACCGCAATTTCAGTCCCTCGCTCGATTCCAGAGATTGGTACTGAACCCGGTGCTCCAAAAGACGTTGAAATAACATCAACCAGAGGTTGATTGGCTGCAGCAATAACCGCTTCAGTGCTAAATCCTTCGACGAAGAAAATGACTGCTTGAGGATTTGCGTTTAACACTGAACCTGTAACCGCCGAACCATGGCCATCACTTGGGTCATCTAAAATCAAAATCTCGCTATCGCCATCAGGTGAAGAACCAATAATTTTAGTTCCAGGAAAATAAACGATATCGCTTGCAACTAAGGTGTCCCAACATGATTCCTTATCGGCATCATACCGTTCTTGCCAACTTCCCTCGAATGTCAAATCACATACTTTGTTCACGCCAAGGCCCTCCAAAAGCCAAGATGGGTATGTCTCATTGGTTCGGAAATGGTCATGGTAGACATTGATTCCTGTATCGACTGGAGCAACAACGGAAAAGGCTCGCCAGCCATCATTCTCAATCGTTTCTTGTGGAGACAAAGAAGGTGCTGAATCACCCGTAAGTGCAAGGGCAAAAAAGGAGAAAATAAGTAAAAAAGTAAGAACACTGACGGCGATGAGCGTTTTCGGTTCCATCAAAGGAGGAGCCTCAAGAGAGACCTCAGTGACCACCAGTACTGTCTCTTCCGCCATAGCAGCCCCTCCAATGTGAACTTCATAACCCTACGCCCAATTCAAAAACCCCAACCTGTTGGCGAAATCATGGGTGAAAGCGACGAACGCTTGGTTTGGATTGACCTTGAAATGACTGGACTGGATATTGGAAAAGAATCCATCATCGAAATTGCAACGGTTGTGACCGATGGAGAACTCAACATTCTCGCAACTGGGCCGAACCTTGCAGTTTCAGTATCAGAAGAACTCTTGGCTGGAATGGATGAATGGAATACGACCCACCATACTGAAAGTGGATTGGTTGAACGTGTCCGGACTGTGAGCGTATCTTGCGAACAAGCAGAAGCAGAAACACTGGCTTTTCTCAAGAAATGGGTGCCACAAGGTGTTGCACCACTCTGTGGAAACAGTATTTGGAATGATAAGAAATTCATGGAAAAGGAAATGCCGCTTCTTGTCGACTACCTTCATTACCGAATGATCGATGTTTCAACCGTCAAAGAATTAGCTCGACGTTGGTATCCAGAAGCCGGGCGATACGAAAAGAAAGGTGCGCACCTTGCACTTGATGATATTCTTGAATCAATCGAAGAACTACGCTATTTTAGAGAGCGAATATTTACTCAAAAGTGAATTAACTTCGCCAAGTCGGCGCATCAGCATCAACGCCCTTGAACGAAGCCATAATTTGAGCAACAACCGCTACAGCAATTTCTTCGGGAGATTCAGCCCCGATGTTCAAACCAATCGGACAAACCACTGCATCCAAGATTGATTGTTCAATACCTTGTTCGAGGCATGTTTTCTCAAAGGCTTGCCATTTTGAACGACTACCAATCACGCCAATTCGAGGACCTTGTTGGCCATCTGGAATGGCATTCCCATTATGGAAACGATGAAGGAGTCCTAACAAACGCTCTTGGTCCTCTGACCAGTCATGGCCGAGCAGTAAAACATCGGAAAACCGACGTAGGCTCTCAAGAGTTTCAGCTTGAAGAAATGCCTCGACTGAAACAGAGGAACGGTGTTGGGCATTCGGGTACATTCTTTCATCAGAAAATTCTGCTCGTGTGTCATGAACTGAATGTTTCCAGCCTAATGCGTCCAACGACTTGGCGATTGCTTGACCACAATGGCCTCCACCCATCAATAATACATGTGGCATTGGAATCATCACCTCAATTGCAAGCGTAACTTGACCGCCGCAGAGTGAATCAAGCGGTGTTACTTCATAGCCCTTCGCACCTTTGTTTAACCCGTATCGTACGACTTCTCCGAAAGGACGTTGATGTGTTTGAAGATGCTCTTTGCATCGTTGAAGGACTTTCAATTCTAACCCTGCCCCGCCTACTGTACCAACCCATTGTTCATCAGAAGCCATGGCCAAACGGGCACCGACTTTACCTGGAACGCTGCCCGCAGTTTCAACAACACTGGCAAGAACCACGCGTTGACCTGCGGCAAGACGAGAGAGAGACCAAGCCATCACTGTCGCAGTCATGCTTACCGGTTGAAGCGGTGACACATACCCTTTTCCCTACAGGTTTCAGACCATCCCGAGCAAGGATAATTCGTGTTGTTTTAATAAAATTAAATCGTCAGGGTGATCGATGTTCAATCCAAGTAAAGGGGCGTCTACAATCACTTCAGTAAAGGAAACTAACTCACGTAAAGGTGAGCGAGTAGGTGCTGCAAGGACCGATTGAATGGCTTCTGCATCCAAAAGTAAGGGGTGTCCCCTCCGCCCATTGGAAGCCAGCGTCGAACTTACTTCCTCTAAAAGCAAAGACTTGACATGTTCAATCGACCAGCCAGGCCGGTCAACTGGGGCAATAATAACTCGCCTTGGCATTCGTCCTTTATCTCCAGCGAGAGATAAGATTCCACATTGAATGCTTCCAGTTCGTCCCTCTTCAGGTGTCTGATTTACAATCACATTCGAACCGATGGTTGCTTGCATAATTGGGACTGAAAGTTCACTCCGCGTCACAATAAGGATGGGTGAACAACCTGCTTTGACCAACTTTTGATAGGCAAGGCCAACCAATGTTGTATCCCCTATAGCCACCAATGATTTCGGTTGACCAAGGCGTTGACTGGCTCCTGCGGCGAGTATAACAGCAGGACAAGGCTTGGCCATAAATCAAATTCGAGGCCGAGGGTTTTGTTCTTTGCTCTTGATATAGACTCGAAATGATCGATGCATATGTCGAAAGGAAAATACCGAATGACTGAACCTGAACTTCGTTCAATTGAGATGTTACAGTCTGTTGCAAACGGCACATCGAATGTTGAAATATTCATGTTAACCAATGAATGCATCAAGGTTCGAGTACAAGGTGAATCGCATCGTTGGTACCAAATTAATTCTGATTTTCAAGAAGGTATGAACCATCAACTCTCCGGAACTACGAATCATTGGTCGCATTCAGTGACTGCGGGACGCTGGCAAAACGATGTCGTACATGAAAATCAATATTCTGTAAACCTCTGCCTGCATCCTCAAGACCAAAATTTACCGATTGGAGATCGAATCGTTTCTCTAGTTCTGGCACTCTACAATGACATCAAAACAGCTCTCCAAATTCCGATGCTGGCACAATTCCTCATATGCACGCGTGAGATGTTAAACGAAATAGTTCTCTTCCAAGATACGATGATTGTCACCCAAGCAATGATGAATGAAGATGAGTGGGAATTCCCCGGACCGCAAGACGATGAGGATATAGACATGAATGAGAATGAAGAAATGGATATGTATGGAGCATTTGAAAGAGACGAACTGGAAGTTTCCACCGATGAGATGCTTGACCTGCAACAGGCTTGGGAGCAAGAAATACATGGCCTTGCTCTAAATCAAGAGGAAGAAAGTAGACTCGAAAAGAAAGAGAAAGAAAAACAAGATTTAATTGATTTCTGGGACTTAATGACCGATAAATTGGATGACAAGTAATCAGAGATGTTTGGTAATTTCTCGACCAATAATCATTTTTTGTACTTGTGAAGACCCTTCATAAATTTGCATTACCTTTGCTGCTCGCATAAGACGGGCCACAGGGTATTCTTCAGAATATCCGTATCCGCCATAGACTTGAACAGCATCAGTGGAAACTTCCATAGCAGAATCTGCTGCGAATCGTTTGGCATGAGCTGCTGATTCTGTGTTTGGAATTCCGGCATCTGAATCTGCTGCGGACCTCCAAGTCAACATACGAGAGGCTTCGATTTTTGTCTTCATATCAGCCAGCATGAATTGAATTGCTTGATGACGGTGAAGAGGTTTACCAAAAGTCGAACGTTCACCCGAATATTGGAGGGCATGCTCGTAAGCAGCACGGGCCAGACCTGTTGCATGAGCAGCAATATTTGGACGGCTCATATCAAAGGCTTTCATGGCGTTCATCCAACCACCAGATTCAGAACCACCAATCAATTGATCTGCTGGAACGCGGACATCATCGAATTGAATTGAACGAGTGTCTGAACAGCGTTGTCCCATATTAATTTCTTTCTTTCCAAGAGAGAAACCCTCCGCATCTTTCTCAACAATAAAACCAGACATGCCTTTGTATCCAGCATCGACATCTGTCTTGGCGAGTACAAAGAAGAAATCGGCATAACCAGCACCTGTAATCCACATTTTAGAACCATTGATAATGTAATCATCACCGTCCCGAATTGCACTTGTTTTACAAGCAGCAACATCAGAACCTGCGCCAGGCTCTGTTACTGCATAGGACGCCAAAGCTCCGTCTTCTGCAACCATTCGGAGCCATTTCTGCTTCTGTTCTTCTGTACCACCGGTAAGGATTGGTGCGCATGCAAGTGCGGTAGCATAGGCTGCTGTAGCAAAACCTGGGTCTCCCCATGCGAGTTCTTCATTGACAAGGACTTCTTCGATAGAACCTAATCCTGGACCACCATAATCTTCTGGAATGTGGAGATTAAGTAACCCCATTTCGTGAGCTGCTTGGATGGCTTCTTTTGGATAAACCGATTCAGTATCCCAATGCTCGGCATTTGGACGGATTTCATCGACGGCGAATTCATGAGCAAGTTCTTTCAACATCTCTTGCATTTCGTCGAGTTGGAAGTTCACCATGAAGAAGGCGAAGAAGTCGCCCCTTATGTCTTCAT
This sequence comes from Candidatus Poseidoniaceae archaeon, assembly GCA_028822955.1. Classification (GTDB taxonomy): domain Archaea; phylum Thermoplasmatota; class Poseidoniia; order Poseidoniales; family Poseidoniaceae; genus MGIIa-L1. Next base: position 9,351 of record JAPKCL010000054.1, read on the forward strand.
TGTTTTCAGAAGGCTATCCAAGAACGGTTGTATGCCTCGAGGGTAATTATGAAGATGATATACATAAGAATCAGTGTGTAGCCTTCCCATTTTTTAATCTCATACGAAGTTCGCATGAGCAATAAGGCAGACATACATCCTATAATGGTGAACGGGATGATAATGTAGGCAATCAGTTCAAATCCATCAGGTGTAATGGCAAGAGGATGGACTAAACCTGCCAGACCAATGGAAAGCAGTGGGTCAGTAATATTCGAGCCAATAAGGGTGCCAATCGCAACACCTTGGCTTTTCTTTGCTGCCATCAAAGCAATGGTCAACTCTGGCAAGGAGGTCCCAATTCCTGAAACAGTTGTTCCAACAATAGCGTGAGGGACATTCAAGTCAATCGCGATTATACGGGCATATTCGACCAAATGGTGAGCCGCAAAAATGGCAAAAGCAAGACCGAAAACGACCATAATCGTATACGCAGCAACACTCCAACTTGAACCACGTACAGCGACTTCTTCTTGATCAGCCTCTTCTTCCATTTGGATCACTTTGCGGTGCATTAAGAGCCATACGATGTAAATCACATACAGGAGAACGAGAATTCCAGATTCCCAACGTTGCAAGGTTCGCTCTGTGAGTAGGAAGAAGGTGAGAATCAAAACGGCTAACAGCATGATGAGGCCGTCGCGCTTCAACCATGACTCTCGGATTTTGAATCCTTTATTGACCACAACAATTCCCAAGATGAGTGTGATTTGAACAAAGATCGAACCAAGAATCCCGCCGATTGCAAAATCAGCAACTTCTGGCTGTGAAGCCACATCAGCGGCTGCCGTCGTGGTCACTAAGATTTCAGGCAACGAGGTTCCAATTGAGACAATCGTCAAGCCGATGACCACTTCTGGTAAACCTCCTCTGCGAGCTAAGCCTTTCGCTCCTTCAATGAAAAAATCAGCAGAGAAGACCAGTAACCCAAGCGCTAAACAAGCGATGATTAAAGTGATGAGAAGACTACTGCCCATGTCCGTAGAGTCCGATAAAAAACCAACACCAATGATTCCCAGGAATAATGCCCCAGTGGTAATCATCGTTTGAAAATGAATAAGTTGGGGGATTCCCATTACTTTTTCATCAGACCCCATGTTGTCTCCCAACAGCCTTTACTTCTTCACGCTTGCCTTGTGATTCTTGTCGAGAGAACAGGTTTGGTAAAGAACATAACATAAAGGCTGGAGCGGTAAACATGTGGCGTAGAGGGTTGGCTGAATTTTTCGGCACAGCACTCATGGTTGGCATGGGTTGTGGTAGTATTGCTTTAGGGGCATCCCATGGAGTTGTTTCGCTTTCCTTTGGTGTTGGAGTCGCATTGGCAATCTTGATTTTTCAGCCAATCAGTGGGGCTCACATTAATCCTGCCGTATCGCTTGCCTTTTTTCGAAGTGGACACCTCGAAAGAGAAGCGTTACTTCCTTACATTGTTGCTCAGTTAAGTGGAGCAACCGTTGCTGGTTTTTTCCTTCAAGGCGTTGGACCAACCAAAAGAGCCGCAGATGTTTCAATATCCATGGGGGGATTGATTGAAGTGTTCATCACATTTTCACTTATGGCAAGTATATATTGGATTGTTGTACGTTCCCAGACTCATGTTTCTATTGCCTTTTTTGTCGGTTTTGTGGTTGCATTACTGGCTTTTATGTTTGGACCTTTAACTGGTGCATCAATGAATCCTGCCCGGACATTCGGACCCAATATTTTCGCCGGAGAGGCTTCAAGCATACTGTTCTATAGTTTTACTACAGCAATGGGTGCATTGATTGCAGCCGAGG
>JAPKCL010000055.1 GCA_028822955.1 Candidatus Poseidoniaceae archaeon
TAAGGAATGGGACCTAAACCCACCGCCGTTGACCAAGCTGGGCGACCCCCGCGCAGACTGATGGCGGCGCCTCTTGGATTTGAAACAAACGCATCAAGCCGATGCTTCAAAACCAACTGAATTGACAATTTCGACAAGTTTACTGGTCGAGACCTCAGTTGAAGTGGTCACAATGCCAGAGCCCGTATCATGAGAAATATCTGCTTTGAGGACTCCTGGAGTTGCTTCCAAAACTCGCATGATTCGACCAGAACACCCACTGCATGTCATGCCAGTGATGTTGAGGGTGTGCACTTGTTCGGCCATGATTGTTGGACAGAAGGCAAGGCTTTGAACTCATTCACGTATGGGACTCCACCATCTCAACAGAAGAGAATTACCAACGACACTCACCGATGATAACGACATTGCTGCTGCTGCAAAGGCAGGAGGGAGGAGGAAACCTGTGAATGGAAGCATTACACCCATCGCAAGAGGGATGCCAACTGCATTGTAGACAAACGCCCAACCGAGATTACTTCGGATACGTCGCATTGTACTTCGACCGAGACTGAGTGAAGAAACCGCATCGATCAAATCGTTTCGTAACAGAACAAAATCAGCAGCATCGAGGGCAATATCGGAGCCTGCACCCATCGCAATACCGACGTCAGCAGCCGAAAGTGCAGCGGCGTCGTTAATTCCATCTCCAACCATCGCCACTGATCGCCCTTCTTCTTGCAATCGGATGATGTGATGGGCTTTTTCATGAGGTTTGACTCCTGCAAGGACCGTGTCAATACCAATCTTTTCTGCTAAGGTATCAGCTGCTTCTTGCCGGTCACCTGTGAGCATGATGACTTCATATCCCATTTGCTTAGCATGGCGAATTGCTTTTTCTGAAGATTCTCGAACACGGTCTTTTGCCTCAATCCAGCCGAGTAGACGCTTACCTTGACTGACTAAAACCAACGTCACACCTTTCGCTGCGGACAAAGCCAGTTTTTCTTCGACCTCTTGTTCGATTTCCACACCGACCTGGTCCATCAGTTCAGCGTTTCCAATGGCTACCACAGCCTCATCGTATTTTCCAATCATTCCGAGACCAGGCATGGTTTCAATACCCTGAATATCTGGTCGAGAAGAGGACACATTGGCCCATGAAGTTTGAATGGCAGTTGCCAGGGGGTGCGTTGATTCCTGCTCAAGGGATGCAGCGATTCCAAGGATTTCCTTGACCTCACAATCAAGCATCTCAATATGGCTCACTCTCGGTTTTCCTGAGGTAAGCGTGCCTGTTTTATCGACCACTAAGGTATCGGTCTTGTGCGCATTTTCTAATGCTTCAATGCCTTTGATGAGTAAACCATTCCTTGCTCCAACACCGGTGCCAACGATGAGTGCCGTTGGTGTTGCAAGCCCCAACGCACAAGGGCAAGCAATAACCAAAGTCGAAACCAGAACCATCATTGCGAGTTCGGCATTGGTCGCCATCGGATTATACGCTGATGAGTCAGGATATATCCACCAAAACAAAGCAGCAAGTAGGGCCATTATGACGACTAAAGGAACGAAAATAGCAGCAATCCTGTCGACAAGTCGTTGAATGGGTGCTTTGCCCATTTGTGCATCTTCAACCAAGGTGATGATACTCGCAAGCAAGGTATCTTCCGAAGGCCGAGTGGTTCGAACGAATATTGTACCATCGAGTACAATTGTCCCAGCTGAAACACGATCGCCGTCGCTTTTGCGAACCGGATACGGCTCACCAGTCATCATCGATTCATCGATACTCGCCTTGCTTTGAAACAGAACGCCATCCAAAGGAATTGTTTCACCGAGCAGCACTTTGACCAGTGAACCGACTGCAACTGCTTCGACATCTTGAGTTTCAGAATATCCGCTTGCTTCATCGGTGATGACTCTCGCTTGTTTTGGTTGCAGTTCCATTAACGAATGTATTGCATCGGTTGCTTTGAGTTTCGCAGCAGCCTCCATCCAGTTCCCGAGTAATACAAAACCAATGATAAAAACAACGCCATCAAAGAACACATGCGTGGCGGTAGTAAAGACTGAAGGAAGGAAAGGCAAAGACGGCTCGAAGGTAATCAGAAAAGACCAGATAAACGCAACAGTGGTTCCCAAATGAACGAGTACATCCATGTTAGCAGTACCACTTCGTAATGACTTCCAGGCCCTCATGTGAAACTCCCAACCGGACCAGAAATAGACAGGTAGCGTTGTGAAAAAGGCAAGAAGTAATCGTCTATTCACTCCATTGATGCTCCCAAAATCATCCGCAAACATGGTGAGATAGAGCGTTGGAAGGGCCAAGAGTAAGGCCACTGAAACCTTTTGACCTTGTTTCCGTAATTCTGATTTAGCATCATCAATGAGGACAGGCTTTCCTCTTGTCTCCTTTACTCCAAAACCGCTCCGTTCAATCGCTGTGATCACTTTGGCTTTGGTTTGATGAAATTGAGCAGTGGGCTGAACGCGAACGACGGCACGATTGAGTGGTAGGTTGACTGAAACCTCTAGAACGCTCTCGACTTTCGAAGCGACTTTCTCTATCGAAGCAACACATGCACCGCAGGTCATACCTGAAATACTGAGTGTGAAAGATTCCTCTGCCATCTTCCCACCTCATTGGTCAACAGTGCTGCACGTATCATTCTCACAGGGCATGAGATTCCAATCGCCTTGGTCCATTGTGATACAACCGCAACCGCAGGTACACATCCATCCAATCTGATCCCAACCTTTTCCGCCTTCTGCACGGGTGTAAAGCCGTTTCATCTTGCATTGACAATCGCATGTTTGAGCCTTGACTCGCGCCATGGTTGTGGGTTTTATGTAGTCAATATAAACGCTTTGTTTTGACTACAATACTACTGTGGGGCTAAATCCAGTGACCCAGCCCAGACGTCTAATCCACGTAATCGGCAAGGGAATATTTGTCCGAGTTGGACTATCGGGGCTTGATCACCTCGTTCATCCGGTTCTGCAGGTATGACTGACAATCCGAATTCATCGACACTCATCTGCGTTTTACCTCCGATTTGCCGCAGGTGCATTCGACCATGAATCGCTCCATCATCGGCGAGATCCAAGAAGACCCATGGCGTTCGTAGGCCGGTTATGCGTGCGGCCCAAGAGGTGTGTTCAAGGGGTGTAGAATCAATTGTGCTCTCACCACCAATTTTCCCTCCACGTAACAAGTGGAGGTGGTAAGCATTGGCTACTAATTCCCATTCCATTCGTTTTGCTGTGTGCCCTTGTTCACTGCAATGTTTCGAAATCTTGGCAGTTTCTTCAAGTGAATGCACCCATCCATCGCCACGTAAATGGGCTTTTAATTGACGATGCGTCATCAAATCGGGATAACGTCGAATTGGACTGGTGAAGTGTACATAGGCATCCAGATTAAGTCCGAAGTGGCCTAAGTTTTCTTCACTGTATGAGGCGCGTTGCATCAAGTGGAAGAGGCCTTGGTCAACGACCCGACGAATCGGGCCTTTGAGTTCTGATGCCTGTACTTGGGCTTGCATAAGCGCATCGAGGATATCCTGCCGGGCTTCTGAATCCAGAACACTTGAGAGATACTCTGGGGTATCATCGGCTGGTTCGACTTCTTGGGATTGCATGCCTGATACATCGATTGAACCGCCCGCCCAACCCGCTAACAAGTCGGTGAGTTCGCTCTCTTCGGATTGTCCGTGCGTTCGGAAACTCGGCATTGGCAATTCGATATCGACTCCAAGAGCCGAGAGTTTTGCATTTAATTCTTCGACTTCAACAGAATCGGGCGGTGTGTGGCATCGCCATGGCAAAGGTGCGCCGACCTTTCCGAGTAAATGACCAACAGAGGCGTTGGTTGCAACCATGAACGATTCGATCATTTGCGTGGCTGCATTCGGCCATTTGACTTCAACTCGAATGTTCTCATCGCCATGGAGTCGGGGGCGTAATTCCGCATTTTGGATGTTGAGGCGTACTTCTTTCTCTTGCCAGTGAGAAGCGAGTTTGAACATTTCTGCAAAGCGGGGATTGTCTAAAGCATCCTCATACGCCATATTTTCAGCAACTTGAATCACCGCTTCGTACGCAGTGCAATCAGAAATCTCATTGTCGCTGTTGATGTTCATCGCCACAACCATCGCCAACCGGTCCACTCCTGCTCGAAGGGAGCATAAGTCATCGGCCAGGCGGGGGGGCAACATTGGAAGAACAGTATGTGGTAAATAGACAGAAGTTGCACGTGAGCGTGCTGCACCATCTAAACGAGTATTTGGTTGAACATAGTGGGCCACATCAGCGATAGCTACCCATAATGTCCTGATGCCGTCTTCTTCTATCAGGCATATTGCATCATCGAAGTCCTTTGCATCGTGTGGGTCAATGGTAACAAAAGGAAGGTGTCGTAGGTCTTTCCTTTTGGTTGAAACTTCCTTGTCGCCATCGAGTTCAGGTAAACGGTCTGCAGCATCAACCAATGCCTGGTCATAGGTGCTTGGGAATGGATTCCATCCGCCCTTCCGTTTGTTTTCAAGTCGTAAATCGAGGAGACTTCGAGCATTGAGTCGCCCGGATTGAACCAGTAACAGGGCCATACTTGGTTCGGCATCGCGGAACCGTAGTCCAGAGCGCCGATTCGCAATAAATCTGGCTTCACTCACTAAATCGAACTTCCCCCACGACCGGACTACTTCGTCAGGCATGAGTGAAAACGAATCGGGATAATCTTCGCCTCCCAGATGGGCTAACCACACGTCCTCTAACAATGCGTACCGTTCCATATCGCCTTGGCTCAGTGAATCGGTGAGATGTGCATTCTCTGCGTTCAAAGCAGGACGGCCATGTAACCCAATCGAGCCTTTTGAAGCATGAACGGTCGTGAATGCTTGCCAGTCTAATACGGAGGATTTAATCTGCTCAGTTTCGCTTGGGGAACGGATACGGACACATTTATCTTCGACTTCAATGAAATGTTCATTCTTTGAACGAGCCTGTGCTAACGTCGCGTCGATTTTACTTCGGAAAGCGCGTTCTGCTTTGCCATCACTCGCAAAATCTCGGCTGAGGTTTTCACGTTCGATCAGCAAGTTTGCAATTGAATCTCCACTCCACTCCACTTCCCAAAGACTCAGGTCGTGACTAAAATGACTTGAGAGTCGCTTCCAAAGTCGTTCATCATCGGAGAGTTGCGGCCCTTTCGAACGGAGTTTTGAACCGCGGTTGTGTTGTTTGCCTCGGCGACCCATATGCTCACCTACAACCCAGCATCCTTCAATTTCACGAGGGCTGCTTTCTGTTCTTTCGACAATTCATCGTAATCAGGAAGGACAAATTCGAGTTCTAAATCTCCACCATCGTAGCCTGCACCTGCAATTCGCAATCGGTCACCGATCAATGTTTCAGGTGCAACACTCAGCATAATTTTCTTCTGCGAAGGTAATGCTACTTTCACCTTGCCTCCAAGCATCAGTGTACTGAATGGAGTGGGAACTTCTTGGACCAGAATGTCGCCATCCCAAAACCGCCCTTCTCCAAATTGGATTCGAATCGTCAACATCACATCACCAGCATCGCCTTCGGGGTGGTCATGCCCTTGCCCTTTCATGCGAGTAGTTGTTCCGTGTTTCACTCCGGCTTTGACCGTCGTTCTCAAGGTTGTTGTTGTCGCTTCCATTGTCCCACTCGCATTCGGTTTGAGCCGTTTGAATGTGAACGAAAACAGACCTCCGTTTTCCGCTTCTTCAGTGGTGAGTTCAAGGCTTACTCCGATGTCGGAACCCTTTGGCCTTTGACGCCGTTGTTGAGATTGGCCCGTGCCTCCGAAGGGACTTCCTCCACGCGGCCGGCCTCCACCGCCGAACATTTGACCGAAGATGTCATCCATTCCTCCCCCTCCAAAGGAAGCACCACCGCCGCGCATCGAGGACATGCGTTGTTGCTGCTCGTATTCGCTGCGGTCTTTTGCAGTAGCAATGGATTCGTAGGCCGCCTGTACTTCCTTGAATTTTGATTCAGCAGTGGCATCATCGGGATTGCGGTCTGGATGGAATTGGCGGGCTTTTTTGCGAAACGCCCGCTTGATTTCAACATCGCTTGCATTACGGACAACGCCTAAAACGGAATAGGGGTCTTGCTGCGCCATCGAATGCTCTTCTCCGCCACCCCCACATCAACCCTCGCCACCCTAAATCGTGAAAAGTGGGAAGTGATTATGCCGACATCCGCGACGGAGTGGTTATATTGGGAGGGTAGGTGGCGTTGAAGGCCCGAGGTCGTACCATGTCGAGTGATGCTACAGAAAACCGTTCGTTTGAAGACAAAGTTCAGGACCGTCAAGACTGGATTGAGTCTCAATTCCGCCGTATCTCACGAGGCTCTTGGGCTCGTATCATTCGCATGGCTCGTAAGCCAACCGCTCAAGAATTCAAACAAACTTCCATTATCTGTGGTATTGGACTATTTGTTCTTGGAGCAATCGGGTTCGTTATGCTGGTCATGATGGATAATTTTCTTCCTTGGCTTTTCGATGTCATGAACATCGGGAACTGAGCGAAAACTGGAGATGAATGAAATGAGTGAAGCATTTGTAGCATATGTCCGATTTGAAGAGAAACTTCTTTTGTTGCGTCGCAGCAAATCCGATGGCGACTTCCCAGCTTTGTGGGATGGCGTTTGGGGTATTGGCGACACGCCTGAGGAAGTCGTTGCGCGAGTTTCCGAATCCACTGGTATTCCAATCGATGCACTCCATTACCAAGGCTCAGGCCCTGAACGTGGTGTCGACATGGGCCGTTCCCTCGTTGACGTCGTTCCAGTTTTGGTCGTTGCCAGCACTGATGAAGTAACACCTACCGGCCGTTACACAGAATGCGAATGGATTGACCCAGGAACGCTCCAAAACTACAACTGTATCTTCTCAAACCTTGAAATGGAAAACAATTCCAAACTCTTTGGCGAGATGTATGGCTCAGTTGGTTCTTTCCTTTACATCGTCAAGACGGCGATTGGCTCTGAACAACGTGTTGCCGATGAAATGTACAACCGACTTCACGGAAGCGGTTCACTGACCTCCCTTCTACCAGACATCATGTCCATTCTTCATCCAACAGGAATGCGTGGATACTTGTTTATTGAATCAAGTGCTCTTCACCATGTCGAGAAGTTGATCGGCCGCTCCGGTGGACGAGACCCAGCCGCTCGCCGTGGCCTCAACCAAACACCACTGAAGAATGCCAAGACTGTACTCCCTGGTGAAGCACCTCTTGCCGATATTCTCCCTTACCTTGAACCAAAGGCTGTAACCTCTGGAATTGAAGTCGGATGTATCGTCGAAATCGTGACTGGTGCATTCAAAGGCGAAAAGGCTCGTGTCCTCAGTGTTGCAGAATCCAAGGAAGAAGTCAGCATGGAATTGTATGAGCAGCCTATCCCAATGACCCTCAATATGCGTGGCGACCACGTTCGTGTCGTGGAGCGTATCGAGTGATTTTTCCGGGCGTCGTCGCTCAACTCCCTTCGCACAGCGCGATTATATAGGGGTGTTTTGTCGGCTGAATGCCCACATAGTGAGCAATGGAGTTGAAACAATGCCGAAACCATGGACATCTAAACTTATCATCAAAGCTCTTGGTGTAAAGAAGTGCAACGGCAGCCTTGAAGCTGCAGTTGAAGACTTGACACTCGAGAAAGCAATGGGAGTTGCTCAAGAGAAACACGGCCTCGGTCATTTGACCGGCGCCGATCTTAAGGCTCAAACAAAGGAAATCATCGGAACATGCGTTTCGATGCGTGTCAAGATTGATGGACACTGGGCAAACGATGCCCTCGCAATCATCAACAAAGGAGAATGGGACGAGCGTTTTAATTGAAACTCACGAACCGTGGTAGAGGCGTCTTTGAGCGTCTCGCCGACCACTGAGGTGAACAAAAATGGAAGGAAAAATTAACCAAGCAATTAAGGATGCACTCGAGAGTGCACCAAAGAGAAAGTTTGTCGAGTCCGTGGATATTGCATTCACAATCCGTGACGTCGACTTGAAAAACCCAAACAATCGTATCAAGGAAGAAATCCGTCTTCCATCCGGTCGAGGCCGTGAACTTAAAATCGCAATGTTCGCTTCTGGAGAAGCAGCAACAAAAGCAAAGGCTGCTGGAATCCACGTTATTACTCCTCAAGAAATTGAAGACCTTGGCGGTAACAAAGGAAAGGCAAAGAAGATTGCAAATGCATTCGACTTTTTCCTTTCTGAAGTTCCTCACATGGGCCTGATTGGGCGATATCTCGGTGTCGTTCTTGGACCTCGGGGCAAAATGCCTCGTCCAGTTCCTCCAACACTTGACCCTGCAATTATTGCAGCAGGTCTTCAATCCACAGTTGTCATCAAGTCTGGAGATAAGATGACCTTCCAAATCTCATGTGGAACTGTTGCCCAATCTCACGAAGAAATTCGTGCAAATGTTATGGAAGTCTACAACCGTGTAACCTCTAAACTCGAGCGTGGAGTCGGAAACATCCGTTCCCTCTACATCAAAACCACAATGGGTCCTTCACAACCTGTCGAGGTGATTAATTGATTCCTAAGGTCGTATCTTGGAAAAAAGATACCGTACAAGATCTGGTTGACCTCCTCAAAGGCGGAGATACCATTGCAGTTATCGATATTCACGGCGTTCCTGCTGGAGCAATGCTTGGAATGCGCGCAACCCTTCGTAGTGACATGAAAATTCAAGTCGCTAAGAAGCGTCTGATGGCTATTGCATGGGAGCAAGCCGGGTTTGAAACTTCAAACCTCGACGAATTGTTCCAAGGAGCAATTCAACCTGCTTTGGTTTCATCTGCTAACTTGAACCCCTTCCAAATGTTCACCGAGCTCAAGAAGACTGAAGCCGGACGTGCTGGTAAAGAAGGCGATGTCGCCCCTCACCAAATTGTTGTTGAAAAGATGGATACTGGAATGCCGCCTGGCCCAATTGTCGGTGAATTGAACTCTGTGGGTATTCCTGCAAAGATCATGGGTGGCTCTGTTCAAATCCAAAAGCGCACAGTCGTTCTCGAAGAAGGCGAACTGTTCACAACCGATATGGGTATGATGCTCTCAAAGATTGGAATCAATCCAATCGTAACCGGTCTACGATTGTGTGGAGCGCTTGAAGACGGTACTTTGTTCCCGCCAAGTGTTCTTGACATCGATTATGAGCAATTCGAGACAGACCTCATCAGCCATGCTGCTGGTGCTTTCAATCTCGCTTGCAACATTACTTGGTTCACGAACCAAACAATGCCAACAATTCTTGCAAAGGCCAGCCGAGAGGCAATGGCCGTTGCATTGGAAGCTGCTATCGCAACAGCAGATACCATGCCACATCTCGTTGGACGAGCACACAGCAGCGCCTTAGGCGTTGCCGGACAGCTCGACAGCGACGCACTCGATGAAGAACTGACCAACATGTTGGGCGCTGCAGCATCTGCAGCAGCATCCGCAGTTACAAGTTCATCAGACAGCACTTCTGAGGCACCAACTGAAGCCGAAGAAGAGGAAGAAGAGGAAGAAGAGGAAAGCTTCGGCGGACTTGGAGATCTATTCGGTTGAAACAAATGAGGTGAAAAAATATGGAATACGTATACGCTGCTATGCTACTGCACGCTGCTGAAAAAGACATTGACGAAAAGACCGTGAGCGCCATTCTAAAGGCTGCTGGCGTGAAAGCTGACGACTCCCGTGTGAAGGCACTTGTTGCTTCTCTCGCTGGTGTTGATATCGCTGACGCAATGGCGCAAGCCGTTGCTGCTCCAGCTGCTGCCGCACCTGCTGCTGGTGGTTCTTCAGATGCCCCTGCCCCTGTTGAAGAGGAAGAGGAAGAAGAAGAAGAAGCTGGTTTCGACGGTCTTGGTTCCCTTTTCGGTTGAAACAGGTATCGAGCGCCGCCGAGCGCACACTTGAGACGCGACATGCTCGCGCGAAGTGAAGCACGGTAGTTCTACTCGGTCCTCCCAGGAAAAAACCTCGCCTGAAAGGGTGGGACTTGGGGATCGCCGTGCATACAAGCGAATCAAACGACAGGTTTGATCTAAACAATTCACTCTGGCCGTAAGGCTGTTCAAATTCTAACCACTCCATCGGAGTGTTGATGCCATCAAGTCGATTGGCTCCATCATGGTGCGACGTGCTACACAAGATTTCGAAGTCAGTGTGTCTCCCGTTCAATCGATCAAAGTGTTTCGTCTTCTCGCTGAAGAAGCAGGATGGGCGATGGAACGCCATGAAGGCTCTCGAATGGTTGACCGTTTTGCTATCATCATGCCAATGACGCAAACAACACGAATGTTAGGTCTACGAATCCTTGACGGCCCGTTAAGTGGCCTTGAAGTCACCAGTTGGGCTGAAACTCGTGGTTCATCCGGAGCACTCAACATGATTTCATGGGTACTTCCAGGAGGGTTGGAGCATCCTTTGACTCAATCCTTACTCCAACACTGGGTGTCTCGTTTACCTCGCTGCCCTTGGCGTTGGAATTTTGGAGAGCGTTCGAAGATTGGATACATGTTACCCGTGTGGAGGAAATCTCGGAAGAATTTTGCTAAATTAGGATTTTCAGTTGGAAAAAGTGATTGGCCAAATACCCCTCTAAAATCTTGGATTTCTGAAGAGTCCGAGTAATTCAGCAAGCATATGCATAAATGCTACCCACTTAACGGCTGTTTGGAAGTCGTCTCTATGGGTTCATATTCTCGTTTTAGTTCCACTGCACCACTCCTTCTGGTCTTTCTCATGGTAACCATGGCATGGTCATCTGTACTCGACAATCGGCATAACGCACAAACCGAAACATCGCTTTCAGACGTTGTCGTCGCTCACGCCGGCTGGTCGTCATCTACAACAATCGACAGTACAGATTACGTCGGTAGCGATTCTTCCTTAGCAAATGATTCGAACGATAACCTGCACGTGACCTATCTTGACCAAACCAATGGCAATCTTGAGTACATGACCTATGATGGCTCTTCCTGGAGCACACCG
>JAPKCL010000001.1 GCA_028822955.1 Candidatus Poseidoniaceae archaeon
AAAGGACATTCGTGAGTTATTGTTTACGAATTCATTCGTTCGCCATTTCGCCTTCATGGGTCTGCGTGAGGTAGGTCACGAGCCCGAGTAAGGCTGCAGATGCAATTAATATGGCGAGTAATATTTCAACTGAGGCTCCTTGAACGATGACAATTCCTGCAATAATCCAACTCAGTACGAGGTCAAGAGCGCCGACGACTCTCCAGGCTTTACGTAGCGTAAGAACCCCACTTACCCATGAAACCGTTGAACATAACAGGATGAACAGCACTGCGAACAAGAGGTTTGAATATCCAAATGCTGAACCAATCAAGAGAATGTGCATTGCCCACAATGCTGCAGGAAGCCAAAGGCCTTGCCGTTGTTGGACAACCCATGCCGCGAAAAGAATGCTGACCAATCCGAGGCATGAAGCGATGAATCCGAGTGAGGGGAGCGCGATAATGTCTGAAAGCCATGCACTACTCGCCAAATATGCCATCGGTAACATCAGCCAGGCGGCAAGAACAACTGCAGGTTGAGTCCACCAAACACCGCGGCGAGCCGACTGTATGATGGCTGCAAATGTTGCAGGACCAAAGGAGAGGAGCGCGACAAATAACAGCCATGCAGAACGGCCACCGGCCCCTCTGTGGTCACTCATATCGTGTTGGATACGTTTGCCTTCAACCCAATCAAATCCGAAGACTGCTGCGAGAAGAAGAGCCTCAATAATGATCAGAGGGGCTGTCCAAGAGAGGGTTGAGAGGGTTGTAACAAATGGGTCAATATCGAACGGGATTGGAACTTCGCCTCCAATGACGACGCACAAGACTCGGTCTATGGCTGCAAGATAGATGACGCCCTCGAGAGCATTGGGGATTCTGAGTCCCAAATCATTTCGGCCAAGAAGTCCGATTCCAGCTAACATCACAAGCCCTCCAAAGAAAACAAGCAGATGGGTTGCATCTCCGAGTACAACAACCGAATTTGAAGCCCGGCCTGCGACGTGAACCAAAACAAGGCCCAACATGCCAAGAGCTATTGGAGCCTCTATTCCCATGATATCAGGCAACCTCAACCCAATTTGATTTGCACGGATTCGCGAAAGGCCGACAAATAAGATCGAGATCATTACGCTGAATGAAAGAGCAAGGAGGGTGTTTCCAGAAACGAATGAAAGATATGAAGTTGCAAGAATCGTCGTTGAGAGGAAAAGAAGAACAATTGTTGGTTGATGGTGAATATCTCCAACATAGAGATCCATATCTCCTGAAGAACCTGAACGGCGTTGGCGTTTTCTCTGTTTTTCTACCAATGTTAACAATTCTGTATCGATTAGGCGTAGGTTGCTTGTTGGGGTCGAAGTGGTTTCTTCACCCTCTTGGGTGCCACCAAGTTGTAGAACTTCAGAATCTTCCATCCCCGAGGATTCAAGGAATGTTTGGATACGTTCTTGTTTATCTTTTAGCCGCTGTATTCGGTTCTCCTTCTTGGTAAGTGCTCGTATACCTGAGCGGAACTCACCCTGAACGGCAAGATATGCTCCCGAACCTACGAACGCTATAATTGAAGCCAAAACAACAACTTCAACCGCAATTGAACGTCCGGCTAAAGCCATTGAAATGATCAGGGCCACTGCGGTCACAGCAGGCGGTAAAAGTTTCTCCAATGTGGCTGCTCGCAAAAGATACAACACCAATGCCACCAGTCCAATGAGCATCAAAACCAAGAGGTTCGTTTCCTTGTCAAGCATATGCTCTGTACCGGTTAAAGGAACGGTTGTAAGGGGGTCCAAAGCAATCATAATGAAAAAAGCCGTAAGGAAACCCATCATCATCGTCAACAATTGTCCAGGAAGAGTTTCGAAGCGTTCGAGTTCGCTTTCTGTTGCACCTCCGGCGCGTCTGCGATCAGAGGATTTCAACAAAATGGCCGAAGAAATCACCAAAGATAAGGCCCAAAACGAAGATTGACCATACGTCCATGAAAGTAAAAGAGCAAAAATACCCCAGAATGACATCAATGTTTGAGGTTTTCCAAGATGTCGTTCAAAGTACACCATCAGTGAATGGCCGATAAGCAAACTGCCGAGAATAATCACTACTCCATACATCGGTAATGCGTTTGGGCGAACGATAGCCCAAGTGACGACGACGGAGAAAAGGAAACTCAAGTTCCATAACTTTGCTAAGCCTGAATCTCGAAGCCTTGCCCCGACTTCAGAAAGTCCAACCAGTCGTGCTGCGAGGTTTAATCCAACTTCTCCATGGCGGAGATTGACCCAAATTTGCTGCACGACCAGCAGGCTCATCCACAGGAATAAATCAAATTCGTTTATTGAAATTGGAATGAAATCAGCAGAGATGAGGCGCGCATCAGCATCGGTTGCAAACAACAGGAGCCAAACCCAAGGACCCAAAACGGCCGTTCCTGCGATAGAAGGTGAAGACCGGTAAACTGCTAATCCAGAAAGGCCAATCCAAACGACTCCTTGGGTAACCAAAAGAATACGGGAGCCGTTGTTTGAATCTCCTGACGGAATGAGAAGGGTGAGTAAAAGAACGATTGCGAGGCCTCCAAGCCAGAGCACATGGTCGGAGACTGCAGTTTGATTTCGCAAAAGGGCTACGGCGGTGAACATGGCTGTAAAAACGGCATACAAACTGTACCCGTCCAAGTTCCACGGCAAGGTAATGCCAAGCACGCCCGAAGTATACAGCGAGAGGCCAATCAGAAGGAACGGTGCTGGGAAGATGATGTAAGGGGCTAATTTCCTCACATCTATGCCTCGAACTACAAGATATGACCCGCTGAATGCAGAGATGAGAAGCATCAGTTGTGCAAGCGCATAACCTGTTTCCAATCGGTGTGCTGTTATCGCCAATAACGCACCAATCATTCCAAGGCTTACAGAAACTGACCAAAGTGCAGGTTTACCAAGGCCCATTGCTTCAAATGCTTTGGAAAACCAATTGTCAGCCTGAACAAATTTAGCAGCAATAATAGCATTGGTTGCCGTCACACAGGTCATCAACAAGAAGAGTAACAATCCGTCTTCGAACGGGACAATTTCAAGGCCGAAGAGGGCCCAGTCGTCTGAAAGAGCGTGGATTCCAACCCAGAGATAGGAAGAAGCAATACCAAGGCTTGCAAGATTTCCAGATTGACGATAAATGGCAAGGCCATGCATAAGTAGAGTGCCCAGACCAATCATCACTGCAACGCCTATTTCACCATAGTAAGCCCCTGCTGCGCTTCCAACCAACAAAAGAATAAGAGTAGCCTGAGCTGCAATCGCATCCTCATTATGACGTTGTGCTAGGAATATATTTAGTGAAACAATTCCAATAAGAGTCGTACCGAACATTTCGTTTGCTCCAAAAGAAAGACCGTCAAACCATCCCCAATGCCAAGCATCAATGGCAAGCCCATAGAAGAGTTTCATCGAGATGATCACCCAGGTCACGCCCAAAAGACGCATATTTGGATTTGGAATCCACCGCTCACCAAGGTAAAGGCCGAAAAGACCCATGGCTAAGAGCCCTAATCCGCTAGGGATTTCAGGAAGTACCGTTCCAACAATGGCTCCGATAGCCGACCATGTGAGTACCATCGCCACCAAGAGCCCGAAACCCAGTCGCTTCTCACCGTGTATTGCAAGATCTGTGACACTGTCGATTTCTGACTTTTGAAAAACGGTGCCGTCAGATTGTACAGAACCGGGGTTTTGATGCTCTTCTTTTCCCGAAGAAAACAACGATGTGATCTCACCAACAGCAATATCCTCTGGCTCTGATAAAGGCGTTTGGGTGATTTTCGGAGTATCCTCTTGGTCTTGTTTTACCATAAATGAATGAATATCTACGCCTTGAGCGCGCTGAAAATCACGTTTCCGAACGACTTCGTCTCTCGACTTAGAGGGAGTTTCTTCGGACGTGCCGCCGTTCGACCCTCCAGTCATGAAACCTTACCCGCCTCAAGTTGCCTTCAATGCTTTCGATGATTCGTGAATCCGGCTCCTCATTTCGAAGATGGGGGTTCTTTTCCGGGTTTAAAGCAATCAAGCCGCTATACATTGATTTCTAAGAATGAAGTTGGTATTCCGAGGGGGCATCCCGCCAAAAGGGACAAAGAGGGTCCGCGGAAGGAGGTGGCATGGCGGCCACCCATGGGACTCCGACCGGAGACCTCAACGCGCACGGAATTACTCCCTCAGGAGAGGTGTATTGGAACCAAGATGCTCCAACCCTCATCGAATTAGCTGTTGCCCGAAAAGAAGGTGTGTTTAGTTCTCACCGAGCCTTGGTTACCGAGACGGGTGAACGTACAGGTCGCTCTCCTAACGACAAATTCATCGTCGATGAAGAAACCACTTCTGACGATGTAAACTGGGGCAATGTAAACATTTCAACTGATTTGGCAACTTTTACTAAAATGAGAGCGAAAGTTGCAGAATACCTTTCAGCACAAGACACGCTCTTTGTTCAAGACCTCTACTGCGGTGCGGACTTTAGTGAGGCTTTACCGATTCGAGTCATTAACCAAAATGCTTGGCATAATGCCTTTGCACGTAACATGTTCATTCGACCTGATGCTGAACGGTTGAGCACCCATTCTCCTGAATTCACCGTACTTCACGCGCCACATTTTGAAGCCAATGCTGAAGAAGATGGTTTGAATTCTCAATGTTTCGTCATCGTCAATTATGCTGCAAAAGAAGTCATCATTGGAGGCACTCGATACGCTGGAGAGATTAAAAAATCAATCTTTTCAGTGATGAATCTGATTCTCCCGAAGAAAGGAATCCTCCCAATGCATTGTTCAGCGAACACCACTGGGGAAAACACCGCTATCTTCTTTGGACTGTCTGGAACAGGGAAAACAACCCTTTCCGCAGACCCGAATCGTGCTCTTATCGGCGATGATGAACATGGCTGGGGCGCAAATGGCGTATTCAATTTCGAAGGAGGATGTTATGCAAAACTCATCGACCTTAAGGAAGAAGATGAACCTGAAATCTTCGGCACAACAAAGATGTTCGGAACGGTTCTTGAGAACATCGTAATGGATTCTGAAGGCGTTCCAGACTTTACTGACGTTAGCAAAACGCAAAACACACGCGGCTCATATCCTATTGAATTCATTGAAAACCGGACCATGGATTCCAAAGGTGGACACCCACAAAATGTCATTTTCTTGACATGCGATGCTTTTGGAGTCTTACCGCCGATTTCTCGATTGACCCCTGAACAAGCCGCTTACCACTTTATTTCAGGCTATACTGCAAAGGTAGCCGGTACTGAAATTGGCGTCAAAGAACCTCAAGCAACCTTCTCTGCTTGCTTTGGCGAACCATTTATGCCAATGCATCCAGGAGTATACGCTGATCTTCTCTCGAATAAAATGGAAGAACATGGTGCAAATGCTTGGCTCATCAACACCGGATGGTCCGGTGGCGCATACGGTGTCGGCAATCGAATGAAGATTCGTTACACTCGTGCTATGCTCAATGCAGCCATGGATGGAAAATTAGACAATGTTGAATATGTCGTCGACCCGCGTTTTGGATTTGAAGTTCCCGTCGAATGTCCAAATGTTCCTGAAGAAATTCTCCAACCTCGAAACACTTGGAATAACCCTGAAGTTTTTGATGCGACTGCAGACAGACTCGCAGCAATGTTTAACGAAAACTTTGCTCGATACCAATCGGGTGTCTCTGCTGAAGTCAATGCTGCAGCACCGCAACCTCTCGCTTGATTTTCAATCTCTTGTGATACTCTCCGTATCTACGACGGTACAAAACTCGCCATGTAAACTGGCGAGGGCTGTTTGGTGAATGATTTCTGCATCGAACATATCTCCATTTATTGAGGTGCGTGGGAACGTAGCACAGGCATCTCCAACCAACTTGACATCAAATCCTAAATTACCTGCCATTCGAACACTGGTCGAGATACAATGATTCGTTGTAAGGCCTAAAACCGCCAGTTTCTGTACTCCTTTACTTTTGAGAAATTGTTCTAATTCTGTACCGATGAAACAACTGTTCACTCTTTTTACAAATTCTGTTTCATTGTTTTGAGGTACTGCCCAGTCAGAATATGCAAAACCTGGTTTTTGACGACCTAAGGGGCTACCATCCTCTGTTGAGGAATGCCGAACATGGATGATGTCTCGTTTCGAATTTCGCCAGTGATGAAGAATAGATTTCGCATTCACTTCAAAATCAGGATTATTCCGTTCACCCCATTGAGGGTCTTCGAATCCTTTTTGGCAATCGATGAGAAGAAGTGTGCGCTCTGCAAAAGAATTGGACATTACTTCTATCTCTCCTGAAGTCGACTCATGGTGTTCGTTAATAATATGTGATGGGAACAGAAATGAAGGCGTGTAGGCCAAGTTGTGTCAGCATGTTCTACGGAATTCGTTGATTTGAGTACCGATGAAGATACTGCATTGTTCTTAAGAAACCTATGCATGAGAAATTTGTGGACCCGACAGATGAGCAAGCAGGAGCATGGACAAAAGCCTTTGAAGCGGGAAAATTCATCCGCAAATCGAGCGAATTCCGTGACGTAATTGCATCCGGTGATGCCTTTGACACGGAAAGTCAACGCTATCACCTCTACGTGTCTCATGCATGCCCGTGGGCGCACAGGACTCTCATCACATCCGTCCTGCTTGGACTTGAAGAACACATAACATTCGATGTTGTCGACTGGCGCATGAATCGAAATGGTTCATGGTCATTTAATCCAGAAGAAGAAGGGGCTACTGCCGATACTGTCAACGGTGAAACCAGTCTGGAAGGAATCTACAAGCGAGCATATCACGGTTGGGAAGAAAGCGGGAATATTGGAACTGTTCCCATTTTGTGGGACCGAAAACACAGCACTATTGTCAATAACGAAAGCCGAGAGATTGTTCGAATGTTCGACACACTCGCTCAATCAGGCCTCGGCAATGGGCGAACGTTGTGTCCTGCTGAACTCAAACCCGGAATTGACCAAATGATCGATGCGAATTATGAAGCGGTCAACAACGGCGTATACAAGTCTGGATTCGCCCGAACTCAATCTGCATACGATGAAGCAGTCACTGCCTTATTCAATCGCCTTGATGAATTAGAATCTCACCTCGAAGGTCGAGAATGGTTAGTTGGAGACGGAAAAGGGCAACTCACTGAAGCAGATGTTTGCCTCTTCCCAACCTTAGCGCGCTTTGATTTGGTTTATGTGGTTCATTTCAAGTGCAATCTCCGCAGAATCATTGATTATCCTAATCTACAAGCATTTGTAGAACGAATGCTGAACCAACCAGGCGTGCGAGAAACCTGTCACTGGCACCATATCAAAGCACATTACTTCTGGTCACACGAGAGCCTCAACCCTTACCGAATCATTCCACTCGGTCCACTTGAAGGCGCACATACGAAGTGAGTGAGTGAATCTATTGAATGAAGTCAGTCTTGCTGAGGCTTCAATTTAACCATTTTAATTAATTTCATTATTCGTAAGAAAAAATAGCCAATGTCAAAACCTCCGAAGTTTGCATTGCCAGGCATCCGATGGTGTTCGGCATGATTCCCTTCACCCATCGTGAGCATTGCACTTGGTAGAAAATTACGAGCTTCAGTATTTGGGTCATCTCTAGAACCGATTAAATGAGATACGGAATTAATTGAGTCACCAATGTTGTAAAACAACACGGTAATGGCCCAACCAAGAGCAATGCCAAACCATCCAAGTTCAGCGTAGAAGAAAAAGAATGGTAGAAGATGGGACAATGCGAGGATGAAATTTACTGGCCTGCGACTCATGAATTTCAACAATGGCAAGTCCAAATCCTTTGGTAACTTTTCTGGAAACTTTTTCCAAATGAAGGGGTCTATTATTGTGCGAATTGGGCCTGCTATAGCATACAGTATGGCAACTACAGTGCTGCTTGTAGAAAGGTACCAGCCACAATGGGCATGCCAAAAGCCACCAAAATACGGAGAGTGTGGGTCGTCTGCCGTATCCGTAGTTTTGTGATGGATGCGATGGTTCAGCGCCCATTGGATTGGTGGCCCAGCCGGTGTTCCAGCGTAAACCAAGAGGTACTTCAGTGCAGAATTGGATTGAAACGAATTATGGGAAATCAGACGGTGAGTTCCAAGTGAAACACCAAGGCCAATGAAGACATACCAAATGATCAAAAAGCCGTACATCATCTATTCTTCAACCCTAATTTGGAACGCATTCTTTCAAGATGGGCATGAGCGTGTTCGACAAAAAAGCCGTGCATGAGGAAGCGATAAGAAAGTCCCGTTGGCCCAACGAGAATCATTGGGAAGCGGTTGTGAGCAAGGTCTGCAAAGTTCGCAGCTCCGAGGATTTCGTCAATGCGCAAGCCGACTGAATGATCGAATTGAAACGAATTGATAGCGGCCTCATATTCTTTAGCAGTCAGCCAAAAACAGAACGTGGTTTTGAATAATTCATGAGCAGTTTCAAAATCAAGAAATTGGGTCCATTTCTTTCGAGAAGGCGAATATTGGATATCGACTGGTGCCCAATTTGTCCATTGTAACTCCTCCTCGGCGATCGGCCAATTTTCGCCTTTCATTTCACCTAAATCACGCATTGTCATCAAGACGCCTTGGTCGTGATGGACGAACGTCTGGACCATGAGGTCTCGAATGACTTTCGGGTAAATGAGGACAGGCTCAACACCTTCTTTTCCAGAATTATCAATCACGAAATTCAGCAGGTTACTCTCGGTTTGGAAATGACGAAGAATCAAAATGTTGGCTTCAGGACGGACAAAGTGTTTCATAAAAAAGCAAATCTGCCATTGAAGGAATCTATGTGCTCTCCATTGAATTGGCGACAGCCGTTTGAGATAATAGGTGATGTGAAGAGTAATGCTGAGGAGGATTTTCAAGGTTGGTAAAATGACCACTCGTAATGGATTTTGTAAATCTTTGAGCCAGTATTCTTTTGCTTCCAAATCTAAAGGGAGGCTGTCATCGCCACCCAGTGCATCACTCAGAGATGCTGGCATTCTTCCATGATTCTTGGAGAGCGCTTTGGCAAGACGGCGTTGAGCACGTTGCTCTTTCCGGGATAATGTTAATTCACTGGATGTCATATTCTATTTCCTCCAATTGTAATCGATAAAGTCGAGCAACAACTTTCGAAGTCTTGACAATACTTTTAATTGCTTTTTCGTTAACACAAACACTGTTCAATGTTGCATAAAAACGCTGCATGTGGTCGCTATCGTTTTCTCCATGATAGGTCATGAAGCGAGTAGAATCTTCGGACAGGCCAGTGAGTTCTTGAATTCGTTCAGCCCATGAATTCGCCATCTTTTCTCCGAGACCTTCGATGATCCACATTGCACCGAGTAAATCAATCGGGTTTGGACGAGAGGAGCGATGCATGAGGAAGCCATGTAAGGCTTCTGAACCAATATTGCGTTCCATATTGAGGATGTCTTCAAGCTGGCCCCCTGATGCAACATAATCTTTCTCAAGCATTTCGTAATCACGGTGCTCATCGACAGCATGGCTGATAATGGTTGAACGAATTTCGGAATGGTCTCGGTCAAAACTACTTGCAGTTCGTGTAATCCATCGCGACCCTTCGATGACTTGTTGTCGAATATTTCTCAAAAATATTTGATGGTCTTCGACAGTATAGGTGCCTAAATCAATTCGACGAAGAAGAGGGACTTTGGACAAATCTCGTTCAAAACCAAGCCAAACACGGAGTAATTGTTGGAGGCACACTTGGGCATGTGAGTTCAATACCACTCCTTCATGCTCCTTTTCTTGAGTTGGAGCGGAACCGCCGCCTTCGATTGGAATTTTACCATTATTCATTCACTCACCACCGTTAATTGCAGATAGGTCGTATTGAAACGCCCACTTTCTGGAACAAAACAGAGGACTCTGTCCCCTTCTTTCACCGTTACTTCCTCTGTGCGTAAGAATTCATCAAGCATAATGAAGAGTGATGCTGAACCAGTGTTGCCACGTGTGTAGAGGTTTGTCCACCACTTTTCTTCAGGTATTCCAGCGCCGGCCGTATCAAGCATTTCGAGAATTTTATTTCTAAAGTGGTGGCTTGAGTAATGGCACAAGAAGTGGTCGACTTCGCTGGGCTTACTCACGCCTTCTTCGACGAGGCGAAGATACCCATCGACGCCCATTCGCATGAGGTTATCGAGGAGACGAACGTCTTGGCGAAGAAGGAGAGCGCCGTCTTGTTCTGCTTCTGCATAGGTGTCATAATCTTGCCAAGTTCGAGTGTCTTCAGGGCGTCCTGCAGAACCGACACTCATGCAGGTAGGGAGGGCGTGGGCGTGTGAAAAGCCCCGAATCCAATCAATCCGTAAACTGAAACCTTTGGGGGCTGGTTTGTTTTGTAACAAGAGTGCTCCGGCGCCATCAGAAAGCATCCATCGGAGGAATTCAGTGCTGAAGTCAATGCGTTTCGCAGCAAAGGTCGAGGTGGTCGCAGCCTCATAACGTTGCTTTTTGAGAAGTCGGCTGGCTAATTCACTGGAGACAACAAGGGCTGCTTCATGCTCTTCAAGACGCAAACTGTTCCAAGCTGCCTTCAGTGCCATAATCGATGAAGAACAAATTCCATGCGTCGTAAGGATTTCTATTTCAGGTAGTTCCAATTCCGCTTGTACCATACTCGCCATTCCCGGGGCAGGGAGGTCACCTTGCGTCGAAGCGACGGCCAACATGCCTATCTTCTCTCGGTGGACGAAACCGCGGTCAAGGCATTGTTCTGCAGCATTTGTTGCCATTTCGGTATTGCTGTGTGTTGTTTGTTGTTGTTCATCAATTGCATAATGGCGCGTTTCAATTTTGTTCGCTTTTTGAATTTGGACGCGAAGAGAAGAAGGTTTGCCATGAACGGCGCCAAGTACGTTTTCGACCTGGTCAACTGAAATTGCTGGGCCTGGTAAAAAGGAACCTGTACTGGTGATGTAAACCGTCATTTAATCGCCTCTTTGGCAAGATTTCTTTCATATGTCCAGCAACGCCACCATTCTTGAGCATAGGGGCCAACCACTAAGATCGACATTGAAGTGATGTAGAATACTGCGTAATTTCCAGTTGCGCCCAAAGGCTCTTGGCGCCATTGCAAAGAAAAACCACCGGCCCAATTGAAGCCAATCAAATCGAGGAAAACTTCCCACTTTCGAACAATTATCAAGAGTATAAGGAAGAACGGCAAGGTGGCTAAATAATTATGAGCGTGAACTTCCCAGATGCTTATTTCTCTTTTACCAGTCGTGAAATGAACATCATAGTGCGCGATGAATTCATGCGCAATTAGTGCTGCAAAGCAAAGAATAAGAATCAATACATTGACTTCAAAAACAAGAGAAAGGACCAATGGAAGGCCAATTTGAGCACCCATGAGGCAATGGATATTTGCTTCACGTAATCCGGAAGTGGATTCGATACTGGTCTGTTTATGGCACCACCAATCAAGTATACTGGCAATGCCCCAAAGTGGCAAGAGGACATAGAGAATTATGTTTAACACCAGAGTTGCTTCGTCCATAGCGATTCCCCTACATTACCTTCTAATGCTCATTTGATAAAAAGACAGTTCCGGACAAAACAACATTCGCGATAATTTTGAGACCCCCAGGAATCAAAGGAAATCGGAAAGTGAAAGTTGTTTGGCTCGGTCGTTGTTAAACAACGAATCTGCGCTATCGGACAACCATTCGACATTTTGCTTGGTATAGCTATCGACGCCATACTTCGCCATCACGTGCTTGGTGACCTTGATGTATTTGCGAACTGCGCCTTCTGAAACAGTAAGTGCGAGATTGCCCCCGCATAATCCGCCTTCAGATTTTGCTACGCCAACACTGGTAAGTCCTCTGCCTGATTCTTTCTTTGGCTGGATGCAGTTTCCTGCTACAGGCATACGACGATACGAGTGAGCGCATTTGAGACAGCGGATTTTTTGACGACCATATGCATTCAAATTACCCCGCAAATCAGGCAAAAAGTGAGAGCGGACAACACTTGATGCTACGGTTCGAACATCGACGCCCCGAAGACGGTGCCCCAAATCTAATTGTCCATTCATCTTGTCAATCATAGTATCCAGAGTTTTGTACGCTGAAAGAGCGGGGCCTTGGTCAAGAGCGTAACAGTCATGGGTGTATCCATAGCCACGCACTGCAGCAACGGAGCCAAGTCGGCGTTCGACAAAGTCCATTCGTTCAGCACATTCTTTTGGATGGGGTTGCGAGAGGGTGATCTCATAGAAATCCCGGCTGTAAAACCAACCTGAGTCGACGTTAAGAGCCTCTTTGTCAACTTCAGTTGGATTCAGTCTCGTCGTCAAAACGAGCGGTGCGTCCATCAGACCGCCCCGATTGGCTGGCAAGATTTCCCGGCTAAAATTGAGTAAACCGTCCATTAAGAGCATGATGGCGTCTTCATCGCCGTCACAATTTCTTCGTTTAGCGGCATGGAAGAGCGGGTGTGCATATCCACCTGAACAATCGGCCCAACCAATGATTCGGCTCAATACGCCACCGGATGTGTGAGGGGCTAAAGCGCAGATTAAATGCCCGACTAAATCATCAGCGGTATTGACATTGTAATACGGTTCCATTCCGTAATAACGAACTAAAAGTTCATCGATAAATTGAGCGGTACGAACGAAGAAGTCACAGGCATTTTTACTGACGATGAAATCTTGAGGGAATATTTCGAGCATCTGCTCGTCGTCTTGAAGTTGGTTTCCTTCACAATCAGTGGCATACCCAAGTGTTTGAAGGGTCCGCCAAGAGACTCCAATTTCTCGTGGGGTGAAATGGGTGATGGGCACATCGCTCATATCGAATCGTACCGTTCCATCACGGAAAACTGGCAGTTGGTGTTTCGCTCTCAGTAAGCCTTTTTCAATGGCTTCCGGCGTTTGGTCTTTACTTGCGATTTGTTTCATGCATTTGACTTGACGCGGAATCCTATCAAGGCCTAACCGTATGCGGGCATCCTCGATCATCGTATCCAAACGAACCGTCTGAATTTCACCTCGGCGGCGTCTTTTTGTGTTGCCGGATTCGCGCATTTTGGTACGGCCACCGCACGTGTTACCAGCCAGTTCAACTCCATCAGCGTCGACATTTCGATGATGGCAGAGAATGAAAGGCGATTCTTTGCCGCATTCCTTACAAATTCGCCGGCCCATTTGTACGCGAATGCTTTGTTTCGCAGCAGCATTAGCCAATAATCTTTGATTGCCGCCATTCAAATCAATCGGGAAAAGAGCGTGGGTCATAGGGTTCATGACCCGCGGAGCAGCCTTTTCTGGGCGCCCCATTCGGCAGCCGATTCGGACCGGTGCAGCGTGTTCCCAGCGTAAATTTGAGATTTTTCGAACCTGTAACATAATTCCATCGACATCGTGGTCGTCTTCATGAATTTGTGCAGCAAGATACAGTTGGGGGTCTGCTGGCCCGGGGTCGGGTACTTGGGCTGCAGCTTGTCTGCCAACTTCATCTGTATCGGCGATTCCAAGTCCACGCTGCCGAGCACTTGTTTCAGCAGCGATTCGGACGGTTGCACGTGCTTGGCGAAGTTCTTCGAGTCTTTGACGCTCCTCAGTAAGGGTGACTTGGCATTGGTGTAATTGGTCGATTCGTTCTGTGAAGCGAGTTCTGGCATCGACTATGCAGAGAGGTTTTTCATCTTCATCGCTGAACCCAAAGCCTTCGAGTAATGCTGGCCAACCAGATGTGATCACGAGGTCATCGCCATCGTGATGATGGCGTAGCCCCAAAATCATTGCAGCACCTTTGGCCAGTCCGTGTTGAATATACGCCCAAGCCTCAGGTAACTCTTTGGTGAAAATCGGCTTGATTGGTTGTAATTCCAAACCTGGAATTTCGAACTTTTCTAAATCCTCAAGTGTTTCGGGCCTTAACAAATCCATTGTCGCTGGAGTCCAGTTCTTCACGCCACCACGGATTCGGAGTTGCCTCTTTTCCGGAAGGGGCATGGCCTGAAGGTTTTCTTCAATATCGAGAAGGGGGGTGTTTGATGTCCCGAATGGTTCGATAGTTGCTTGTTCTAGCACTTCTAAAACAGAAGGTACCCATTCAATCGGCAGGTCGAGGAACCATGGATTGTGGGGAGCTGGAATAGAAGTCTTGAATCGTAGAGAAACTGCTTTACTTTGTTCCCAGTTAACCGAACAAGCCGCCAAGAATACATGCCATTTCCGACGGACGTGGAATTGTTGATCGGGATCTTCTGCATCTTCGGGGTGGATTCCGGGTGTGCCGTTTGGGAACGATGAGCGGGGTTGTTCAATGAGTTTCGAGAATTCAGAAACTGCTGCATCGGAATTTAATTCTTCAAGTAAATCACTTGCCCACCAGTCATTCGAATAACCCGCAGGGACCAAATTTTTGTTATTCTCCATAAATTCGCCATAACCAATTACAAGTTCTCCATTATCCCATACAGAGCATACTTTCGAGGCGATTGCTGTGTAACTTTTGGCATCATCAAGGCGAAGGAAACGGCCGTCTCGTAAAACAACCCAAGGGCCGTCAGTATCGTCAGATGGAGTGATGGCACACGCCTTACCTGGGCGTTCGATTTTCATCTGTGTCCCGATGGTGATGAAGTCATCCATTGCCAACATCGAGGCGGTGTTGGTTGAGGCTGCTGCTAATCCCGAGGGTCGGGCGCGGCCGTAACGTAAACGGAAACCGCCGGGTTGAAGGGGTGCGCCAAAAACAGGTCTTCCGGCAATAATGTCTTTCATAAATTTGGTAATCGTCGGAACCTTACGGGACTTAAATCGGGGACCGTCGCCGTGGTCGTCATCGGATTTACCTTTCGAGGCAAACTTTGAGATGAAGTCCCAGCCAGGAACATTAAGTCGTTCAGTATGCTTCTGAATCTTCGGTGCTTTCAGGCACATCCCTTCCCCGATGACAAGCAAAACACCTCCGCGAATCCGTGCTTCGTCGATATTACGGACTCGCCCGTAACCCGAACATTCTATTTTCTCTGTTGATTCTCCGTTAATCATCACGGGACAGGCTCGAACAATTTCCTCGATTTCTTCCGGCGATGGGCGGTATTGCAAATTACCTCTATACAATCCAAATTCTTCTTTGACTCGCTCGACTTCTGGGTCAGTGGGTTGGTAATGGCCGATGTTGAGGTCTCTGCGTATCATGTCAGCAATCAAGACTGCGAGTGCTTGAGCCGTTCCACCTGCTGCCCGAATTGGTCCAGCAAAATGCACAGATACGAATTGGGAACCGTCGATGTTGTTGAGAAGGCGCACTTCACTGATACCTTCTAACGGCGCTACAAGAACGGCCTCTGTCAAGACTGCCAAACCAACTCGAAGTCCAACGTCGATGGCGGTGATTAAATCGTGACCTTGTTCTCGGAATCCGCGCGCCACACTTTGGGCCATCATGATTGAAGTTGATTCTCTGTCGTGTTCTGCCAAGAGTTTTCGAATATCTTCTGCCACTTCATAACCATCTAAGTATTCCACGAGAAGTTTTTCAGTCCGGCCGGCAAGGTCTGCAGCCCTTGGAATTTCCACATACTCTTTGTGATCATAGCCGAGTTTTCTTGCCTTCTCAGCGACAATATATGCTTTATCTGCATGCTCGTCAAGCCACTGCTGATATGATTCCATTTCAGCCTCGAGTCGTTCGATGTCGAGACCAAGTAGAGGGTTATGCCCTCGTTTTTGGCCCGTTTCATCCGATGGAGGCATGTTATTCCCTTACCTCTTGGGGGCGACCGTTTATGAGTGCCGCGTTCAAAACCCATGGCGGTAATTTTGCTGTAATGAGAGGTAAGGTTCATTGAGGCGAGGCAAAACCACGGTTTGATGTCCGTCCACCCCAGTGTCCGCGCTCACCCCAGTTGGCCTCGTTTGGTCGAACTTGTACGTGATTTGGCTTTTATTGATGGAGGGAGTGATGATGCTTTCACATTAGCGAGTGGTCGGAATTCACGTTGGTTTTTTGATACAAAACCCGTCATGATGCACCCGGAGTCAACCCATCACCTCGGAGCCCTTTTTAATCTTCGAATGGATGACTTAAAAGTTGATTTTGTCGGAGGATTGGAACTCGGAGCTGTGCCCCTAACGGCTATCGCCGTTGCAACCTCTTCCGCTGATACTCCACGACTCGGTTTTATGGTTCGTAAAGAACCAAAGGGACGCGGTGGGCGTAAAACAAACAATCCCCCTGGCATTGAAGGCTCTTCACTCGAAGGTGGCGGAACCATTGTTGTTGTCGAAGATGTGACGACCACTGGCGGTTCTGCAATCAAAGCAGTTGAGCGCATACACCGCGACACTGAATGCAAAGTCGTAGCCGTCATCAGTATCGTTGACAGAGAAGAAGGGGCTAAGGAAGCATTTGCAGCCGCAGGGATTCATTTTGAAAGCATCATGACTCGAAGTGATGTTGCCGGTCAATGAGGCAGTGACATGGTTGAAATATTCAATCCAAAAACGGCTGTATCGGCTGGTTTGACAGAGTTTGCCCCTGACGCAACTGCAGCAGGAGAGTTAGTATTCTTTCATGCAAGTGAAGGAAAACCATTAGCAACTCCTTGGCAAGTGGCTTTAGCTCGTTCGAAACTCCTCAAACAACTGTCTCTCCCTGAAGGGTACATTTTGGATTGTGCTTGCGGAAGTGGCATCCAACTTGGCGCACACATGGCTCTTCTTCAACGGCCCGGCATCGGAGTCGAACTTGACGAAAAGCGTGCCCAAGCGAGCGCCGTTAATCTGCAGTCCATTGCCACATACCGCAATGAAATGGACTCTGAACGGATGCAAAAAACACGTATTCTGGCCGGCGACGGGCGTGACGGTGCTACGGTGTGCGCAGCAATGGCCGACCACCTCAAACTCGAACAATTTCCAAACATCGCTTTACTCCATTTGGACCCTGCCCGTCCACGAAACAGTCGGACGCACGGTCTTGAGGAAATGGAACCGCGGCTCGACGAGGTGTTCAAGGGCTGGGCACCGTATTTGACAGAAGGAGAGAACGGCCCCGCATTACTACTCGATCTATCTCCACGGCTTACGCATGACCAGCGTCTCGAAGTCGAAACAATGGTCGATGCTGCGTGGAAAGGGATTCGACGCACATGGGTTTGGACGTCTAGGGGACGAGGGCGGGTCGATAGGCTTGCAATATGGCTTGGCGGTGCTGCTACCGCAGGTGTTGCTCGTCGATTCGTTCGCATTCCGCCATCGATTACTGAAGAAGCACATGTGATTTCAGGAGGCATGCGGATTCATTCAGGCGATGGCTTGCCTACCCCAGTGCAGTCGCCACCAAGGCGTGGTGAGCGAGTCAGTATCCTCGATGCCGCCCTTGTCGAGAGTGGTCTTGCAGATGATTGGTTGAAAACAGTCACTAAATCCGAACACATATCCTGGAGTGTTGTAGAAGGGCGGCGCCCTCAAATCCATCACCAACACCCTCTCCTACTCGAGGATTCAATGGACAGAATGTTGGTCCAAGCAACTGGGCGCGTGGTCGCTTTAGCCCGCATAAAACTCGATCTTAATACGGTCGATCAATTGGTCGAATTAGTTCTCGAGCATGACATAGCAAAAATGACTGTTCGCGTCCCACTCGCACCAGAGATTCAGCCAAAAATACAAGGTGCGATTGACCGTCAACTTGCACGAAGGCACGGCCGGAGAGAGGCTTTTGTCGTCCAACAACCCGGAGATGAAATGCTCCTCATTTGTATTGCCGAATAATCAACATCTCAGTCACACCAAATCTCCCTAAAACGCTCGGAAATCAAGTGTTTTCGGTTCTCGGCACCGCGAAGATGTATCGCGGTCTTGATATAGGGGGGGTTAGTCGGGAAACTGCTTGACACTCTGTGTTAAGGAGAGGTGAAACACTATGGCACGACAGAAGGAAGAAGATTTAGGAGAAGATTTCTCGTACATCTTGCGAATGGCTGATACCGATATGGATGGACTGAAAACCCTTGCAACAGCATTGACTGCTGTCCGAGGCGTTGGTCCACGAACCGCAATTCAAATTTGCAAGAACACTGGATTCGACCCTGCTTCACTCGCCGGCCACCTCTCGCCAGAAGAACAGGAATCTCTACGAATTGCAATTGAAGGCTATGCAGAAACCGTCCCTCTTTGGATGCTCAACCGACAACGTGATATCGAAACCGGTGATGAATTGCATCTTACTGGGCAACAAGTCTATCTTACTCTTAAAGACGATATTGACCGACTTCGAACTATGAAGTGCTACCGTGGTGTTCGCCACGCAAGCGGAAACAAAGTTCGTGGACAACGTGGCCGTTCAAATGGCCGTGGTGGACTCACCCTTGGTGTGAGCCGAAAGAAGTGATTGGAGGGATGATGTATGGGAGAACCAAAGTTTGCACGACCTAAATTTGACACGCCTTCACATCCGTGGAAGGCTGCACGTATCGAAGAAGAACATAAAATTCAAGCCAATCATGGTTTGAAGAACATGAGAGAGATATGGAAGGCTAAGTCTCAACTTCGACGTCATCGACGCCAAGCAATGCGCTTGATCGGTGTGGTCGACACAACAGAACCTCACGGAAAGCGCGAAATGGAAGACATGTTGCGCTCACTCCACAGCAAAGGATTGATTTCATCTGAAGCAACACTCGACGATATCCTCTCCTTAGGTACTGAAGACATTCTCAACCGTCGACTCCAAGCTCAAGTGTACTACAAGGGCCTTGCAATCTCAATGAAGCAAGCCCGTCAGTTTGTCACCCACGGTAAGATTGTTATCGGAAACCAAAAGGTAACTATTCCTTCATACCCTCTTTCCCGAGACGAAGAAGAAAACCTCTCTTGGCATCCAAGTTGCCCTTGGGTAGACAACTCTGAACACCCAATTCGAAAGGCTATTGACGGACGCGCATCTTCTGCTGAATACGGCGTTGAACAGGAAGAAGTTGACCCTGAAGCAACTCAAGAGTTCGCAAAAGAAGTTGAAGTAGCTGCAGAAGAAGCACCTTCGGCAACAAAAGAAGGAGGTGACGAGTGATGACACGACGTGCAATAATCAACATTTTCAGTTCTTACAACAATATCCTCATGACTGCAACCGATTTAACTGGTGCAGAAACAATCACAACATGCTCCGGTGGACAAGTTGTCAAATCTTCCAAAGACAGTGGTGGCCAATTCGCTGCTACACGGGCTGCTGAAAAGATGGCTGATGAACTTAAAGACAAGGAATTCACACAACTGATCATCAAGTATCGAGCACCTGGAGGCAACCGAGCCAATAATACTGGACCGGGCGCACAAGCTGCAATTCGTGCACTTACTCGTGCTGGAATGACAATCACTCGTATCGAAGACGTGACGCCAATCGCTCACGATGGTACAAAGAAGAAGGGTGGCCGTCGTGGTCGCCGTGTTTGATTTTTGAGGTGGAAAAAATGAAAGTACAAATCGTTGATGGATGGCCAAGAGGCAATGCAATTCGTATTCTTTTGACAGAAACAGACGCTGCACAGGTGAATGCAATTCGCCGTGCACTTATTGCTGATGTCCCAAAGTTGGCAATTGACAGCGTGAATTTCGATCAAGGAACTCATCAAGATAACAAAGGACAGGTTTTCGAATCTGTCAACGTTTTGCCTGACGAAACAATCGCTCACCGATTGGCAATGATTCCAGTACCAACCTATCCAGGTGAAGGAATCTCTTTCCCTGAAGACTGTCCAACTTGCAAGGACATGGCTGAAGAATCCAAGGGTTGTATGACCTGCCAAGTTCTCTACCACATCCGCAAAGAAGGTCCTTCAGAAGAATCTGATGAAGAATACCGTACAGTCTATGCAGGAGACCTCACAACTATTTCTGACCAAATGTTTGACATTCGAGAAGAACACAAGCGAATTCCTTTGACAATTCTTTCAAAGGGCCAATACCTTGAATTTTATGCCTTTGCAACCCTCGGCCGTGGACGAGACCACGCTAAGTGGTCACCGGTTGCTGCTGTCGGATTCCGACAACATCATGTTGCAACCTTGAAAGATGCAAAGAAGGCTAAGGTTTTGTTTAACCTCGACCTCAAAACAACTGATGGAACTCAAATCGATGCGAAACTTTTCGGCAAAGACAAGAAATTGACAGACATCAATTACATTCTTGACCTTCAAAACGCCCTCAACCAAGTTGGCGAAGGTACAAACCGTGATGGTGACTTTGATAATGCAATCGTCATGGAACCTGTTGAAGGTGCATATGTATTCAATTACGAAACGGATGGAAGTCTTACTCCTGAGCAAGCTTTCAACGGAGCAATGAAAGAACTTCAAGGACGCTTTGAGAATTTGTCAAGCGAAATTGAGCGTGCATTCGCTTGATGAGAACATCCGAGGTTTGATAATGGACCATGTGGTCGTTAGGCTATGCAGAATGCGCGACGAACGGCTATAAGCCTCACTTTTCTTTTCATTTTTGCAGCAATGATACCAATGGTATCAGCACTAAATGAACCAAATGATTTTGAACAGAATTCATCGGAGAAATATCTCGAGACTCCTGTGGTGAATCAACCAACTAAAATTATATTTAAAGAACCGCAACAAAAAACTACAACCGGTGGTCGTGCTGCCTGTGTAGCACAGTCCGATGCTGGAACACCAGGTGATGCTGGAAGTGACGCCAATACATCTCGCAGTCTTGGAACAAATCCAAACAGCGGACAATCTGGCGTTCAAGGATGTGTTGATTCTACAGATACTGAAGATTGGTATGAAATTACTACAACCGCAGGAAAAGATGTTGATGTAGAATTAGTCGTTCCAAGCGGCATGGATTTCGATCTGTACCTCATGGATTCATCCGGCACAATTGTTGATTATTCAGAATCCGTAACTGCCTTGGAAAAAGTAAGTACTTCTGGAACCTCACTTTCGAGCAATGCTGGAACTTTTTACATCGAAGTTCTCGTCTACAGCGGCGATGGACAATATTCACTTCGCACTTGGACCAATAATACGCCGCCTCGCCCGGACCTTATCCTTTCATCCATCGTTGAACCAAGTTCAGGCCAACCCGGTTCCACAGTCAACGTCGAATATGTTGTTGAAAACATTTACAACACCACCTCAGATGCCTTTGAAGTACAATTTGTTCTCTCAACCGACCAAACCTATGATTTTAATGACGAGTTAATCGATACTTCACAAGCTGAAGCGGCATTAGCTGAAAATACCAGTCGGACAACAACGACTCAGGTTCTTCTTCCATCAAATCTCGCCAATGGCACCTATTACTGGCTACTGTTTGTTGACGGATATGATAATGTAACAGAAAACAATGAATCGAATAATTTCCTTGCCTCAACTGGCGTTATGCTCGTTGGTGATTCTTGTGACGACCTCCATCCAAATGGACAGGATGATGCCGGCCTTGGCGCTGATGCCCCACAAGACGAAGCGAATGCCTCAACTCCAATGGGAACCAATGTTACCGCATCTTACACTGGATGTATCGATGGAATTGATGGGAATGATGTCTTTTCTTTCAATGTCCCTGCAAACCACACCCTTGATGCCACGCTCATCCTCAATGAATCCGTTGCCGTCTACATTGAATTAGTCGATGGAAACCTTGGATTCATAGATTACGCGTATTCCTTTGGAACCACTGAAGGCTCTGTCTCAACATTTGGTACTTCATATGACGGCGTAGGTGGAACATATTACGTCAATCTCTCTCGCTCAGGGACAGGAGTTGATTGGAGCTTAGACATATGGACAAACTATTCAACCCCAGCACCGAACTTAGTCATTGATAACATCACTGCGCCTCTTATTGCAAGTGCTGGAAACAGCATTACTCTCGATGTTGAAGTCAACAATACTGGAACCCAACTGGCTCCTGCATCCTTGCTCACTGCATGGCTTTCAGTTGAGGGTACTCTTGCAGACCATGATATCGAAATCGGCAACATGAGTGTTCCAGCCTTAGACATCAATGAAAGCGGACTTTTCCAATTCACACTCGTGATTCCTTCAAACACGCCCGGAGGCAACTATTCCATTATCGCAATGATTGATTCTGATGAACAAATTGACGAAAAGAGCGAATCGGACAACACTGCTGAATCCTTTGAATTGATTCTGATAGACAGTAAAGCAACTTCATGTCCAACTCAGGATGATGCTATGTCTGGCGGAGATGCTGGTGAGGATGAGGCGACTGCGCTTTACTTAGGGATGGATATCTCTACCACAATCTATGCTTGTGTTCACAAAGATATCGATGATGACGATTGGTTTGAAATTGAAGTATCACCTGGCCTTAATTTGACCGTAACACTCGTTAATTCAGCAGACCAAGATGCTGACGTCTACCTCCATGATGACCAAGGAGTATGGTTTGAACGAGGATTCCTCGGTGGATCTTCTGATGAAACGGTGAGTACTGCTGACAGTACGGGATTTTCGGGAACGGGTGGCACTTTCTTTATCAGCGTTCAGAGTTGGTCCAGTTTAGGTATTTACACACTGATTATCGAAACTGAAGGCGTGGACTCGGATTCGTTTAATTGCGGACAACAGGATGACCTCGGAATAGGAGAAGACGCTCCTGCTGGAAACGGTATCGACATTGGACAAAACCCAACAACTTCCGGTGAAGGTTGTTTCAGTGGCTTCGATGAATCTGATGTCTTTTCTTTCACTGTAAACGACGGTAAGAATTTCCAGATTGAATTTACAGCAGACTCTGCACTCGCCTTCACTGCTACCCTTACTGATGTGAGTGGGAATGTAATCGCCTATGCTGACAATGCAAGCTATGGAACTGTTTTCACTTCTTTTGGAACGGAATTCGAGGGCAAGACGAAGGATTACGTTCTGGTCATTGATTCAAATGGCGGCGCTGGTTTCTACAACCTCTCGATTGAAGGACTCGATTCGGCTCCGGCTGATATTGCAATATCTTCTCTTGTCTGTCCGACGGACCACACTTCAGGTTCTGAAGTTCAAATTACATGGGAATTGGTAAGTCTGCGAGGAAATGCCAATGCCGCTACTATTACCCTTTACCTTGACCTTATTGATTTGGATGGAGAGGAAATAGGCCGGATTGCGGTGCAAACTATTACCGTAAGTGGAGAATACAACACTACATTTGGCTCGGGTGGCGAATCCTATACTACGCTTGAAGAAAGGGTATCGGGGATCTACAATTGCCGACTCACCATTGATGTCGATAATGTTTTGATGGAATCCAACGAATCCAATAACCAGGCAATCGGCACACCGTTCTTTATTCAGAATGAAGAGGAACTATGGGCAAATGACGTTGACCGTGACGGATTCAATACAACTGATTCTGGCGATGGGATTGTTGATGATTGTCCAACAACCTATGGCGATTCTACCATCGACCGAGTTGGATGTGCTGACCTTGATGGCGATGGAGTCTCTAATTTGAATGACTTATGGCCTTTCGAACCAAGTCAATCGCTTGATACCGATGGAGATTCTTATGGCGACAACCCTGAAGGACTCGACGGAGATGCTTGTCCTGAAGTCGCTGGAGTGGCAAATGGGGATGGCGGCGATGGTTGCCCAGCTATCGATACTGATGCTGATAATGATGGCGTTGAGGATATCAATGACCAATGCCCAGAAACTCCTGAAGGGACTGTTGTTGGAATCGACGGTTGCGAGACTGATGATGGCCAAACAAATCAAGATGAGAACTCAACTGTTGACACCAATGTGACTCTTGGCAGCAATGTTACTGATGGCGGTGAGGACAATACAAATCCAAATGAAGATGGAGGCGATGATACAACTGATGGCGCTCAATCAAATTCGGAAATCTTTGGAATGGATACGGTAACAATCGGAATCATAGCAGGGGCAATTGTAATTATTCTCTTCTCACTGGTATTAATCGTCCGTGGACGAGGAGGAAACAGCGGTGAAGATAAGTTGTTTGAACAACAACAGATGGCTTATGCTTCTATCACGGGATTACCTGCTGCAGACCCGTCTATCACGCCTGAGCAACTGGCCTATGAACAGCAATTACTCGCTGCAGGATACCCTGCGGATTATGCTCGAACATATGCAGATCAACACTTCCGCCCATGGTTGAAAGTTTGACTTTTCGAAAAGAAAAGAAAGTGAAGAAGGCGAATGCTCTTGACCTTCCGATGCCTGGCAATGTCCATGCAAGCCCTTATGGAAACCAGCGCAGGTAACATTACCATCGAACTCTACGACGAAAAAGCACCCGACACCGTAGCGAATTTCGCTAAATTGGTCGAGGCTGGGCATTACGACGGCCTTCACTTCCATCGTGTAATTGAGAACTTCATGATTCAAGGCGGTTGCCCCCATTCACGCGACCCCTCTGATCGACGAGCTGGCCAAGGAGGCCCAGGCTGGAAAATCCCTTGTGAATCTTCAGCATTGAATCTCAAGCACAGCAAGCCCGGAGTCTTTTCCATGGCAAATGCTGGAAAGAACACGGGCGGATCACAATTTTTCCTCACCACCATTGCCACACCATGGCTCGATGGAAACCACGCTGTCTTTGGCGAGGTTAGCGAAGGAATGGATGTTGTCAAAGCAATCGAAATGTGTGATAAACTCCCTGGAGACCGCCCGAGCACTCCGCAACAAATTATTCGTGTTACAATTCAGTAATCAGTATGGGAATGAAAAGTGCTTTACCACCGCAGTAGTTCATTTAGTTCTACCAAGTAGTACTTTAACTCGTAGTGGGTAGTCTTTAACCTAGAACGCATAAAAGCCCCATATCCGTATGTCATTCGGACTGCTGCGTCATAATTTAAACATATTCTCAGAGAAGATGTTCGCAGTGGGGTCTCTGTGCGAACTGTGAAGAAGTTCAGCCCCAAGGGCAGTACATGGCCGATGTTCGTATCGAAGCCGACACCATGGGTGAACTTGAAGTTCCTGCTGACAAGTATTATGGGTGCCAAACCGCCCGTTCTCTGATTAATTTCGACATTGGAGACGATACAATGCCTGTAGGCGTTATTCGTGCTTTTGGAATCCTCAAACAAGCTGCTGCAAAAACAAATGTTGCTCTAAAACAACTCGACCCCGTTGTTGGCGACCTCATTATTGCTGCATCACAAGAGGTTTTAGATAATTGTCTCGATGAACATTTTCCACTTCGCGTTTGGCAAACTGGAAGTGGAACACAGTCCAATATGAATTCAAATGAAGTCATTGCAAATCGGGCCATTGAACTGGCTGGAGGCGTAATGGGCTCCAAAACACCCGTCCATCCTAACGATCATGTCAATCGGGCACAATCTTCGAACGACACGTTTCCAACCGCAATGCATATTTCTGCGGCAGAGGCAATTACACACAACTTACTGCCAAGTGTTCGCGCTCTACGCAATGCATTAGCAGCAAAAGCCGATGCCTGGAAAGACATCGTCAAAATTGGCCGTACCCATTTGATGGATGCTGTGCCGCTCACACTTGGTCAAGAAGCATCGGGATGGGTTGCTCAACTCGATGCTGACCTGCGACGAATTGATTTTGCTCTCGATGATTTATTCGAATTAGCACTTGGCGGAACTGCTGTCGGCACTGGCCTCAATACGCATCCATTATTTGCTCAAATGGTAGCAGATGAAATCGCTAATATTACCGGGTTATCGTTCTGCTCGGCTGAAAATAAATTCGCTCAACTTGCTGCACATGATGC
Source organism: Candidatus Poseidoniaceae archaeon (assembly GCA_028822955.1). Taxonomy (GTDB): domain Archaea; phylum Thermoplasmatota; class Poseidoniia; order Poseidoniales; family Poseidoniaceae; genus MGIIa-L1. The sequence goes on from JAPKCL010000001.1 coordinate 25,776, forward strand.
GGTAGTGGCTGCTTCAGGCGCTCTCAATACCCTTGCAGTTTCTTTAATGAAAATTGCAAATGATGTGCGATGGTTGGGCTCTGGCCCCCGATGTGGTTTTGGTGAGTTATCGCTGCCAGCCAACGAACCTGGCTCTTCAATCATGCCTGGTAAGGTCAATCCAACCCAAGCAGAAGCATTGACCATGGTGTGTTGCCAAGTGATGGGCAATAACGTAGCGATTACCGTTGGAGGCAGCCAAGGTAATTTCGAATTGAACGTCTTCAAACCGATGATGATTCATAATCTCCTCCACTCAATTCGATTACTCACTGATTCATGCACTGCGTTTAGGACAAAATGCGTAGAAGGTTTGGAACCTGTCGAGGAGAACATTGCAGCACATCTTGAGAATTCATTGATGTTAGTCACTGCACTCAACAATCATATCGGCTATGACAAAGCCGCAAAGATTGCAAAGAACGCTCATGAAAAGGGATTGACCTTGAGAGCGTCTGCTCTTGAATTAGAATACTTAACGAATGAAGAATTTGATGCTTGGGTCCGCCCCGAAGAAATGACTGGGCCACGTACGCCTGAATGAGTCTCAGTTAACGAGAGCCTTCGACAAAGATGAAATTAACAAAGACTTGGAAAGCAAGAAACCAGCCCACTATCATCACAAAGATTGCTAAACCACCCGGTTCATTACCCGTAATCATGTCGTGTGCGATGATGAGGGCTGCCAATCCGAGTAAGAAAAAAACTCTGTAAATGATTTGAGTTAAAATTCGAGCCTTTGCTGACATTGTTCGCCATCCAGCGAATCCGAACCAACGTGCGACAAAACTTGCCTCTTGCTCTTTGTTTGTAAGACCTTGATCCATATTTATTCGCCTCGCTGTTCTATGATTGCTTTTCTGAGAAGAAACTCAATCTGGCCATTCACTGAACGCATGTCAGTCTCAGCCATGCGCCTTAACACCTCATGGAGTTCGGGGTCAATTCGCAGCAGTACCTTCTTTTTCGTCACAATCTTTCACCCCTTTCATCAAAGAAAGATCTTAATTAATCCACTACCGATTTGAAAGATTCCCAGAACTACCATTATTATTTGAGTAAAATAATACGACTTAGTGGCATCTTCCTTTGACATCCAACCCTTGCCGCTCACATATACCCCTCCACGGGTAAAATTGTAAGCAGCGTAGCCAAACAAAAGCAGGGCTATCAGGAAACTGGGTAGAGACCAAAGAATGAGGTCTGTGTTCATAAAAGCGCCTCACTGATACAAGGTGCCCGCGTTGACAATCGGCGTCGTATCTGTCTCTGAACAGAGTACAACGAGTAGGTTACTGACCATCGAGGCTTTTTTGTCTTCATCCAATACGATGATGTTCTTCGCACTGAGTTGCTCAAGGGCAAGTTCGACCATGCCAACTGCTCCTTTGACAATCTCTGTGCGTGCTGCAACAACTGCGCTTGCTTGCTGGCGACGAAGCATAGCCTGTGCGATCTCTTGGGAGTAAGCAAGGTGGCTAATACGTGCTTCAAGAACTTGAATTCCTGCTCGCTTTAGACGGGCTTCGATTGAAAGTTGTAGCTCTTGGGCAATCAGTTCTTGATGGCTCGAAAGTGCGATACCTCCCACATCCTTGTCTTCGATAATATCGTAAGGATATTTCGTTGCCATAGCGCGCAATGCTGCTTCACTTTGAATTTGGACATAATCACGGTAGTTGTCGACTTCAAACAATGCTTCAGCGGTATCGACAACTTTCCAGACGACGACTGCGCCGATTTCAATTGGGTTTGCATTGACATCGTTAACCTTGAGTTTTGTAGATTCAAAGTTGCGGATTCGAAGAGATATCTTCTGCTTTTCAAACAGCGGATTGAGGAGGTAATGGAAACCTTCATCGTCGACGGTTCCGGCATATTTGCCGAAAAATTGCAGTGCGACTCCTTCGTTAGGATTGACGATGAGATAACTGTTGAACATCATGAACCAAGCAAGACCGATGGTGATTTGAAGAAGAATTCCAAGGGCGAATCCGAATCCCCCGAACGCATAGAGGATGAAGGTGGCGAAGAAAAGAAGTGGCACTCCTAAGATGTGAATGCCGAGGCCGGCAAAACCGCTGATGGTGGTTTTTTCTACATCCTTGAACATGATTTCATCCAATCTTGGCTCGGCAATTTTTTGTGATGGCGTTGCTTGCATGACTCTCTCCATTCAATGCTATCATAGTGATATCATAAAGATATCGTATAAATGAGGCCGTTCTGTTTAATATCTCGGCTGGGTGGACAATTTATGGCAAACAAGCCCGTTTTAATCGTTGGTGGAATCTGTATCGTACTCGCAATTGCATCTTTTGGTATTGCGGGGTCAAGTTGGTCAGATGCCACAGATGAGTTTGAAAACAGTGATGATATGGAGGCGTTCACAATAGGCCCAGATAACTCGTTTACCTACACATATACTGATGAAAATGGATTGGGTTCTAGTGGATTCCTAGGTACGCTTGGAGCCTGTTGCTGCGGACTCAGGGGCATCTTACTTCTCGTTGGGGCCTTGACTGGTGGAGCACCGAAACCTATGGTTGTGTACATACCGCAACAAGGAATGCAACAGCAAGGCATGATGCCGCAACAACAAATGGGACAAATGCCAGTTCAACAGCCACAATATGCTGTCGGGACTGATATCGATTCCAGTAGTGTGGCGGATACCCCGGTCACTGTAGATGATTCAACATCGAGTGTCTGGGACTAACTGTGGTGCATCACCGGTCACGAAGCGCCCTGAGCTTATCTTGCAAGGCGGTTTTTCGCTCATCTTTCTTTTCGCTCTTGTGCCCGTGTTTCATGCGACGTTCAAACATAGAATGTTCCCATAGTCGGATTTCTCCATTTTCAAAACCGAGAGCCAAGCGAGTTGAATCTGACGCAATCGATTCACAGCGAGGGCTCTGAGTCGAAACCAAAAGTTCCCCTGAATCGATGTTTCGAATCTCAATTACTCCTTGTGAGCCCGACCATCGGCCAACCCAGTGAGTTTGATGGCCCTGAAATGAAAAGCCTCCTGATTGGACGGCGACGGGGTCTCCAACTGCAGACCATGCTTCGACTTTGCCGTTTCTTGAAATGAGAGTACCGTCTTCCAATGCCGCCACATAGCCTTCGGAGGTTGCATAAAGAAGTTCGATGGCACTTTGTTCAGAAGAGATTACTTTGCCTTTCTGATTCGACACTGCGCCGTTGGCGTGGCCGAAAAGCATGTCAGAGGGGGTGGTTGAACCACAAGTGATCGGGGAATCGGTTTTGACGGCATTATGAGTGATAACTCCTTGAGCGTCAAGAGCTGAAAAACCACATTTAGGCCGGCCCAATCCGAAATATAATTTTCCTTTGAATTCTTGAATGGTCCATGGCCGTTCATCCATTCGCTGAATCCAGTTCATCGTACCATCAAATGAAAAGTTCCAAACGGCTGATTCAAGAAAATCATTATGTTCAATATCGTAGACCGATGATACTGCATACAAGTATTCCTCGAAGACATAGAGCGAATCTGCACTGCCCTCTAAGGCATGACTCCATCTCTGGGTGCCTGTTGCCGCTTCAAGACAAACGACATGGAGGCCAGCGGTTGCAAAGACTGAATCTCCGTGAATGGCAAGAACGGTGATTCTGTCCGGTAGTGTTGCCGTCCATACCAGCTCTCCTTCAGCATCCCAGTGTTTGAGGTTACCATTCCACCCTCCGGCGAAAATCCCTCCTTCTTGCTCAAGATGAACCGCAGAAACGGATTCGCCAAGAGACCGCGTCATCCATGCCGAGGCGAAGAGGTCCATGACGCCCTGTTGGGCTGAGCCCCCTTAAGTTGGATGGGGTGCATGGGTCACAATTGTCCATTTGAGGGGGTGTTCTCTCCCACCATGATATGGCGTTTAGGCACGGCAAAGGTAAGGAGGAATGCGACGATTCCAAAGCAACATGCAGTGTAATAATGGCCCATTCCGAAAAACGAAAGTGATGCTGCCGTTCTTAGAATAGCGATTGAGCCGGTTTTCATTGCCCATAATGTGAATCCTGTAGCAATCAAAGCAAGGCCAATGAAAGCAAAACCGATGGTGATGTAAATGCTTGAAGCACCGGAATCCATCAGTGGATGGTCCATTTGTTCTGGCGTCATGTCAATGGTTCGTATCTCGCATTCATCGGCTCCATTCGTACAGGGCTGGGTAGCGAAATCTTCGGGTGAAGGGACTGTGAAATCGATGGTTGTGAAGCCAATTGGTTCAATCATTGCAGGTGGTGAGAGCAGCACTCGGTTGGAATATACGTCGCGGTGCTCGTCACGCTCAACAATGATGTCAACACGTGTTAAACCGGGGTCAAGCCGTTCAAATTCAAATGAGCCATCGGCTTTTGTCAGAATTTCTGTTGAATTCCAAATCCCATCATCGTCCCAAGAGAGGTAAAGAGTAGCGTTCTCTAAAGGCTGGTCTTCATGATCATAGACGACGCCTCGAAAAGTAGCTGTTTCATCTGGTGCTGTCAAAGAAAGACGATAGACGAATTCATCGGGCCGGACAAGACCAGCGTCTGGTGATGCATAATCGACTCCATTAAGGAAACCAAGAAGGCAGATGAATAATAAAAATACGCCGATTGCTTGACCCATTGGATGCATGATTGGGTCGGGCATTGTGAGAATGGTTGTTGATGAGGCGAAGGTGAGTTCTCCTTTTGGCTCAGATAGCCCAGTTAATTCATCGATGTAATCGTCCGCTACGATAATTGGTTCGCTGGTAGAAGTGTCTCCTTCCAACTCGGCCATGCTTTGCGTAGAACACCGTCCTACTTCACTTCAATGCGGTGTTTTGAGTGTGCGAGCAATCTTGCCAAAGCATGCTCATGTATCCAAACACGTAATTCCACGATACCATCGTCGTGATTGATGCGGCCTGCGACCAATCCAGCATCGTATACATCGGAAACTAAACCTTCTACTGCCCGGCCACCTTCTGCAGGAACTGGGAGGAGAAACAAGTCCATAGGTGGGCCGAAAAGATGGAGAAGTATTGTATCCTTGAGTTCCTGCATACCTTCTCCAGAATGGGCTGAAATAAGGATTGGTTCAGGCAAACCGAGTGCGGCTACTGTTGCAATCCCTTCCTCTTTTTGGGCATCTGTAGCCTGGTCGCACTTGGTCAAAACGGTTACAACGTGGTTGACTACGGACGTATCGACAGACTTCCATGGGAATTCTTCATCGATTTCTTCACCGTAAAAGCGAGTGAATACTTCGCTGCGTGAAGTGAACAATTTACGTTCTAATTCCTCGGGATTGTCACTTACATCTGCTAAAATAAGTAACAAATCGCTTTCCAAGGCTTCTGCTAATGTAGCGCGAAAGGCGTCGAGGGTCGTGCTTGGAAGGTGGTCGATGAAACCAATTGTGTCGGCTAAAAGAACCCGAGGACTGTCTTCCATCCTGCCGATTACCGTCTCTAAAGTCGAGAATAATTTATCCTTCACGAGCACTTCTTTACCCGAAAGAGAAAGAAAGAGGCTTGACTTTCCAGCATTGGTGTAGCCTGCTAAACCAACCGTCATAGCCCCGCCACGAGAACGTTGCTTTCTTCGCTCGGATTGAGCAACGGCATGTTTTTTCTGGCGTTTGCGTAGATGTGAAAGTTCTCGATTCATGTTATCGATGATCCCCTGTAATGCTGTGATACCGCCACCTCCATACCCCGCTCTTTCGCCCGTTGTTTCTTGATTTGCAAGTTCACGTAGAACGGTTCGGTCACTCTGCATACGCGCAATACGCACTTGGGTTCTCGCTTCAAGTGAGGAGGCATGGGAAGTAAACAGGGAGAGTAACAAGCGTACTCGGTCCCAAACCTCCACCCCTACCGCTTCACTCACTCCGACTAATTGTCGAGGTGAAGCGTTGGTGTGTATCAGTACCAAATCGACATTTTGCCATGGATGATTTGGCAAGGTACGTGAAGTGAGTTCATCGGCGACATCTTGTAACCGACCTTTTCCAAAATAACCTCGGGCATCGATATGCCCTGGTTGGTAAAGCGTTTCGACAATCGTAATGCCCATTGTACCTACTAAGGAGATGAATTCCAAAGTGTCTTCATCTCCGCGAACCAAGAGTATTGCTTTCCGTCCTTCGTGGTTTGTTCGCGCCTCGCCAAGGTTGACACCCCCGGTTCCGGCAAGTACAGAAAACTCATCACCGCCCTTCGCCATGGTTCTGCGACGAGTCATCCTCATAATAGCCCACCTCTACCAGTTGACATGAGCGAGTTGCATGAAGCAACAATTGAATGGACTGGAGAGGCTAAACTCGCTCCCCTTTTTCTTGTAGCCGCTCAGCAATCAAATTGCGAAGTAAGTTCACTTGAAAAAAGCGGTGAAGTTCATCTTACGGTGAAAATTCAACACTCAAGTCTGCAATCTTTACGGGATATAGTCGATGCTTTGCTGATCGATTTTGCAGATATTGAAGAAGCCGTTTAGAGTTTCAAATCCAAGATGACTGGCGCATGGTCAGAAACATCAATGCCGCCTTGCCGTTCGATGCTGACATTTTCAACCAGCGCTGCTGCCGCTGCATTGAGGAGGAAATAATCGATTCGCCAACCTCGATTCAGGGCTCGGGCTTGTCCACGGTTTGACCACCATGAATAGATTTTTTCTCCATCCCCTACATGCTCTCGAAACGCATCAGTCCATCCATCTGCAAGAAGATGGGTGAACCATTCTCGTTCATGTGGTAGAAATCCACTTGATTTTGCATTGCCTTTTGCGTTCCAAATATCGTCTTCGGTATGAGCGACATTGAGGTCGCCGCAAACAATAACTGGTTGTTTCGAGGTGAGGTAAGGGGTAAGGAAAGTACGCCATTCAGCCATCCATGCATCTTTGAATTCTTGTCGTTCTTGTTTGTTCGAACCACTTGGCAAATAGGTATTGATGCAAGTGAATCCTTGGTGCTCCGTTACTAAAATCCGCCCCTCAGTATCGCCTTTGTCAACGGTGCCATTCATGCCTGTTTCGATGCTCGTAAACTCGGAACGGGAAAGGGTGGCTACGCCCGAGTAGCCTTTCTTTTCAGCACAATGCAGATGGGTCTGGTAACCTTCTGGCCAATTCCAATCCTTTGGTAATTGTTCAGGGAGTGCGCGTACTTCTTGGAGCATGATGATGTCTGCATCAAAGGCCTCAAAATAATCATCAATTCCTTTTCTGATTGCGGCACGGATGCCGTTGACGTTCCATGAAACGAAGCGCATAATCCGTCCATTGGTTGGAGGTGGATAAGTGTTCAAGGTTTGGCTGCTGTAATACTTCTACCCGCCAAGCGGCCCGATGAGATTGCTCCATCGGCCAATATGTGCTCTCCTTCGACCCAAGCTCCGGCAAAAAGCACACCGAGGTCGGCCATCGCTTGTTGGGGTATTCGAGAGGAGTCCGTATCGTGAACCGTGATTTTCGATTGTTCAGAATGATGAACAATATGTTCTTGCCAGCCGCTGGCTCTCTTGTCAAGGAAAGATTTGAGCGAGGCGAGGCGTTCATCTGCTGAAGCATATCGTGTTTCACCCGGGTCTGTTTCAAGGCCTCCAATGGCGATGGCAGAAAGGTGACTGCCTTCACGCCCTAGTCGCGGTTGAATCGCTCGATAATCGAGAATAATACGCTGGTGGGGTGTATCGATAACTGCGTGTTTTCCAGAAAGAGATTTTGAATCCAAGCCGACTTCAACGAAACTCGCCGTGATTCGTTCGAGGGATGAAAACAAATCTGTGGCCCGTTGTTCATCCAGTGTTCGAGTGATTTTTCGGGCAGCAGATGGGCCGCATGCTAGAACGATGACGTCGGTCTCGATTTCTCTACCGTCAGCAAGAGTCGCTTTACCTGGCTCAATTCGTTGTACTTCGGGGCCACATTCGATGAAGACGCCTACCTCATCCAATGCAGCAGCAAGCCGTCCAATCATTCCCGCCCAGCCTTCATTTGAAACCAGGAGGTGATTTTTTTGCAACCCTGTATATCGAAGGTCGCTCAGTCCACCCCCCCATGATGAAAGGAGTTTACACCCCTCTACTAGGGGCTCATCACTGTTTGCATCGCGTAAAATTCGTTTATTGGTCACTGAAGTTTTGATATCATCCAAGGGTCGAACGATTCCCTGCCCGATGATTTCGGTACGATCGAGACGAAGCGGGGTCGCGGCGAGTTTGACTCGGCTTAATTTCCGAACAAGGTCGTGGAACGGACCTTTCTTGAGAAAAAGGTGGGGTCCAAATCCAACTGGGAAATCATCAAGGTTCTGCGTTGTACCTCGACCGCCAATTCTCGAAGAGCGCTCAAGAACGACGACATGGTGGCCTGCTGTTGTTGCTTCGAGTGCACAGGCGAGACCCGCTAGTCCGGCGCCAACCACCAAGACTCGCACCATGTCCATCGGTTGCACTCCTTCCCCATCAACCCATTCTTCTACACTTTTAGTGCGACATGTTCAAGGTTATTCGACCAGCACAGGAGAAAATACAGGTGAAGGTATGGATGAACAACCACTCGTGATCGATGTCGTTGATAATGGCGGACAATGGACTCACAGAGAGTGGAGAATGCTTCGCTACCTCAAGGTCGATACCAAGATTATCGAGAATACTACGCCAATTGAAGACGTACGCAAGGTCGATGGAGTCATTCTCTCGGGTGGGGCGGCAAGAGTTGGCCTGACCGGAGAACTTGGAAATTGCGGAGCCTATCTCAAACTTGATGTTCCCGTTCTCGGCATTTGCGCCGGTCATCAATTCATGGCCCGTTTTTACGGCGGAGATGCACGCGAGTCTCCTGAACCAGAGTTTGGAGCAATGCAAATCGAGTTACAAAATGAAGGTGGGGAAATATTTGCCAACACCGCCCCCTCTCAAACTGTTTGGGAGTCGCATAATGATGAAGTCCACGTTGTTCCTGAAGGTTTTTTCATTACTGCAAGCAGTCCTTCGTGCAAGGTTCAAGGCATGGAAAATGAAAAAGGAGACCGGTTTGGATTACAATTCCATCCCGAAGTTAACGATTCAGAATTTGGCAAGGAAATGTTTGAGAATTTCGTTGAAATTTGCCGTAAAGCAAAAAGTGCAAAGAGTGAATAGAAATATTCCAACGCCACGGATTTTGTCCGCCAATACCTTGATACCCTCGCAGGCATTCGGTTTTATCATGGACACACGTAGTTTCATGCCGAGCCTGTTGATGACCGCTTTACTTCTTGCTGCAATTGCCCCACTTAGCAGTGTGGCTGCTGCCCCTGCTGAAGCCTCTGAATTTTACTATGGTGTAGAATACGATTGGACCAGTCTCGACTCTGACTTGACCAACTTCACAGGTCTTGACTTGCCTGAAATGCTCGGAGAAGTGATGGGTGCTGCAGATGATGCAGGCTTCAATTTAATCGTCGGTCAACTCCTCACAGGGTCTTCAAACGTTTATGTCCATCATACTGAAGACATCACGCCCCAAACGATCCAGAACCTTACGGGTGACGATGTTAGCGTTTGGAGCCGAACCGACGAAGTAACGCTTCGACACGGCGTTCTCTCCGATGGACTGCTTATGACCGATTGGCTCCAAGCAGCCTCGTTCGGCGGCACTGACACTTCCTTTGACATCGATGCGTCAACTACGGGTGAACAAGTGCTCACTGTTGACATGGCTTACACCGAATACCTCGACGATGATTACAATCTCGTTGGCGCTGATATGGCCTTTTCAATGTCCTTCTCAATTGCCAATGACATTTCGTTTGAGGCTTTGTTTGAAGGCGGCGGCGAAGAACTTCCAATCGATTTCGATACTGGAATTTCTGTGTCCTACGGCATCACAGAATCCGCAACTCAGTGGCGCCTTGGCTCACCAAGCCCAATCTATGTGTCAATGTCTGCAAACGACTACACCTCTTGGTACTGCTTGGATGAATGGGACCTTGACATGGGTGCAGAATCTGGTAACAATGCTGGCAAGGTCGTTGATTTGTGCGGCGTAATTTCTGGAACCTACACTGGTGCCCTCGACTACGCATTCTCACTTTCAGGAATTCCAACCGAGGACATCGGTTTAGATGCTGGTGAATTGGACATCGAACTCTCCGACTCGATCACTGAATCTGGGACGTTTGAAGAAGACATTGACGGCACAGAAATAGAGTTCTCATTGGGCGACGATCTCATTGTCGACCTTGGCGACGGAGCAGGCCTTACGACAACCGTCGCAGCCTGCGGAGATTGCCCTCCTGGCAACCCCCTCATGTTTCTCATGATGGGTGAAGTGATTGGAGGAGCAAGTGAATCCTTTGCGGAATCTGTTGCTGAAGATGTCGCAGACGAACTCAGCGACAGCCTGATGGATCTTTTCGGCGAGGGTGACCAGAACTCAGAAGACGATTACGACAATACTGAAAACCAATGGCAATGCGATAGCGGTGACCAATGGGTCTACGAATGGGAAGTCAATGACGGCTCTGAAGATTGCTATGATGGCTCCGATGAAGCGGACATGTTCGGCTCATGGAGTGGTTATAGTGACAACATCACCATGAACGCAGACATCAACGCCGACCTTCTGATGTTTGTCGAGAATGGCTCCACGTTCACTTGCAATGATGGAACTATACTTTCTTGGAAGCTGGTCCGTGATTATTCGAACGATTGCGCAAGCAACGAAGATGAAGATAGCGGCCATGCCGAGGGTGACATGTTCGTTTGTAATGATGGAACTGAGATTCTATGGGACCAGATCAACAACTATCAAGCCGACTGTGCAACAGCAGAAGACGAAGGCGCAACTAGCCATTATGTGGTGGAAACCGTCCTCTTCGATGATACTGGAACGCCGCTCTCGCAGCAGCAGAGCACCCTGTGTGATGCAAATGGATGCGACACGAACATGGATTGGTTCTATGGTTCAGTTCACTTCAACACTCAAACAGCTTCACCAACCACTTACGGCTCCCATGAATACTGCGTCAGTGGATCAGTCAAGGATTCATCCGACGGAACTGAAATCATGAGATTCACCGAAATGTGCAATAAAATGGAGTTGGGGCCAGACTTCGGCAACTTCTGGATTGATAATGGAAACATGGAGGTTGCCATTTCAATGGACGTTTATGACTGGTCAAAACAATACGACGATGTGACCATGTCCGTCTCCATCGTTGATGCGAACAGCAACCAGGTG
>JAPKCL010000164.1 GCA_028822955.1 Candidatus Poseidoniaceae archaeon
AATTAATTCACTTCACCAAGGACTCCTCAGTCAATCACAGCGTGAAGGTCGAACATCCACGAAGGGTAAAGGCTCAATACAAAAATTAGCCGACGTTGTCAATCATGATGCGCGTGCTGAGCGTCTTCGCAATGGAAGTTTCGGAGTCTTAGAAAAGCACGAAGGGTTATTTCTAGATTTGTTGAAAACAGATTCGTCCGTAGTACTCGGCTCAGCTGGTGAAACAGACGAGGTCGTTACTATCGATGTTAGAAGACAAATTCGTTGGCCAACATCACTTCATGGCAAGACCGGTATGCGCGTAAGCGAATTCCCTCTCAGCCGACTTGACCCCGACGGCTCGAACTCTTATTCGGCATTACATGAGGCAGTTGTCCTCAATACTCAGGACAAAATGATGGTTGAAATGATTGTTGATGACTCGATATGTAAATTCGGCGATCAAGTGTTTGACAAACAATCGGGAGACCGTTTTGAAATCCATGAAGCAGGAGCAACATTCCTTATTTTGAAAGGTTGGGCGAAAGTAGTTTCCTGATTCGCAGAATGGTTTGAATTGGTATATTCTTGTGCATAGGTGAAGGTAAGGTTCAAGACTCCACCCGCATCCAACGGTTTAGAGGTGAACCACATGGGTCTACGCAAAGGCAAGAAAAAGAATGCTCCAAACCCGCCTGCTCTGGGTTTGCCACTCCCTCCAATCGCAGGCATGCCCTTGCCTTCACTCCCTGGGCTTCCTTCTCCACTTCCGGCTCTTGGTGCACCTTTGCCACTCCCTGCTGCACCTTTGCCGCTCCCTGTTGCACCTTTGCCGCTCCCTGTTGCACCAACACCTCTCCCACTCAATGAGGCAGCAGTACCTGCCGCCAAATCATCGACAGACGAATACGGTACAATGTGGGCCAAGCGTTCAGATAAACCACTTCAACAAATCTACGGCCACATCGACCGTTTAGCTAAGGGCGAAACTGGATCATTGCTGGACCGATATTCTGATCGTTTCGGCCACTCGCTCGACCGTGAAATCATTGTACTTCGCAAAAAAGAGCACGACTCCAAGGTTTCTGAAATCCGTGACGCTCCTGTTGTTGAATTACTGGGCGAAGAAGATTCAGACGACTTACAGTCTCAATTATCTTCTTTGGAAAATGAGCTTCGAACACTAAAACCTGAATATCAAGCTGCAAAGTCTTCGGGAGATGCTGAACTTCTTGCACAACTTCGACCGGTTCTTGAAGGACTCATGTCTGAACGTAAGTTAGTCATGGCTATGATGGAAGAAGAATCTGAACCAACGGTAGCCGAAGAGGCAGTGGGTTCCGAACTTTCCGATGACTCCGATGAACTGTTCATCTCTTTTGTAGCCATTGTTGACGATCTCCTTGGCTCTGACCTTTCTGAAGAAGTCGTTTCGGCTTTTATTGCGAGCGAGGAGTTCGAAATATACCAGGAAGTTGCAAGTGATGCAGCATCTTCAGACGATGACTTACGTAAACAATTCGTAGCGATTGTCGATGGACAACTTGGAAACATGAGTGAAGATTCGATTAATGCTTTCGTTGGCTCCTCGAACTTCGAAGTGTACAGTACAGTCGCAACACTCTATCAGTCAGATGATAGTTGAAATTAACAAAAGGAAGTGGAATAATGGGATTACTCGATAAAGCAAGTGATGTTGGCTCAAATTCGGCAAAAAAACCTGCGGCTATAGCCATACCAGTTGCCAAAGCAATACCAAAGGCAAAACCAGTTGCCAAAGCAGTAGCAAAGGCAAAACCAGTTGCCAAAGCAGCCACTGCAAAGGAGCCTAAGGCTAAACGAGTTCGAGTCGCATCTGAAGGACTTCCTGCTGACTTTGAAATCGCTACACCAAATGCTCGCCGTATTGCCGGCCTAACCAATTTCGTAGTTAATCTGGGCCCAATATTCGGGTTTCTATTCTCAGTCGCCATCCTTGATGCCTTTACAACAATATTCGCTATCGTAGCGCTTGCTGCACTTACATTGAACTTGGTCGTAGTACCAATTATGTCAGGCCGCACTCTCGGCAATTTCGTCTCCCGGACAAAGAACATTACATCTGCTGGCAGTAAGCCAAACTTTTTGCATGCACTCTTTGTCAATTCAACTGGTATCCTTGCACTCATGGGAATTGTCTTCTTGATGATTTTCGCAGGTTCAATGTTTTCGGCGACGGGAAGCGAACAAATTTGGGCATCAGTTTGGTCAGTACTCGGAATCACATTTATCATTCTCTACTTTGTTAATTCCTCTATTAAGAAAGGAAGTGAATCCAATCAAGGCCTTTATGATTCATTGTTCGGAGCATTCCTTGTCAAGCACGTACCTGCTGAAGGTGAAGTTTCAACTGGCTTTATCGGCAAACTCGAAAGCATGGCAACCTACGGAGATCGTTTCACACAACGCCAAGAAGAAAAATCGGCTAAGAAAGCATCGAAAGTTGTATCTGATGTAAAAAAGGCAAAGAAAGTAGTGCCGGACGAAAAGGATGATTCAAGTGACAAAGAAAGTGAATCATCCGAAGATAAAAAAGTTAAGAAAGACAAGAAGCAAACTAAGTGATTCTACTTGGTGATTCTATGTCCTTGCTTACTTCAAAGTGGTTGCGTACGCTCATTTGGACCTCGATATCCCTACTTGTCATTCTTGCTACACTCTTCCAATTAGCACTTCCCACTTCTCTCTGGATCGTACTTGCCGCATATTGTTTGTATAATGCCTATATGGAATTTATGGCAAGTGCAATTTTTATTGCTCCTGGGCCACCAAAGGGTTCGATTGATTCAATAGAATGGAACTCTCATTTGAGAACGTTTGATTCAATTACGACCCATGTTCTTTCGTTCAAACAAGACCATACCGCTCCGCTCATTGTATTCATTCATGGCTGGAGGGGTAGTTCAGCATCTGTTCATGCTCGGGCAGATTGGTTTGC
>JAPKCL010000056.1 GCA_028822955.1 Candidatus Poseidoniaceae archaeon
AGAGAAAAGTCTGCACCTTCCCCAACTTCAACTACGCCATAAACTGGGAAATACTGAGGGTCATTTTCTAAATCGTTCCAAGAGGTTGGCATTATGTTACCCATATTTGTGCTGGCAATGTGAACATAATCTTCATCGCCCCCTTCTGATGGTTGACTGTCTCCCCAATTGTTGTAATAGAAAGGTGTTCCATCATGCCACTTGTAATACCCATCTTCATCGTGGTCAGATAAGCCAATCCAGAGGTGACGTGATTGGTTGTCAAAGGAAGCAAATGTGTCGAAGAGCCATTGATTCTCTTGGGCATCTTCGACCGTTGTGAGAAATCCACTGAGTCCACGTGCAGCATTGGCAGCATCTTCCCAAGAACTGGCACTCAGCAAATGATAGGTGTGATTATTGGCAGGATTAACAACAGTATCCAATATTTCAATACCGGTCGAGTTTTCGGCCTTAACGGTCGTAAAGAGTGGAGAAAGTGAACTCAAGAAAAAAATCAGTACGAGGGCTACTGTCTGTCCTTTCATAGTAAAAGGTGTGCCACAGTGTCTTATCAATCCATTGGTAATCTGATTTTACAGGAAATTGACAGCAAGTTACTTGCAATGCAAAAGGTCACTTGAGTCGTTTTCCACCAATTCGCAAATCGGTATGGAGTGGCATTTGATGTTCCCAAGCGAATTCTTTGACAATTCGCCATGCCTTTTCAGAACCTTCGTAATCTTTGATATCGATAATATTGTTACGAGTGTTAGCCTTGAATGCTGCAATTGGTTCAGCATTCTTGAACACTAAATATGCGGAGCCAAACCCGAATTTCTCTTTGAGAATATCGGAAAAGTAAGGTGCAATTGGGTCACTCGGAGGCAATACAAAATCACGGATAGGAGGTATATCTTGAGCTTCTTCAAGCAGATTCTTACGACCCCAGCACACCTGGTCGAGGTCTTCGATGAGGAATCCCTTCACCAAGGTACCATCTTGCTCAAACGAGGTAAGAACTGATTTAATTTCCTCAGGTTTGAACGGAGTACCTGCTAAGCGAAGTATTTGTTTGAGGGTAATCACTGGATATTCTTTTACCAAGTTTCGTAAATATTCACGTCGCAACTCAACTCGATCAATGTTTTTAACAAGTTTCACAGTCCGGAACCCGCCTCTGAAATCTTGAACAATATGACCTGTTCGAATTAACGGTTGAATCAGTTTCCTGAATTCTGATTGCGTGAGAGCATGTCGTTCTTTGAACAAATTTGGGTCCGAGTTGGAACTAAAGAAGTCAATGATATCCCAGAGTTCATCTTCAGGTGGTTCTCCACGAATCGCTAATAAATTCTGGAAATGTTCGTAAGTCGACCAAACTTGATGACCTCGGAGATTGACACCTTGATGCAAACGGTTAGCGCTTGCCATACTCTTCAAGTCTACGCGATACAGTTCACAGCGGCCACGCAATGCAAAGTCATCACGGATTTCATCAACATGTTTGACCGCTGCACTTTCATGCTCAAGACGCGTCTTTTGGTGCAGGTGATGACGATAGAAGAGTGCACGTTCTGCAATTTCTCTTGGTTGAGGGTCAACTACCCCACCACGTATCATGCGTTCTCCAGCCATTTTGAACCCGATTGATTCGAGTGCAGAACGTGTTTTTTCATCTAAACTCGCAACAGGTTCACTGTTGAAATTTGACATCACGGCTACATCGACCAACTGGTCTGCGTGGTTTTCTAACAAAACCTCGAAGGCGGTACAAAACTCTTCAAGATACGCAGTCGGAATGTGTAAATCTTTGATGACCAGGTAGTCATTTACCTTGAACATCAGAACTTTCCCAATCGGATCAATTCCTTTGAAAACCGGTAGATACCATCCTCGGTCAAGGACACTGCGAACTTCCCAAATGAATCTCGATACATAGGGGTCCGACTGAGTAAGTATACGGATTTGTCGGTCTTCTCTTCGTGGACGTTGAAGGAAATCGACCTCATCGGGCATACAGTAAAATGCTTCAGGGTCGGGAACTAAAGCCATTACTTTCGCAATACGCCCCTCTTTCTCAAGATTCATGAGAGCTATTGTCAAATCTTCAAACGAGCGTGTCACATAGAACCGAAGAGTACTGCCTTTGACTGGTCCCATTCTTCGTATGAGGTCGGCCAAGGAACTTTCGAAATCAAGCGCCTCATAGACACCGTGTACTCGATGGAATAAGGAGAGGCGACGTCGGCGTCCAGATACATCTTCAAATTGTTTGACGACAAGCATCTGACGTTCTAAATTCGACATAGCATACTTGATGTCACGCTGTAAAGCACGATGCTCATCTCCTTTCGGGAATCCTTCCATGATTTCTTGCCGAGTTACATTTTCGCCAATAGGAATTCTACGAAGTAATTCTTCTTCCATTGCTCCAATCCAAGGTTCTGGTTTCAAACCAAGCAACATTGGAATAGTTTCTTTGTTCGTATAGCCCATTTTGTTGTGCAAAAGACGGCCCATGATGATGTCAGAATCGAGTTGCATATCCTGCCAGTCTTTGAATCGGAAATCATTCACTCGATACAGGAGTTCTTGTTGCTTTTGGAACAAGACGTGGGAATCAAAGGCGGTAAATCCATCATCATACATCTTGAAGGTCTTGTCGAAAACGAGGTTTTGTACCCACCGATATTCAACGACATCTTCCGATCCATCAATCAATCGGTGCTCATCAATTTTCAGAATATATTCAGCGTCGTCGGTTTGTTTATAGAAACCAACAGATAAGACATTGCGAGTTTCAAGTTCCATTAAGATACGATCAACCATCTTACGAGGGAAGGGTAATCGTTGTCCAAGAACATCACCTGTTTGAGGACCTTCACTTCCGAGCATTTCGATAATTTTGACACGTAATGCTTCATGCGGGTCACCCAGTTCTTTCTCTTCCCATGCTGTCGGTACTCTTCCATCAAACTCCGTAGCAACCTTGTACGATAAACCGCTAATGTGCAGTTCACGCAAATCATCAACTTCACCACCACCATTGACCGAAAGACAACCGAGAGTTCCGTGGATTTCGGCCATGAAAGAACTGAACCACTTTCCGTCCAACTCTTCTGCACCCGTACCTTCTAATTTAGTGATTTTCCCGTCTTGACAAAGAACTTCAACCCATTCTCGAAGTAAGTCCATTTCGATGTCCTGAAGCTTATCATTATACAACGGATTTTGGAACGATGAATCTAGTCCACCTCCGTGGGACATGAGCGTAAATAACTGCTGAGCATTTTCAGGAATTGGTGCTTTATCGAGATAGAATTTGGAAAGTTGTTCCGCAGTCAGTTCGGTAGCGAGACTACGAGTTCCGAGAAGACGACGAAGAACTTCAGGGTCGATATCCTTGACCAAAAACGCACGGGTTTTCATAGCCATCAAGTCTTCAAATGCAGACATGAACAAAGACATGCCGAGCCGTGATGGAACGGTGACTTTGTTATGGACGATACGTGCATCACCTGTGACACAGAGATTCAAGAATTGTTGGAGACTTTTCATGTCAATATCGCCAAACATGATCTCATTCTTAGCCTCACGCATGAGAAGGCTGTCATCAATGGTGCGATGTTTGTTGAGCAATGCATCTGCACGTTGTTGGAATTGCTGTGGACTGATTTCTTCAGAACCAATTCGTTTTGGAATAATCATCGAACGCCCAGCGACTTCACGGAAACGTTTTGCAAAGATTTGTGTGTTGACAATATAGCGTTCAATAACTTCGGTGTGGTCATTATCTCTGAACGCCTTATACATTTGTCCAGGGTCGACTTCTTCAGATGTTCGAATCAATAATCCATTTTCATCAAAAGATAATTCAATGACAGTGATATTATTCGATTCTGCTAATCCTGCCATGAAATATCCGAGGGCTGTGTTAAAACCTCTCCCTCGGCATGTTGTAATCATGTACGTCGGATGGCCACCGGAAATCACTTGTTCGACCAAAATGCGGTTTGGATCTGGAACCTGGAATGAATCGATGGAATGTTCTTCAAGATGACGGGCAATGGCATTGGCTACACCAGAGGAAAGACCGTAAGCATCACGTAACAAAATCCGTGGATCTTGCTCACGACGTAAGGCCACAATACAATGGCCAATGAGGCTCAAAAGGGCGTTCGAAAGTTCACGTGATCGCGAACGTGCTTCACCCGACCATGAAGGTACAGTTGGTCGATGTCCTGTTACCGATGCTACATTCACTCGTGTGCCCTGAATGTTGGTGACTCTGTAGGTCGAACCACCGAGTAAGATGACATCGCCACCACGTAAATTCGATACGAATGAGCCAGATAACTGGCCGAGAATTGAACCTTCTGCGTTGAATACCAAATAAGAATTATCTGGAGCGATGGTTCCAATGTTCGTGTAATAAATCATACGGGAATATCCTCGCTTCCCATAGATGTTTTCTTCCCAGTCCACCCATATTCGACGTTCATCTTCAAGCATATCAAGAACTTCAATGAAATCGTCGTATTTGAAATTACGATACGACCATGCATTGACAATGACTTCGTATGCCTCATCGATGTCCAAATCATTGATGATGACAAGTCCAATCATAAATTGAGCAACAACATCCAGACAATTCTCAGGGAAATCAAGTCGGTCCATTTCACCTGTTTGAATCGCTCCCTGAAGGGCTGCAAGTTCAATCAAGTCATCAACACTCGAAGGTAAGAAACGTGCGCGAGGGATTCCACCAACGTGGTGACCTGCACGACCAATTCGTTGTAAGGCCGTTGCAATATCACCAGGGCTACCAATTTGAAGGACTAAATCTACCGAACCAATATCGATTCCCATCTCAAGAGAAGACGATGTGACAACAGCACGCAAATGACCATGCTTCAGTTTTTTTTCAACATCTAAGCGGATTTTCTTATCCATTGAACCGTGGTGACCTGCGACCAAATCACCGAGATAAGGTCGTAATTTGAGAACAATGTTCTCCGTCATTTTACGGGTATTGGCGAATACCAAGGTGGTGTGATGTGCTGCAATCAAATCTGCAATGGCTTCGACGTTCTTCTCGAAAATCTTGAGAACAGAAAGATCACTGAACTTTGGATCTGTAAGCAGAATATCCAAATCCAGTTCTCTGGAACCTGATACTTTTGCAATACAAACTCGAGTATTATCGCCGCGACTCTCTCGATCATCACTTGACACCAAATATTCAGCCACTGTTTCAAGAGGTTCCATTGTAGCAGAAATACCAATACGTTGTACTGGTCGAGTCAGTAATGTATCCAAATACGACAGCGTCAATGCCAGATGCACACCACGTTTGCTTGGAACTAATGAGTGCAATTCGTCAATAATCATGTATTCAACTTCACTGACAATGGGTTGGAATCGAGGAGAAGTGATGGCAATAGCGAGACTTTCAGGAGTGGTGATGAGAATGTGAGGTGGTTTACGAAGCATCTTTTGGCGCTCGGACTGTGGAGTGTCACCTGTTCTTAATCCGACTCGGATTTCTTGTGCCCGACTCGGCAAATAGGATTCGGAAATTTCGGTTAATGGACCAATCAAATTTCTTTGAATATCATTCGCAAGCGCCTTAATTGGAGAAATATAGACACAATACACCCTTTTTTCTAATTTATTATCCAATGCACGACGCACGAGTTGGTCGATAATTGAGAGAAATGCTGTCAATGTTTTACCTGAGCCAGTTGGAGAACAAAGAAGTAAATGTTCATGATTAATAATTGCTGGAATTGCCAATTTCTGAGGCTCAGTAAAGTCTGGAAATTTATCCTTAAACCAATTCCGAACAGGAGGGCAGAGCATCTCCAAGAGTTCCTCGGTTTCCAGAGGATTATCCAAGTAGTGTATATCTGCCATTTATTTTCAACAGTCCCGTGGTTCTCATTCGTATGCAAGGAGTAAATCAACATACCGATTGAAAGGGTAAACCTGTGTCGATTTAAGCCCAGCCAATTCCGCCTTTTTTCCAACGATTTACAGGTTCGGTCACAGGTGCTTGTGGCATCAGTAAAAGAGGAGACTGCGTTGCATCAATTGGAGTTTGCACCTCATGCAAGGCACCAGTTGGACACGACCCAATGCACGAAAGACAGCCGACACATTGAGATGCTACTACAATTACTGGTCGTTTTTTGTGTGTACGCGATTCTGGATTGCTTGAGAGCGGTAAAAGTGCCTCAAATGGACAATGTGAAATGCACAAATCACAACCGGTACAATCCGGTTCAGTGATAGCGACCATTGATTGCCCCATGATTTACCTTTAATGGCGGTCATTCTTAACGCTACGCTTGGACAATTTTATGCTTGAAGAACGGTGAGGTTGAAAGGCCAGCCCACCTACCGGTGTTTAGGTGTGGCAATGACAGAACCTGATACAACCAGATTAGAGCGTTTGTCTGGTGTCCTCAAACGTAGAGGCGTTCTACTTCCTGCTTTTGAGATTCATGGTGGCGCCAAAGGTCTGTATGATTTCGGCCCGGTTGGTGGTCGACTTCGTAATCGAGTGAATCAAACATGGCTCAACCACTGGCTTTCACTGGGGAATATAGTTGAAATCTCTTGCCCAACCGTGACACCTTATGCCGTGCTTGAAGCCTCAGGTCACGTTGGTGAATTTTCGGACTTCATGACCGTATGTGGTTCCTGTGAAGAGGCAAGCCGTGCAGATACTCTGCTCGAATCATTTCATTCAAACCCTGATTCTCTAACCAAAGATGAACTGCAATTACTTCTCGTTCAGTCACAGCCACCTTGCCCAGCATGCCAAGCGGTTGAATGGAGCGAAATAACTGCCCAAAATTTGATGTTCAACACGACCATTGGTGCTGGCTCATCGGGACGACCAGGTTTCCTCCGTCCAGAAACTGCCCAAGGAATGTTCACTTCCTTCTCGGCCCTGTACCGTCACAATCGTGAGCGTTTACCGTTTGGTGCAATCCAAGTTGGTAAAGGATACAGGAATGAAATCTCACCTCGTCAGGGAATGATCCGTTTGCGTGAATTCAATATGGCTGAATTGGAGTATTTCATCAACCCTCACGAAGATGCTGGCCATGATTTTACGCCATGGAGTGAACAATTGGTCACACTCATTGCAGACGGTCAAGGCGAAATTCAAATGAATTTGAAAGATGCTGTTGAACAAAATGTCATTCGGCATGCAACCGTTGGGTACTTTATGGCGCAAACGTTTGACTTTTTAGTAAAAGTTGGAATCGATGCACAACGCCTCCGATTCCGCCAACATGAGGCCGATGAAATGGCTCACTATGCATCGGATTGCTGGGATGCAGAAATCCATGGTTCCTATGGATGGGTCGAATGTGTTGGAATTGCCCATCGAGGATGTTACGATCTCGAGTCTCACGAAAAGGCTACAGGTAAGTCTCTCCGTGCACGGCGGGAGTTTTCAGAACCACAAGTGATTGAAACAGATGGTTGGACCATTAATGGCGCAACAGCTGGACCGGCATTTAGAGCATTGGCAGGTGCTGTAAAGGCCGCTGTGGAAGGATTACCCTCATCAACATCTTTCCCTCACCTCTTAACTCTCGAGAGTGGGGAACAAGTGACGGTTGAAACTGAACATGTCAAGCGTGACCAACGTACAGAAACGATTACTGGAGAATGGTATATTCCTCATGTGGTTGAACCTGCATTCGGTATTGACCGAATCATTTGGCACATTCTTGACCATGCGTATGACGAAACTGGAAAAGATGGAGAGGAATACACAGTCATGCGATTGAGTGAAAACGTAGCTCCAGTCGACTATTGTGTCTTCCCATTGTTTGAAAAAGATGGAATGGGCGAACTTGCTCTCTCGATTCACAGAACATTGTGTTCGAAACAGAACCTCGTGTCAATGTACGACAGCAGCGGTTCCATTGGACGACGCTATGCACGAGCAGATGAAATTGGAGTTCCAAAGTGCATCACTGTCGACCACCAATCACTCGAAGACCAAACGGTAACCATCCGAGACAGAGACTCGGGAGAACAACACCGCGTCCGTATCGATTCGCTGTAAACCACCTTTTCGCAGTGGAATGGTAAATTCTTCACTGAAGGTTGAAGAACCCTCGGAAAATTGACGAACCATGGCTGGTGTTACCGATTGGACCGAACGGCACCGCCCTTCGTCTGAACGCCAGTTAGAAGGCAATGAAGTTCAACGGCGAAAAATTCGTGCTTGGTTGGATGAATGGAAGAATGGTAATCCTCGAAAGAAGGCATTGCTCTTGGTTGGGCCACCAGGAGTTGGGAAGACTTCGGTAGCACGTGCGATTGCACAAGACATGGGCTGGAACGTCATCGAACTCAATGCTTCTGATGCACGTAACGCAGCAGCTATTCGGAAAGTTGCAACGCACGGGTCGACTCACCGTTCCTTGTTTCACAACCCTGATGAAAAGGAGAAAAGAACGCTGGTTTTACTCGATGAAGTTGACCACCTGTCCGGTGGGCTGATGGCTGTGAGTCAAAACCGAATCGAAATGGCAATGCAGGGTGAAGATGAAAAAGGAAAGGATGTATCTTTGAAAGGTGATTCAGGAGGAAAAGCAGAGTTGCTTAACCTTCTCGCTGAAACCCGTCAACCTGTCATTCTGGCCTGTAATGAAATCATGGGATTATGGGGCAGAGGCTCCTCTTGGAGTTCGACTCGAGATCGATTCACAAAGCATCTTCTTACCATCACATTTGACCGTGCCAGTGATGAAGCGCTACGACGTATTGCACGCCGGGTATTGCGTGAAGAGAAGTTAGAGTTCGATGATGCAGCCATTGAAGCACTCGTCGATAACAATCCCGGTGATTTACGTGCACTCGTTCGAGATTTACAAGTCATTTCTTCCACTGCAACTGGAACACTCACAGAAGCAATGGTGACGAATCAAGCTCATGCTGGACGCCGAGATACTTCGGAAGGTGTGTTTCCTGGACTGGATAAGTTATACCGGGCAACTGATGCTGAGGAGGCCGTTCGAATTGGCCGTTCTATAGACAAATCCCCTCCAGATATGGTTAACTGGATCCATTGGAACAATGCTGCGTTATTTCCTAAAGTCGATTCTATTGCCCGTGGAAATCGCAGTCTTTCGATGGCCTCCAAAATGTACATGGGCCAATTCAGAAGTACTGCACATCGCTCCTGGTACTGGAGTGGGCAACTCGCAAGTCTTTCCGCCTCAGTCACCAATACCGTGCCATTCTCAAATCGAATCTATCCATCATATCCAAATTTCCTTCGACGGCAATCAACTCGGACTCGGCCATCGATTCTCAAACGAATGGGAAGTTATTCTGGCATGAGTTCATCGGCACTTCGTGAAGAAACACTCCCCTTGCTTTCTGCTATGCTCAAAGACTCACCTCAAATCGGTGACTCGGAAAACTTTGCACTCTCACTCGCCTACGGATTTACTGGAGAAGAGCATGCATCGCTTGCAGGTTTACCACTTTCTCGCAAAGCAACAAAACAACTCATTGCAAAATATGAAGTGGCTTATGAAAAGCAATTGAGTGAACGAACCTTTGAGCCATTGAAAGTTGAAGAAATAGAACCCGAACAAGAGCCTCACACTGAAGAAAAGAAGGATGAAGATGATGGCTCGTCAAACGGTCAAATGAAACTCTTTTGATTCATTCAATTTTTTTCTTCTCGTCTTTATCTTCCATTAGACGGCGGAAAAGAGCGATTGCTGCACGGTCAGATTGTACACGTTTTTCTCTTCGCCAGGTGCGTGGGTGAAGAAGGATGACTGCAGTCAAAAGTTCGAGACGACCAAACCACATCAGAACTGAAGTAATTATCAAGGCACCCGAGTTCATTCCTGCCCAAGTCGAACTGGGACCGTAATCTCCCAATGTTGGACCTGTATTTCCAAGTGATGAGGCAACAACCATCGTCACGCTCTCAAAAGTATCTCCGGGCATGAATATTGCTAAAACAAGACTTGAGATGAAAAATAACCCAACCCAAACAAACAGCATTCCAACGATGAGCCCAATTTGATTCTGTTCGACGACTTCGCCATTCATACGAATTTGCTCAATTTTTCGTGGTTGGGCAATACGAACCAATTCCCTCATAGCTACTTTGAACGCTAAGGTCACTCTCAAAAGTTTCAATCCTCCACTGGTCGAACCTGCGCTCGCACCAACGACCATAAGAATAAACAGAATCAAATGCGTCACCAATGGCCAAGAAGCATCCATGTAGTCGGTTGAAGTATATCCTGTGCTTGTACCGATCGAAACAACTTGGAACATACTGTTACGAATTGCTCTGCCAGCAGAGGTTCCAGAAGCAATCAGAGCCACGAATACTGCAATGACACCGACGGTAATGTAAACGACATAATTACGGAATTCTTCATCACCAAACGCTCTCTTGAAGTCTCCATCACGAATGAACCAGAGAAGCGTGAAATTAACACCAGCCAAGAACATGAAAACAATAATGATTGATTCGACCAAGAAGGAATCATAGAACCCAATACTTGCATCACGGGTGGA
Source organism: Candidatus Poseidoniaceae archaeon (assembly GCA_028822955.1). Taxonomy (GTDB): domain Archaea; phylum Thermoplasmatota; class Poseidoniia; order Poseidoniales; family Poseidoniaceae; genus MGIIa-L1. The sequence goes on from JAPKCL010000056.1 coordinate 10,564, forward strand.
AAAACCACCAGATGGCATCGTCGTTAAAGCATGGTTTACCGAATCAAACATGTCCATGGCACCAGAAAAGTACAGGAGTCAGAATTCTAAAAGGGTTAAGAAAAGATACAACCCCCATAAAGC
>JAPKCL010000165.1 GCA_028822955.1 Candidatus Poseidoniaceae archaeon
CAAATATTCGAATGAAGATGAATAAAAGTAGTCCAGAAAGATATACTGCTGAAACTGTAAGTGTTGGCATAGAAATAAGCCAGAGCAATGAAAGTAAGGATACTGAAAAAATCAATGGAGAGAACCGGGTGGCCTTATGGGTGCCTGGGGGGAATCTTTGGTTGAATCGACGAGTGAATTGGATATTTTCTCTGCGATAAATATACTGGATGATCCATGTTTCTTGAATGAAAAGAACGATAAATAAAACAGTGGTAAATACATACACTAATTGTATGTTGAAATACATCGCAAAATAAGGAGAAATACCGGCAAAAAGGAGAGTTGCTCCCAGAAGATGCCGATGGCTCATACTCAAGTGTTGACTATCGGATATTTCATGTTAATCATTGTAAAGATTATCAAAAGATAGCGCATATGCTTAAATGAAGAGCGTTAAGGTGGAATTGGGTGTGGTTTTGCTTGATGAGACAATATTAGGTTCTCAAGCCTCGCCCTCTGAATCGAGTGAGGAAGAGGGATGACATCATACCTCATGGTGGTCACGCCAGTATAGAGGCGGAATCGATGGGTATCTCGGAACGGATGGGTGATGTACTTGGCCAAGCGGTCGAGTCTAAACTCCTTCGAGAAGTCAAAGAACACAGCATCAAAGTCCGACATCTTGCCATTATCATGGATGGGAATCGTCGATTTGCTTGGAAGAGCAATATTGCAACCGGTATCGGACATCGAATTGGTAAAGAAAAGCTCGAGCGAGTACTGGATTGGACTCTTGAAATCGGCATCCCATGGTTGACGGTTTATGCCCTTTCAACCGAGAACCTCAACCGACCTAAGAAGGAACTTGAGACGTTGTTTAAGTTGTATGATGAAGGTTTACGAGACATTGCTGATGACAAGAGAATTCATGACAATAAGGTCAAAGTACAGATCATTGGAAGAAGAGAATTACTTCCAAAACATGTCAATGATGCCATCGATTATGCTGAACAAAAAACGGCCGATTATGACCAATTTGTCTTCACTGTATGTCTTGCCTACGGGAGTCGAGAAGAGATGGTCGATGCCATTCGCTCAATTGCAGAGGAACATGCTTCAGGTGATTTAACACTTGAAGAGATTAATGAAAACGCCGTCTCTTAGCGCTTGTATACCGGTGTAATGCCTGATCCTGATTTGGTGATTCGAACAAGTGGTGAAGAACGTATCTCAAACTTCTTATTATGGCAAATGGCGTATTCAGAACTTTATTTTTCAGATGTATTTTGGCCCTCGTTCCAAAAGAAAGATTTGCTCAAAGCAATTCGAACATTCCAAGAACGTCGTCGACGTTTCGGAGAGTGAGCAGATGACTGTTTGCGATGAGTGCAACGGTTGGCTCAACCCTGCATTAGCCGCTGATTCTCTCGTTCGCCGAGGTGATGACGTGTTGTTAATTCAACGTAAATTCCCTCCTATGGCTGGTTCATGGGCATTCCCTGGTGGCTTTGTTGACCAAGGTGAAGATCCAATGCACGCTGCTGTTCGTGAATTGAAAGAGGAAACTGGATTAGATGGAGAAGACCCAAAACTCGTGATGGTTATGGGCGACCCGCTACGAGACCCTCGCAAACATATTGTCAGTATTGTCTACCAAGTAAACGTCAGTGAAGACCAACAACCGGTTGCTGGCGACGATGCTGCTGATGCTCGCTTCTGGCCAATAGCAACCCTTCTTTCAGGCGAAGTTGAATTCGCTGGAGACCACTTCACAATTTTGCAAAAATGGCTCAATCAATAAGTTCCATCCCGAAAAGAGTTGTTAAGTCATCACGAGTATTTGGCCAAGGTTCAGGTTCAAGCACCTCTGTCAAATGTATACCTGTCAGAAATTGGGCTTGCAAGTCCTTCCAATCGTCTCCTTCACAGGTTGATTTCCATCGAAACAATGGATACCCTGCAGATTCCAAACGGTCAAGAAAACCTCGTTCAGCCTTACTGATAAGAAGTGTTGGCGTTCCAAGTAAAACCGCTTCACTGGCTAATGTTACCGATTGCGTAATGACACAATCATGGGCTGCAAGTTCTCGATCAAGCGCCCATGCCTCACCGATGTATGCATCTTCATCTGCTAAAGTTGTCGACAATCCATCAAAAACCTCATCTGGGATTTCAATCAATTCATCATCGTCATGAATCCCACCACCCACCAAGCGACGAACCAGAACTCGAGGTGGGTCACTCACTACTGCCGGTCGAAGACTCGGACGCAAATGCACGTGGCCGTGTAAGCCGTCTAAACGGTGAACTCGAGTCCCATTGAGTTGTTCTAAGAAACCACCATCAAGGTCACTGCGCCAATGCGTAGGAAGAACTACATCAGTCGCTGCTTTTCGAGCAAGCCGATGTGCAATGTGATTGACTTCAGTGTCAGAGATGTACCAGCGTTCAACAATGGAAGCAAGACGACGTCGAAGGAAAGGAGAACGCCAAGCCATCAGTTCCAAGGGAGCGCCGATGGAAACAATTCGTTCAATCGGATTCCCTTGTTGATTACATTGACGTAAGAACCGATGGCTTGAACGCCATCGCCCCAGTGCTTTTTTCCGCCGATAATCACCGACTGGACGCTCAACCCAATGCGTTTGACGACGTGGAAGGTGTCCGTCCCCATCTTTGAGCAGGTTCTCGACTTCCTTTCGTTGTGTAGCAATAATCACATCATCGTTTTGACCTGCTCGCAAAAAAGGCGCAAGTAAGCGAACATGCGCGGGATGGTCGAAAACCCAGCAGGTGCGCATGACCTTGCCTGTCAGCAACTCATTCTCAATGCATCGCTTTATTGCGAGAGATTAAGACCGCGAACCTCAAGGCATCAGCATGGAGAAAGAAAGCATCGAA
>JAPKCL010000166.1 GCA_028822955.1 Candidatus Poseidoniaceae archaeon
GCCTTGCATTGGTCGTCAGATAACAATGCAAGGCCGCTCCTCCATCAAAGAACACTTCAGAAAGCGACCCACCTGCGAATGACCACGTACTCAACTCTCCGTCTTCAGTTAACACTGCAAATCGTTCATCAACCGAATCAAAACTGCATGCTTTAATCTTTGAATTCAGATTCCATTCTTTTTCAGTGGGGTTGCCTTGGGAAGTCCACATAACGAGACGACCTGCTTCATCACCAGTCAATATGTAACTGCCAAGGGAAGAGAAGCCGATACAAGTTACACGCGCATTATGCTCACCATTGAGTGTTCTCTCGATCTCCATATCCGCAATACGTAAGAGGTCAATTCCATTATTACTGTTTGGAACAGCGAGAAGTTCTCCATCAGGCGACCATTGTATCATCTCCGGCTGAGAATTGGAACCGTGTTGTTTCGTTGTAAGTTCCATGGCATACAGGTCAACCACTTGAATCGTATCAATGTCAGCTGAATTCCCGGAACGAGAGAACGCTAAGAATTGGCCGTCTGGTGAAAACTCGACATCCAATACATCGTGTTCAACCGAGAAAGACATAATGAGTTCAAGCGATTCTACATCATGGATAGCAACGAGGCCATCGTATGCACTTGCAAGATATGTTCCATTCGGATTGATGTCAACCGCTTGCGAATCTTTCGCAGCAGGTGCGCTCGTAGCATCAAGGTATGCAATATCTGAATACCCACCGGCGGCAGCAGATGGAATCATCATTAAACAGGTCATGAAGAGACATATGGATGTTTGGAATTTGGAAAGTCCCGCTAACATGCCCTCTGCCCCTAGCACCCTTATGCGCCTCCACTTGAAAACTTGGCGCAAACATTCTCTATTCTCTGTCGATTGTCGGCGGTTGGTTCATCAAGGTCCCCAATGTCGGGGAATCATGGTGGCCCAGTTACCCCTCGATGAAGACGGCAATAAGATAGTTCGAATCGGGCATTCTCCTGACCCTGATGATGCATTCATGTTTCATGCCATGACGACTGGAGCGTTCCCTACTCCTGGCTATAATTTCATTCATGAATTACAGGATATTGAAACTCTTAATCATCGTGCTATGAAATCTGATCTTGAGGTTTCAGCAGTATCCATTCATGCATTCCCTGAAATTTCAAAGGACTACGCTTTGATGAACTGTGGTGCATCTATGGGCGAAGGATACGGCCCAATGGTTGTGTCACTTCCCGGCACTTCTTTGGATGAAGTCCGTTCATCTGCTATCGCAGTTCCTGGATTGAAAACAAGTGCGTATTTGGGCTTGCGACTTTCATGGGGCGATTGCGATATAGCTGTTGTTCCTTTCGATGAAATCATCCCTCGGATTCTTGATGGTACTTACAAAAGTGGCCTCATCATACACGAAGGCCAATTAACCTACGTCGATGATAACCTTGAGGTTCACCTCGATTTAGGAGTTTGGTGGAATGAACGCACAGATGGATGGCCTATGCCGTTGGGTGGCAATGTTGTCCGACGAGACCTCGGTGAACAAGTCATGGAAGATATTACTAAATATACAAAAATGAGTATTGAATTTGCACTTAAATCACCCGATGAAGCATTAGAATTTGCGAAGCAATGGGGTAGAGGAATAGATGATGAAACCAACCGCGAATTTGTAGGGATGTATGTTAATGACCGGACAATAGATTACCAAGCAGAAGGGCGGGCATCAGTCCGTCGCTTTATTCGTGAAGGTCAAGAACTTGGCTTGATTCAATCTGATTTTAATACTGAATCGATGTCCTTTATTGGCTCGAATGAGTGAGTAGTACGTCACGCAACGAAATCATGGTTTGAGCCAAAACGGCTCTGTAGATCTAGCCCCCGATGAATCAAAAGGGCTTTCAGCGCTATTTTTGTACTAATGTCAAACCGTACTTGATGAATTTTTTCACGATGTAAATTCCGAGGTTGCAGAATCGTATGAAGTTTTAATTGATTTACGAAATTGGTGCTCGAGTTTGAATGGGAAGAAGCGAAGTGATGAGTATTCTGAAACCTCAAGTTCAAAGACTCCGTGCCTCTGCGTAGTAACAGAGGGATTCTATGCCACACGAACATATTACGCTCGCACAAGCCCCAAACGGCGAAATCGGACCTCGTTGTGAAAAATGCGGCATTCGCCTCACCTTTGGAAATGCAATGGTTGTTGGAAAGTATTACATGTGCTGGGAGCATTATGTTGAAGCAACTGGAGCAGACACATCAACAACCGTTGGAGAGGCTGAAGAACGCTTCTGGATGACCGAATAATTTCGGCGTGTATTCAATAACCCTCACCTATTCCCTCACTTTGGGGAATTCCATGGCAACAGGATGGGCAAGATTTGCACACCGGTTTGGTGCGTACTACCGGAGCTCTGAATTTTGGACGCCCCCGCGATTGAAAACCAGAGAATGGATGTTCATTCCTTTTGGCGGTTCACCTCCAATTCGTCACAAGGGATTCAGTGACATGAATTCTGTACGCCAATTCATTACCGAACGTTCGATGCATTCTTGTTTTTATTCAACTGCCTATTGGGACAGACCCTTTGAACTCAAAATGTCCGACAAAATTTGGCGGGGGGCTGATCTCATTTTTGATTTGGATGGTGACCACCTTCCTGGAGTCACTGACAAAGACTTTCCCGGTATGCTTGAGGTTATTCAAGAGCAAGCTTGGTCACTTTGGAATGACTTTCTTGAACCAGAATTTGGATTCGATGAGAAATACCTTCAAGTAACCTTTTCTGGCCATCGTGGTTTCCACTTGCACTATCGTGACCCGTCACTGTTCCATCTTGATTCTGAGGCACGCCGT
>JAPKCL010000167.1 GCA_028822955.1 Candidatus Poseidoniaceae archaeon
CTCATACCATCACTTTTTCACCATGAATGGGAACTTTATCGAACATATGGGTGAAAAAGTGATGGTATGAGTCGTAGTTATAACCAACTCCACTCACGTATTGCTGATCATATTCGTTGTAGATAATGGTCGGCATATTCACGATTATTCCAGCACCATAGCGAGAGACTGTTGTGCCTGTTGCTAAGGTCCATGTGCCTTGGATTGACGCTGGCGAACTCTTGCTGACTTCATTGAGGTAATGTGCGTTTGCTGAATAGGAATAAGTGGCAACATACAGTTTGCCGGTCGCATCATCGATGTCGACTCCAGTGACGTAATTACTACTGTACTGCCATGAACTGTCACAGCGCCATGACTTTGCAGTACTTCCAGTTGTAGCATTGGTAACAGTCGTGATTACGGACCATTTTGTCATGTAATAACTGGTGTAATGGGCAGTGTAAACTGTACTTCCATCAACAGTGGCATCGACCATATTGTAGTATTGCGACGTACTGCACCCGTTAGTGTTGAGGGAGGCTGTTCCAATATAGGCGCCAGTCGTAGAGTTGATTCGAAGAATTGTCGGGGTATTGTACAAACTGGAAGATGAATATTTCATGATATGGTATTCGTAGTCAACCAAGACAACTACGCCAATATAACCCCATGATGCGCTTGTACTGACAGTAGATTGCGGGAACTTTTTGGTTAGACTTGTGTATCCTTGATCCGATAAAGAGACGAACTGGCCCGTAGTATTCTGGTGGGCACCGACTTTCGATTGAACCTGTGAAGTGCGAGAAAAGTCAATTGATTGAAGAGACGGGTTGCCTTTGAGAGACATTGCCTGTGAAGCAACATCCACATTTGTACGGCTCCCAGAGGTGAACGGTGAAGGAGGAGAACCAGACCAGATACCATCGCCTGCCCCGCCGAAATGTGAATTCGTCGTGAAGTTGGAATGCGATGTAGAACTCGCTTCACCTTTCAAGTTAAATTGTGCTGCGGTGACTTCTGCCCCGAATGGAATTGTAAGATAACCCGCAGTACCGTTGCCGGTACCTGCAAAGGTGTGACTGTAGGATGAAGTACCGTCCGAAAACTGCGTCTCAACTGTGGCACTCGATGCCATTGGGCCGAATAACGATACTGTGAATAAGAGAATTAAAAAGAGTGCTTTCTGCATTAAAATCACCGTAGACCCTCAATGGGCCTTTGGCCCACACTAACCAAAGCATTTGAACTTCGCCCCGTCATGTCACTCAACGAAGCGATAGGAAAAAGAAGGCCAGCGTACCTGCTTACACTGAGGAGAGAAGCATATGGGTCTAATTTCAAACTGGTGGCAACAACAACATGGACGGCAATTAGGCATCACTGCGACGCTTTCAGGTGCGCTAGGGATTCTCTTTGGCCTCTCAGCATATCAATTACTTTTCCTTCAAAACCATATCTCATGGGGAGACTTCACTGGGCACTCGATCGGTTTAGCAGTTTTTTCATCCCTTGCCCTGTTAATCGTGCTCCCAGAATTCCTTTCATTACGTGGTCATGTGAGTACCCTTGAAGAACTTCAATCCATCGAATCAACCTCCGAACTTCGTCGCCGTAAGGGAGAAGGGAACGAAGCAGCAGATGTCTTAGGTGCTGGCCATGCAATTACATGGACAGCATTCCTTGAAAGCAAAGGACTTCGACGGTAAACTTGAGGGGAGAAGGCGTGAGTGACAGTGACCCGCTGAAGACTCTGTTACGAGAACTTCTTCTCGCAGCTGGAATGATTGGTCTACTCATTTTAGCATTATATGCCCATACTGGTTCAATGCCACCTTTAGTTGTCGTCGAATCATCTTCAATGATTCATGATATCGATGGAGAAGTCGGTAGTATAGACGCTGGTGATTTAGTTTTAGTTCATAATCAAGATTTCGATACAATCGTCACCTTCGCCGAAGCAACCGAACCTGGGAATCCAAAATATGGATACTCACAACACGGACTTGGAGGTGACGTGATCATTTACAAAAAGAACGGTGAAGCAGGAACTCCGATTATTCACCGAGCAATTATGGAGGTGGTTCCGAATGAAATCAGCACACCAAACCGGAATGTATCTTCGAATGCGTCGAACAGTGAGCATTGCCCTGAAGGTGGAACATTTGACTCCGAATCCTTTGATGGAGACGGGATTCTCGGTGTTTGTGTCCTAACCTGGGATGTTCCAGGTACCGATGTTCGTGATGTCGAAACAGTTACTGTTCACTTTGATGGAATTCAAGCAGGCTTTTACGATTGCAATCGTCCAGTACATGCTAATGTGGAGTCTCACTTGGTTGTCTGGCAATGGCAACCGCGGCATGCCGGCATTCTTACACTCGGAGATAACAACAATTGTTCAGTCGATCAAGGGTCTCAAGCGGTGAACGGTTCTTCAGGCGTCCACAGTGCATCTGGTACGGTAGGTCCGATTCGAGCCTCTTGGCTGATTGGAGTTGGCGGTGGAGAAATCCCTTGGCTTGGAACTGTTAAGTTGATGGTTAGTGGTGAAGGTACCCCGGGGACTTCATATGTTCCGAGTTCATCGTTTTTGATTTTATTCACTCTGGTGGGTGGTGTTCTTGTGTTGCCCATGCTTCTTGAACCAGTAATGCGTAGTTTCATGTCAAAAGCACCGGAATTTGAGCAAGCTATGTCCGAACATAAGAAGAAAAAGCCCGAACTCAAAACACCAGAAGATGCTTCAACATGGGATGCCCAAAATCCGAAAGATTCTGAATCCGAATAGTTATTTTTGAATCGCTTCTTCAAGTGTCAATTCACCACAAGCAACGGCATATGCGATATCCGAAG
>JAPKCL010000168.1 GCA_028822955.1 Candidatus Poseidoniaceae archaeon
AGCGGCACTGGATGACAAGGCCCCGCAAGAGATTCAATCCATACCTCTTCAAATCGGTGCGGGAATCGGAGGTGTACTCGCAAGCGTATTGGCAATCGGAGCCGGTATAATTTATGTCCCAGTGCTGCGGACTTTTGCTCATCTTGAACCGCGTAAGGCAATTGGAACAAGTTTTCACTTCATGATGATCGTTGTACCGGTGGCAATTCTCACTCACCTTTTGACATTGCCAACGGAGATGTATTCCAAACTCAGTGAGGAATTTCTACTGATTCTTATTTTCATGGCAATTACCCTCCTCGGGTCTCGAAACGGAGCGAAATACGGAATCAAATACCTTTCAGAACAACAACTCATGAAAGTATTTTTATTCATGATCATCGTTGTTGGACTGAAGTATGTGGCAGACCTCAGTGGATTTTAACCCTCATTTTCGATAATTAAATCCTCGGAAGGTGCAGTGAAAGTCAGTTGTGTTGAGTCTTCAACGGCGACAATACCACGAATACTATGCTTTTCTTGAAGTTCAACTGTTGGCTGAGCGAGTTTGACACGAGTGTTGGCAAAAGAAAGTAAATGACCGGATGAAACGTTCCATTCACCTTCTGGCAGCCAAAGGCCGATTGAGCCAAGTTCGGAGTGGTGGACCACAACCAGTGTATCCTGATTCTCGTCGACTTCAGAACGTACAACCCGTAAAGTCGCTGCTTCTGGGATTAATTTACTCGAAGGCTGCCAATTCTTCCATGTTTCCTCAAAGGGCTGGTTGTGTTCATCGACGCGTTGTTCGATGGCCTTGATTTTCTTAGCAAATTCTTCTGCTTCTTCAGAGTTTAATTGATTGAGGCCATCCAAAAGTGTTCGAAGCCCTTCGTGTTGGAGCATGTCGGTTTGTGTCATTGCCGCATTGGCCATCAGTATGTATTCAGAGAGTATCTCAAGTTTCTCTTGGGAATCGATTTGTAATGCACACTCCATTGATTCGTCGAGAACTTCCAAAGCCAATCCCGGTTGGTCGATGGCTAGCAAGGCTTCACCGAGGTCCATTAACTGAAGAGCGGCTTGATTTTTATCTGCCGATACGAGGATCTGTGCATCTTGAATATGTTGTTCTGCTTCATCCATTTCACCAAGCAGATGTCGAGAAATTCCCGCACAGACGAGATAGGGTAGACGAGGAGCAAAAATCAACCGTGCTTGCTGGTCAGCGGTCTCAAATAATCGGGCTGAACGCTCCCATTTCTCAGATGCAATAGCAAGGAGACCAAGTTGGTAGACTGCATGCATTTCCGCAAATGAATCATCAATAAGCGTGGCTGATTGAAGGGCTCTGGACAAATGTAATCGCGCAGTTTCCCGCTTCCCAGACATTTTAGCCATCAAACCTAAAGCGGTCTCTGTACGATATAAATATCCACTCAGCGCACTGTTTGCGAGTTCTGCCGCAGATTCATCCAACGGTGCTAAATTAAGGCCAATTGCCTCTAAAACTTCACTGAGTAGGAGTAAGGTTTCATCGTATGCATCCCGTAGTTGCTCTGAGGTATTGGTCGAAGTAAGTCTAGAAAGGTGTGCGTCGAGCGAAAGGATAGGTTGACAAATTTCAGGAAGAGCACCGAGCCTTTTCATATCGTTTCCTTTAATCTGTTCACCAGCAAGTGTTCGCTGCAGAGCCCGTTTGAGATTACTTTCAGCAACATCTTCCGAGATTGGTCTCTCTGACTGAGGCCGGTCTTCTATCAATGAATCAACCATCCAAGTGAGTTTGGCTTGAATGTCATATTGGTGAACACGACTGATTGCATAGCGCATTTCTGCAGCTCGGACACGTCGTGAAAGACTTTTCATTCGGCCTTTCTTTTTCGAAGGGCTTTGGGATGACAACCGTTGAATGAAAGTCGAGGGCGGGCATGTTGTATAACCGAGATTCGCTTTTTCACCGGATGTAGTCATCTTAAAATCATCAGTGACCAAGATTACTTCTCGACCATCCCGATGAAGTTGAGATGCGAGTACCATCAATGATAAATCGACATCTTGAGGTGATGCCTTTTCTCCAATTAATTGACCCAAGCCTTTGATTTGCCCGTCATCAATTGCAACTGTAGTCAAGAGTGATTTGAATTCATCCAAAACGTTCGGTCTTTTCGACCACTTTTGAAATCGCACATTACGTATCTCGTCATGTACACCGGGCGTTACATAGAGCATCTGATTACTTTTATTGAGTATCTTTGCAAGATCTTTGACAAAAGTGTCAGGTGCCATTGAACCAAGATGGATGAAACAATTAGAGTCAACGACCCAAGTCTGCGTCATAGTAACTCCAGCATGTCGAAGGTCATAGGGTTCACTATGAATTCAAACCTGGAAACACACAGGTTGCAGGACGCCTAAAGACTCGATGACGATATCGAGCAACAATTCGGTATGCGAAATCACGAAGTGGCAGGGGAATCAACCAAAGGAATGGAAACCACATTGAATAATACCATTTCAGGTAAAGAAGACAACGAATACCTGCACCGGAACGCATGTATGCCTTACCATCCCGAAGAAGATAAACGCTATCAGCATTCTGAAACTTTTCGGAAAAAGTCGAAATAATTGCTTGACCTTCTTTGCTTTCAATAGCGATGAATCGAATCGAGTTTTGTTGTTTTAATCGAGGACTGAGGAACACTGCTGTATGAGTACAAAGCCCACAATCACCATCCATCAAAACAGTATCTTTCTCGGTCATTTCTTCACCTCTATTGGTTCCACATTCCACGTCCGCACTTTAACACCCGAACTCATATGAATATGTTCAGGATGAAGTGGACGGTCAA
>JAPKCL010000169.1 GCA_028822955.1 Candidatus Poseidoniaceae archaeon
CCTCAATATCCCTCTAGTGCAGCGGTTTTCAACGCTCTCTGATGACGGCTATATCCGCTTTTTTTATTGTAAGAGTGGAGACTCTGTCCCACTCACTCTCAATATTCTTACAGTGTAGCGGTTTTCAACGAAGGCATACGTTCTTGAAAGATGCCATTACCGAGTAAATGAGGGAACCCTATGCGTCGTCTACTTGCTCTTTTTCTTTTTGCCGTGATGATGGGTCCCGTAACCGGTTCACTTACCCTTGGCGACTTCGATGGTCGCAATGACTGGTCAAGCGTTGAAGCCGATGGATTACAATGGATTCATTCAAGCCAAACGTTCGAAGTCCCTCAACAAACAACTCCACAATGGGTCGATGACGACACTCCATGGTGGGAGCGAACAACTCTTGACTTGGACCGGAATGAAATCCACGATTCACTTGAATCAATGATTGGTGTTACCGGTATTGGTTTAGTCTATCAAACCGATGTTACCGACTCTCATCTAAATGCTCTTCAAGAACTTGGTTTGACTGTTGTCGATGTTATCGAAGCGGTTGATGGCGTTCTCTTAGGTCAGGTGAATACTTCACTTGCTCCTACACTTGCAGCACTGGATGATGTGGTGATGGTTGAGCGATATGGTAATGTCATTTTTTACGGCGATGTACAAACTCCTGCTGTTAAAGCGAGTAATTCGAGTTTCTATCCAGTCGGTGCTTGGGACCTTGGCGTTTCTGGTGCTGGCGTCAACATTGCCATGGTCGATACTGGCGTTGATAACGAACATCCAGGGCTTAGCGAGAAATTCGTTGCTGGGTACGATGCTGTTTGCTATCTCACTTCCGATCCAACATGTTATCTTGACATCTCCCGGCGTACGGATGGAACGTATGACCCTGATGACGGTAACCAACACGGAACTGCATGCATGGGTATGGCTTCCGCAACAGGTATTGATTCAAGCGGTGCCCAAACCGAATTCTATGGCGCTGCACCAAATGCAGCATTAGTTGATGTTCGAATCGGAACTGATGCTGGAGCTGGACCGTTTGAGAATTATATTCTTGAACAAGAGTTTTATGAATCTGCAATGAATGGTGTTCAATGGATTATCGACAATAAGGACACGGCATGGGAAGGCGCTGATGGAACCAATTATGGAATCGATATTCTTTCACTATCATGGGGCATTACCTCTCATGAAGGCGGTGGCTCGGATGGAAATGATATGCACAGTCAAATCCTCAATGAAGCCATGGAAGCAGGAATCATTGTCAGTGTGGCTGCAGGAAATGATGGTCCCGATAACGATGGTCTCTCTGGCATGGGCTCTTCTGACCTCTCACTCACCGTTGGTGCAACCGATGATTTGAACACCGTCAACCGTGAAGATGACACCATTGCTGGTTATTCATCTCGTGGACCACGTGCAGATAACGGCGACGGTAATCCGCTCAATGAACTCAAACCCGAGATTTCAGCACCCGGTTCAAACATCATCCAAGCCGAAGGTTGTGTGACTTCTGGATTGTGTAACAACCTCTTAGGCGGCGATGCTGCAGACAATGGATATACTGGTCGTGGCTCAGGAACTTCCTATGCAACACCTTCAGTTTCAGGTATCATTGCTTTGATGCTTGAAGCGAATCCAGACCTTTCACCAGCAGAAATCAAAGAAATCATCAAACTCACTGCTGAACGCCGTGGAGAAGCAACTCAACCTGACGTTGACCCGTTCTGGAACCGTGATTTTGGCTGGGGTATGGCAGATGCCTATGAGGCTACGAAAATGGCTTTCTTACTCAAAGAACAGAACTTGACTGGTGCAGTCGATGTCTTCACACAAGTGCATATTGTGAATTCGTCTAACGATGAAAACTCTGGCTTGTATGTCATCGAAGGGATGGCATGGAGCCAAGCGAGTGTCGTAAGTGCAGTCGAATATCGAATTGGTAACGGTGCTTGGAAGAGTGCGAGTTTCGAAGATGGCGGCAGTGAACTTGCTGCTTTACAACGCTTTACGTGGACTCTTGCTTTCGATCTTGGTACCTTGGAAAAGGGTAACCAAACAATCGAAATCCGTGGCCTTAATGACGCTGGTGTTCAATCACTGCCAGTTTCTGTGATGGTTATGGGTTCAGGCGATGCAAGTTCTACGGGTGAAGGATTTGCCCTTTCGTTGAGCCTTGGCGGTATTGTGGTTGTTTTCATGCTTCTTGCTACCTTGTTGAATACTCGTATTCAAGCACCTCTCAGTCTTTTACCGCTTGATTCAGAAGCATCTATTGAAGCAGTTATTGAATCTGATGCTGAGATGGCTGATGCAATTGACGCCATTCTGGTCGAAGGCGCAGTTGTGGAGAAAAAGGGCAATTGATGCCTTTTTGTGTCCTCGACTTGAAAAGGACCCTTTGATTCGGTGATGATATGCGAACATACAGTGACAGGGCTTTACAGCTTCAACCAACCGGTGTTCGCAAGATGTTTGATTTGGCTGGAGACGATGTCATCTCCTTCGGACTTGGCGAACCTGATTTCCAACCTCCTCCAATTGCCATTGAGGCCTTTCACCAAGCCATGCTCGACGGCCGAAACAAATACACAACGACGGCAGGCTATCCTCCATTGCGTAAGAAAATTGCAGAATCATGGGAGGAATTCCAAACTGGAATGGATGAAAAGAACGTTTGTATCACCATGTCAGGAACCAATGCCTTGCTCAATCTCTTTTTGACACTTGTAAACCCTGGCGATAACGTTTTGTTACCCGAACCGTATTCGCCATCCAGTCATAGCAAATGTTTTGGAAAAAGAATTCACCACTAATACAC
>JAPKCL010000170.1 GCA_028822955.1 Candidatus Poseidoniaceae archaeon
AACCTTTACGAGCAGCCATGACTCCGTAACTGACATCTGAAAGTTGTCGAATTGAATGCAAGCCCTTATCGATTAGATTTAGATTGGCGCTTATGCAAACACGCAAAGGGATTAGGAGTCCCTATTATCATCAATCCCGACGCCCATTCAATTCGTGGTTTAGCAGATATCAGTTACGGAGTCATGGCTGCTCGTAAAGGTTGGATTGAATCGGAAAATGTCTTGAATTCTCTCTCTGGAGAAGAACTGTCTCGGCGACTTGCTTGATGAGATTCAAACCACACCTTCATGTCACACCCCCTGCTGGCTGTGGTATGCGTCTCTTGAGAACCCTCATCATGGGTGCTGTCATGCTAATCCCCGGCCTTCTATTGGCGATGCTGGTTTGGTACGCTGCTGGTCAACCGGGCACTGAGCCTATGGAATCGCTCATTTGTAACGGAATCCCACTCTTTTCAGTAACTCTAGGAATAATTTTCGGATGGAAAACCGGTGAAGCCTACGCTGTGCAAATTGAATCTTGAGGTGACTCAATGTTCAGTTTCAAGGTAGAGCAATGGTCCGAAATTGCTGACTCATTTGAATCATTCTTCCTCTCCGTAGATGGAAATGTTGAACGGAATGAAGAGCACCTCTGTTTCAGTTCAGTACCTGGGAAAGTCGAAACCAGCCTAACTCTCTATCGAAACGGGCATTTTGCTGCAGCAATGCCACTACATGGTATTGACGCTAAAGTGGAACGCGTTGTGTTTGAACAAGATGAATTCAAAATTCAACTTCTCGGAAAAGATCTCAACTATGTCTACCACGTACCTCCACAATTGCTGACGCTCAAAGGTGAATGAGATGAAACGCAGCGAAAAGGCAGAACGTATTGTTGCCATACTGGAAGAATTCTATCCAGAGACACCTGTTCCACTCGACCATCAAAATGATTTTCAATTATTGGTTGCAGTCTTGATGAGTGCACAAACAACAGATCTCAAAGTCAACCAAGTCACTCCAGCCTTGTTTGCGAAAGCACCAACGCCTGAAGCAATGGTACAACTCAGTGTAGAAACTATTCTCAATGATATTCGGCAAGTCGGATTAGCGCCAACAAAAGCAAAGAATATCCGTCGTTTGTCTGAATTATTGCTTGAGCGACATGGGGGCATCGTGCCGGAAAGTTTCGAACATCTCGAAAACTTGCCAGGCGTTGGTCACAAAACTGCAGGCGTTGTAATGGCCCAATCTTTCGGAGTTCCTGCTTTCCCGATTGACACGCATATACATCGCCTCGCTGCCCGTTGGGGATTATCAAACGACTCAACTGTAGAACGCACTGAACGTGACTTGAAAGCGATATTCCCAAAGAATTTGTGGAACAAACTGCATTTGCAAATCATCTTTTTCGGCAGAGAATATTGCCCTGCACGTGGGCATGACCTTACCAAATGCCCAATTTGTTCTTGGACAGCGACAAAAAAGCGTATCTCCTTCGAAAAGAAGCGTTGAGCTCAGAAGAGTGAGATTTGTTGAGATACAATCGTCGTAAGCACCAGTATTCCGACTATAACTGCAGTTACTCGTAAAGCAGTGTGCTCATTTTTCCCATCGTGGGATTCTCTAAGCAAAGCATAGCCTATAAGACCCAGTCCAAAGGCTTGCAAAATGGTTCCTACCGAGGTAATAACCCGTGTCAAATCAGTATGGGCTTCGGTATCATCAGCAATGACATCCAGAATATTTTCTTGTTCCATGTTGTAATCAACGATTGATGGGGGACCAAACATGCCGATGACTTCGACAAAAACTACTGAAGAGAGAAGAAGGACAACACCCAACATGAGCCAGCGATGAAAAGAATAACTCATTGCGGATTGCTGGAATCCTACTGCAGGTTGATACGGAGATGCTGGTGCAGCAATCGGCTGAACGGCTTGCGGAGTTGGCGGTGGAGGGAGGGTTTGCATAAACTGAAATCTAGCAACGGGGTTATTGTTGTTGGGATTCTTAAACATTGAACAGAGAGGATGCAGCTGAAAGTATGAGGGATGTAACGTATGAAGCAATACCGGCAACCCAAAGCAATTGTATGGATTGGCCAAGAGCAGTTGTATTCCCTCCTCCTCTTAATCGGTTAGAAATAACTGATACAGCCCACACGAGAATCAGAATCAAGATGGAGACAATGATTTTGAACAATCGAATGTTTTCTTCGACTCCTGATGCGTCATCCATAATTGGAAGGGAAAGTCCTGCACCGAATTCGGAAAGTACACTCACATCAGTGTCACTGAAACTTGAGGCAACACCAGCAATCGAATCACCAAGTTTCGTGACAATAGCAATCGTGACATTCAAACTGGTGACGCAAGCGATCAGCAAACCAAGTGCAACGCCACGCATAGTGTTTGCAGAGAGCGACCTTCGATGGCGTAATGAGAGCAGACTTCCAACCGAACGTGAAACTAATTCCGCTGTACGAGCTGGCTGCCCCGAGGAATGTGACCCTTCAATGTAAATCCGAGTATACCGTGAAATAACTGCTGAATTGGTATCTGCATTGAAGTAGTCCCAGGCGCGGTCCGAGTCAATACGAGTTGAGAGACGACGTTCCAAACGGTCAATGGAATTGTCAAGCATTCCGAAATCAATACCACGAAGCGCCTTGATGGTAGCTGAAGGTTCAGCCGAACGGGCCTGTGCAGTTCCGCCCAAAGCACGAATAAAATCTGGGTATGTTTCATCACGGCGAAGAATTTGTCGCTCTTCGCGAGCAACCATTAGCGCTGGGACAAGCATTGGAGAA
>JAPKCL010000057.1 GCA_028822955.1 Candidatus Poseidoniaceae archaeon
GCCGGCGTGCTGCACCGCCTCTTCGACGCGGGCTGGGTGCTCGTCGCCACGTGCGGAGATGGCGGCAGCCGAAACAGTGTTGGAACGCACCGCTATCGCAGGAACGAGTTGACCGAGGGTGAGGCAGCCCGCCAGCTCGGGGAAAGTTTTGATTCAAAGGTCAGCGATTTTATTTTTTATGGAGCATTTGCAATCATTCTTCTCGTTCTTGTAATAACAATAATATTAGTTCGCAATAGCGATAATAAAATTAGCAATGACCTCAATAAACAAGATGAAATGTGGCAACAAGTAGAGCCGGAATTCAATCAGGAAGACCACAAACTGCTTGAATCGTAATTAAGCAGAAAGTTGGAAGGGCCCCCCTTCAAACCATTGGTGGTTGGAACGGTACCCATTGCAATGGGTCTCAGTTGCTTACTTGTTGCCTCTGATCACGTAAGGACTTCGAGCAAACGGTCTTGTTCAGCAGCCATTCGCAATTCCATAGCAATGCGACGTCCACTGGACATTGGTTTTCTCCAAGTTGCATTTCCATACGGGTGGCCAACGCTGACGTGAACGTTGGTTCCTCCACCTAAACGAGGTGCAACATCATAGATGTAGTAATTCATATCCTTGTCAATACAGGTTTGTAAGCAGAACGGTCCAATGATTCCTGGGTCGTAATGTTCCTTACTTGCAGTAATGAAGCGCTCTCCCAATTCAAACGCCTTCTCCAACAGTGATTCACGGATAGTTGCCGTGTTGTGACCAACGACGGTCATCTCAGGTATTTGTTGATGAGCAGGCATGGTCATTTGTTGCGGAGCTGGCAATCGAACGTGACCGTCAAGCGAAGATTCAAATCGCCAATCAACACCGAGCAATTCGAGTTTTTCACCCTCTTCTGCAAGTGGACTATAGAAAAAGTTGAGATTGAAAACTGGTCCAATCACATAGCGTTCAATACGAGCGCCAGCCAATGACTCTTCATCGATGACACCTTCTGCGAGAAGTATTTTTGATTTCTCTTGGTATTCCTCATAGGATGCACAGGTGAAGAACCCACGTTCCAATGTCTTCTGAGCGTGATGGAGTTTGACGATGACCAAACAATCAATATCTTGCGGGTCTGCAATAGCTTCGGGATAAGGGAGGCCTGCTTTGTCGAGAATCCAATAGTAATCCTGTTCTTCTGTTCGCTCTTCCATGCGAAGCATGTTTCGAGAACCAAAGAGGGGTACTTTGAACGAGTCTTCAACATCTTCAATCGAGGAGTATGAAGTGAACGAACGGTTTGGAATGTAGATGACATTTCGCTTACGCATTTCTTCTTGCATCTCTGGTTTCATGACATCGTTAAATGACGGCATGACAATTGCTTTGTCGACCATTCCTCGGACGACTCGCCCAGAAGCAGATCGGTGAGCCTTGAAGTAATTCGCATAGGTTTTATGCCGCCCTTCTTTACAATAGGCAACAGTTGGAAATCCTTCTTCAATAGCACCATCACAAATATCCAGTGCAGAATGAGACGCTGTCATTCCGATACGAAGTTTCATTCGGTCGTAATCATCAACGATGGCGCCAATTTCTTCTTTCGACAACATTAGATTCCCTCGATATTCACTGTTTAGAAGGGGGGGTCTTTCATCTCATCGGAGTAATGAACATCAGTCATAACGCTGAAGTTGCATCAATTCATCAGTCGTGAGTGTAGCACCTGACATCAATTTGCTCATCAAATCTTGGACTTCAACACGAGCTGAAGGTCGTTGACCTGCTCCTGCATTTGCTCCACGCATTGCACGTAGAATGTCTTGAATTGAGTGCAAGCAACGAAGCGAGACAATGTATGCACGATGGTTCTTGTCAGCATCTTTCTTTGAGCCACGGAGTTTACGGTGAGCAGACTCTGCCTTTTCTCGTTGATTGTCAACTTCTTTATTCCACTGAAGCATCAAATCGTGAGCCTCTTGTGCGGCTTCTGCGGCTTGTTCAACAGCAGCGTGAGCAGTTTCCTGTGTTTCCATTGCCATTCGAAGTGTTTCTCGAGATTCTTTCAAATCGGTATTGGAATCTTCAGACATCTTCATTTTCTTAATTTGAGCACTGATTTCTTTCATGCGCTTCATCACTTTGGTTTCGTTTTTACCGGTGTGACGTCCCATTTCGAATTCATTTTCCAAACGGATCAATTCACGTCGAAGTGAATGAATAGTATCTGGGCGGTCACGACGTCCACCACGTCGTCCATCGTCCCGAGGTTCTGGAACCGCATCTGGTCCCTTTGCGAGGTTCAAAGCATCTTTTGATTCACGAACCATCTTGTTCGCATCCTGACGGATAGCCTTCTTGTCTCGAACAATTTCATTCATTTGTTCTCGAATTTCACGTTGTTCACGGACCTGAACAATCAATTCACGGACTTCGCCGTTCATTTCGTTTCGAGTGATTGTAAACTTCTTCGAGTTATCATTACACTCATCACGGAGGATTCGGTATTTTGTGGCTTTTTCATCAACCA
This sequence comes from Candidatus Poseidoniaceae archaeon, assembly GCA_028822955.1. Taxonomy (GTDB): domain Archaea; phylum Thermoplasmatota; class Poseidoniia; order Poseidoniales; family Poseidoniaceae; genus MGIIa-L1. The sequence goes on from JAPKCL010000057.1 coordinate 2,510, forward strand.
TCTTTCGTCGTTCTTCGAGTTGAATCTTGAGTTCATCCATTCGTATCTCGCCTGGTCAGTGGAAGATTGCCATCTTCTCACCGGACTTGCGACCGACCCTTCCCATTTAATCTCTTCACTTGGCGATTTAGATTCTCTAAGGATGTGGAATGGCTCGCAACTGGCGGAGATGAGCCTCGTTAAGGCTGGAGGGCATTCAATTGAGAGGTTGCCGCATCGAGAACTTGGCGGATGCGGCCAAGGTTTGAGGAAACTTCACAACGGAGCACCAGCACCTTCTGTCCCAGTAATTCTTGTACCAATACGGTTCCATTTTCTGCGTTTAAGGTAACGCGCCCAGAGGAACATTTGGGGTCGAGTAAAGCAATAGCCTTACCGAGGTTTTGGACTGAATCATCGTGTTGTGGTTCGGTAAATAATACGAAGCCATCACCGTCGAGTAATGCAACACCGGTAACACCGCGCTGTGCTGCGATTTCTCCGAGCAAACGTTGTTCCACATACTCTGCTAGAGATGGGGGAGCATAACCTTTGACCCTTGTCAGTACCGTTATCGAGACGAATAAACGATTCACAACGGACCTTTCATTTCATAACCAATTCCAGACTTATAATAATGTGGTAGATGGCGAATGACTTCTAAGCCCCTTGATTTATAGAATTCTTGAGCACGAATGTTTTCGGCCTTCACTTCCAATTGAATGGTCGACTTTCCTGCTGCACGAGAAATCTCAACCAAATGCTGCCATGCTTTCCCTCCCCATCCAGAGGATTGATGCTGGGCTTCGAGAACAAAGGCAGCAATTCTTACTCCATTCAGTTCATGCGGTAGGGCCCAAAGCACGCCAACTATGGATGTGGGTGCTGGATATTGTTCTTGGTTAATGAGGAGCATGTTACCACTCCATTTTGGAATCGGTAAGTTCGAAAGTGATTCAAGCGAATATTCTTCTCCAGTTTCATTGAGAAACATAGATTGTATCTTCTCTTTCCAATCTTCAGGGAGGTTTTTGGGCTCATCGCCGTACATCCACTGGATGTTACTCATTGACTCGCCTCACTGTTTGTGTCCCTTTTTCGATTGGGAACGTTCACCGCGTTGAGCAGTAAGTTGGCGTGCAGAGTTTTGCTTCTTTTTGCGATCAGCACGACGACTTGATTTTGCAGTCGGTTTCGATTTGCTGACCGAGGAAAATCCACCACTGTTCAAGAATACATCAAGGTCGGAAAGCGAGAGTGTGCCTCCTTCAGCAGCTCTTTTCTGGACTTCTTCTGGTTTTGGTCCGTTGTTGCGCGGCTTCCAATCGGCTTGCCCAGACTTTGAGTTCCGGTCCTTTTGTCCGCCTCTTGGTTTTGAATCACGTGACGAATTGGTACGTGTTGAAACCCGTACCCATGCCTCTATACGACCTTTTTCTCTCCGCAAACGGCGAAGTTCTTTTCGTCGTTCTTGAATCACTTTGTTTAACGAGTGTGCATTCTGGTCAAATTGCCTTGCTTCACTGAATTCAGTAGTAATGTTCGCTAAAATTGGTTCGGATTGAACCAGTTCGTCACGGACTTGAGTTTGTTTGTTTTCCGTGATCTTCAATTCCTTCACTGCTTTCTTTTGTTCACGAACTAACAGAATGAACTCTTTATGTGCATTATCTGCTTTAATTGCAACAGCATGCATGGCTTGTAATTCAAAGAACCAAGCGAACTGTTCATCTTCTCTTTGCAATGATGGGACATGGAAGAAATCAACATCTCCAGTAAGGTTGGTGTAAACTTCGACCAATAATTCGCGAATACGATACAATGGTATGCCGATTTTTTGATTGTAACCGTCTCGCTCCTTTTGCAAGAGGTCCATTTTTTGGCTTCGAGGACGTAGACTTCGGACAAGTGTTCTGTGTTCATTACGGAGATCACTTGTTTCTTCGAACAAACCACGAAGGGCTTGTGAGATTTTGATATTATTCTGTCGTTCTGCGTGAAGTGCTTCAATACGTTCCTCGAGGTCCTGGTGTTGGACATCATTTTCTTTGAGCATCGTCTCAATGGTAGCCTTCGGAAGTGTTCTTAAATCTTCAAACAAGTCTTTTTCTTCGACAACTTGGATTCTCTCAGGGTTTTTCAGCTCACATAAGTGCTTCAAAGATTCTCCTTCATTGAGTCCAATCCAAAACCTGAGCAATTCCTCTTGGATATCCATTGCACCTTCTGGGCGTACGACTCGACTGAGGTCATGGTCGTGATTGAACGGATCTTCAACAGGAAGTGAGTGCAATCCCAAACGGGTCTTCCCTTCCATGGTGACTGCTTTTTCTGCACGCGGATTTGCGTACTTCCATTTCTTCTCTTTACGAGTCATTGGTTTTCCATTGCGAATAGAAAGAACATGCTTATCCCACGGACGTTCAAGAACGAGTTGACGGAAGAAGTGTGTCATTAATTCGCCGAGTGATTGTGTGTTGGTCTCTGTGAGGAGTTTCTTCGGTTCGTCGGCCATGGTGAGGTCGTATTCAATTCCATCAACCTTGAGATTGGTTCTGTCCTTGCCAGATTGAATATTTGGTGCAACGCTCGGCGTTGTTGTTTGGAGGGCTTGAAGCATGATGAGGCTCCAAGCGTACGAAGAGAAGGTACCTTTTGCCGCATCGCAGACATCTCGTTGATGTGCCCAATATTTGATCGCTAGAATGCATTGACGAATTCGTTCATCGGTTTCCGCATAGCGCTTGAGCAATGTTGTGTTATGGAGTGCTAAGGTGTTGTTAATCGAAATATCAACAGGAATCTTCGTACGTTCGTCGACGAATTTGATGATAGGTACTTTGGCGGAAGTAATTACCTGTATATCCTCCATTTCTTGGAATCGGAGTGTGCTTGAAATTGAACGAAGCACTTTCTTTGGTTTTTGTCCATCAAACAACAGACAAAGGTCCAAATCACCTTGGGCGAGAGAAAGTCCGGATTCTGATGAACCAAATCGACGAAGCGAACTGCCTTTGTATCGCTTTTCGATGCTTCGCTTGAGGTGTTCATAGAGTCCATTTCGCTTTTTGAGTGCTGATTTATTTGGACTTTGAGCCTTGAGTACATCCTCTATGTCTTGTGATAATTGTTGTAATGCTTCTGCTGGAATTGCATCGCCATTTGGTAATTCCAGTTGTTTGCAGAGATGCTTGTGGACCAAAGGCCAGCGAAGTTGCTGTTGAGGAGTGAATCCAGTGATTTCACATTCGTCGCTCATTCTTCCTCACCTCGGGGTTGGGACTTTTTCTTCTTGTGACGCGTAGTAGAGGGTTTCTTTGCATCAGGTGATTTCAATTGGCGTCTTCGTGCATGACTTGACGGCTCGCCATTTTCAACTCGCTTTGAGTTAGTGAGTAGTACGTCAAACCCTTCATCAATATGCTTTTGCCAGTGTTCAATGCCTCGTTGGCTGCTGTCAAGAGCTTGGGCAAGACGTTTGGTCCGTGCATCTGCACGACGGCGATGTGCTTCTTGTTCGAGATAGGTGTTGTGGAAGTATTCATTTTCAGATGCATGGTCAAGAAGTGCTTTATGTGCCTTCTCAGCAATTTCGAGATATTTACGAGCCTCAGTATATTTTGCTTTCATAAGAGAGTGTTCTTCTTGGTTATTACTTCGTTTCTCGACCCATTCTTCGTGCAGGCGGATTTGTGCCTTCATCTCTGCGAGGAACTTTTGCTCAGTTTTATGGTCACCCCAATTTGTTTCGAGTTCATTTTCGATTGCTTTCAACTTATCATTGAGTTTGTTTTGAGCCCATTCTGGATTTGCCTTTTGAACGCCACCTGTTGAAGAGATCTTATCTCGAAGTTCTCCACCCTCTTGAAACAATTTTTGAGCAGTCGTTCGGGCTGAATTTCGTTCTTTTTTCAAGTTCGCTACTTTAGCATTAAGTCCATCTCGTTGTTCTTTGGCACTCCGAGCTAGTGGTTCGGCTGCCCTCAGTTCGTCTTGGCGAGCATCTAATTGCTCTGGAATCGTTTCAGCAAGGCGTTCGCGACGGTGCAAAATGGACTTTGCCAGCAAAGCAGGCGTCATCTCGAGCAACTCTTCCGGACGCATACAAGGTGCGCCAACCTCCAACCTTGAATAAACATGGCGTAGTGACTTCTTTTGGCGTGAAAGTGAAGAACCCCCATGTAGAGGGGTTCGTATGGGCAGGGGTCGAACAGGCAATTCCAAGGTCTCCGCCTTGTGTATTTCGGCCTTATTTCTCACCTTCCTTTTACCGCTCGTAAGTGCTGCTGGTGGGGGAGCAGTCATTGATGTGAGTACCTTTTCACTTCAAGACTTTGCCACAATTGAACAATCTTCGTATGACTTAGAATTCACGGTTGAAGAAGTACTCTCGAGCGATGCAGAAGTTGAAGCCAGAGTTCAACTCTCAACCCTTGATGGAACAATCTTCGATACCATGAGCCAAAACTTCACCCTTGTTGCTGATTCAAGCCAACTGTTGCAATTCAGTTTGGTTTCACTTCCGTTTGGATATTCAGTCGTCAATGTGGAATTGATTGGAGAACTCGGTTCTCCTAATTCAACCCAATCACTTTCATTGAACAGGACCATACATCATCTGCAACCGATTGAGATTTCCCTGGCTGCTGAAGGACAAATCCTGTTGAATGGTCTTACACCTGGGGGTGCCCTCACCGGGAATGTTTCAATTCATGATGGTGATTATTTACAAACCGAAATCGCAGTCATCAATGATGGTGACTTTTCATGGGCTGGACATCTCTCATCATCTCTGCTTTCCAACGGTGTCTATGACAATCAAACTTCAGCCCTGGTCACTGTTGCCCCTCTTTCAAGCACGATCGTTCTAGTGAACAGCACCGTCGCTCTTTACGAAGGCACTGCTAACCTTGTACTGGAGTTAAACAACTACGGGGATGGTAATCCAACTGATGAATCACGTCAAATCTCATTTGAAGTATCCCCACCACCTTTGCCCTTCCTCTCCCTTTCTATCGAACTTCTCACTCAAGATGCACTTGCAGGAGACCCCCTCACCTGGGATCTCAATATCTCGAATACTGGTGTAGTTGACTTTGATGGACTTCTCATCTGCACTTTTGGTAGCCAATCTCTGTTTGATGCTCAAATTCAAGTCTCTCTTGAATCTTCAATAGTGGAATCACTTGTCTCAACTTCTCGACCTGATTTGCTCACATGTTCATTGAGTGGAATGAGAATCGACACCAATTCGATCTCAAGTCTTTCCTTAGCACATGATGTGGAATCTGCTGCTTTTGAATCTGCAGGCTCGATCACACCTGCTCTTCTCAATGGGCCTTGGCACAAAGGTGACACCGCCATCTTTTCGATGCTGATTCGAAACCATGGCGAATTATCCGGTACTGTTGTTCTTGAGTGTGAAACAAACGGGATATTCTATTCGAGTAGTGGACTGATGCTCGAGGTAGATGCTGCCGGAGAAGTCACGGTCGAAGTACCACTTGGGATTGAAGGCCAACAGGCAGTGAACTGGTCGCTCAGTTCTTCCGACGGTTCAATAGATTCCGGTTTGAATGGCACGATCATTGTTCCAGTAGCAATTCAACAAACACTTACTCCAAAAATCACATCGGTTACCTGGGATTCCGAACTTGGAATTCAGTTCACTTGGTCGCTTGAAATGAGTGAAGGTGTTGACCGCCCTGTCCGAATGCGTCTTGGATATACTGATTCAGGTTTGGGATTCTATCCACTTGATTATACGGTGACGCTTTCACCAGGATACTCTACTGGAACTCATACGCTTGGTTTTGTTAATGCAGAGCGTGTTTCAATCCTCGCAACTGCGGTGAACTGGACAATTGGGTTCAGTTTTTCGAGTCATAGCCTTAGTGTCCCTGATGACCGTCCATCCTATTCTGTTGAATTCGACCAAATTTCAATACCGAACCGTCCGATTCCAGGTGATTCCAGTACGATTACCGTTCGTCTTACCAATTCAGGTGATGTTGATGGAAGGGCAGGATACGTAGTATTATCGACATTAGGTGGGGCTTTCTTAGGTGAGGAGCAAACACCTGCCCTCTCATCGAATTCCCAAGATGATTACAAATTTTCATTTGTGTGGCCTGATTACCAATCGGTTTCGTTCAAAGCCACTTGGATCGTTGGTGATGACAGTTTTACAGCTACAAACACCTTCCAGTCAGGAGAGGTCATCGTTGAAGAAGCCTCATTTTCGATACCATGGGTCGGACTTTTCGGAGGGCTCATGATTGCAGTTGCGATTGGTGCAGTCATTCGTATTTCTCAAAATCGACAACTCGGAACTTCAAACCCCAAGCCTGTAAAAAAGGATTCCACTTCAAAGTCTAAGGTGACGAGCCGTGCAGTGGATGTTGAAAAGATTCAAGTCGGTTGTCCGGAATGTGCTCGACAATTACGAGTACCATCGGATTATGGCGGTCAAGTACGTTGCCCAGACTGCTCTCACCGTTTTGATGTCACTCCCCGCACCGAAATTTCTCCAGAACACATAGAGGATGCAGATGAAACTCCCGAAGTAGTGAGTGATGGAAAAGTAGAACTCCATTGCCCAGAATGTGACCAGTCTCTTCGAATTCCCGAGACATATTCTGGCTCTGTTCGTTGTCCAGCCTGTGAGGAAGTCTTTTCTGCGGAGTCGTAGACAGCGAATTGAAGCGGAGGGGAATATATGAACGGTCATTTCAAAGAGTTTGAAGATGAGTATCTTGAAACAATGTATGAGTTTTTTGAAAAACAACCTTCCATACGTGTCCGTAATGGCGACTTAGCGAAGTCCCTGAACGTATCTCCTGCGTCTGCTACGGAAATGATTCAACGGTTGGCTGGGAAAGACCTGGTCGACTATGTACCCTACAAAGGTGCATTGTTAACTGAAAAGGGAATGATACATGGTCAGAAAATGAAACGCCGGCATCGTCTCGCAGAAGTTTTTCTCGAAACCATTTCTTTTCAAGGAAACATACATGCCACTGCGTGTCGCCTCGAACACGCAATTGACGATGATCTGGAAGTTGCCTTGTCACTTCTTCTTGGCCAGCCTCAACTCGATCCGAGTGGACGAGACATACCGGAAGCATCGACTGACATTTCACTGCGAATACATTCATCTCGAACTCAACTCATCTCGCTTGAATGTTTAGAGGACGGAATGTCTGGCACACTTGAAGCGATGTTCACCAATGCTTTGGAAACAGACACTATGGCTCAATCCGGAGTACAGATTGGTTCCAAAATCACCCGTGCCTCTAATGGTTACTCTATTGCAGGAAGTGGTGATGCCATCTTTTCCTCCGACCTCGCATCAAAAATCCTCGTTCGTATCTCTCTCGCTGATGATTGATGGAAGGCTTTAGTGTGAGTGATTCTTGGGCAAACTGTGGTCGAAGTAGAAAATGACGCTCCGTCAATTGCTGGAGACGAGGCCAGTTTGGATGAAAGCATCTTTGCTTCTGAACGATTTTGGTATGCTCTCGACCGTCAGTTACTCGGTTCTGGCCTTCGCTTAATTCTCATTCTTCCGGCTTTTTCCATTCTAACTTCCTTTGGGTCTCTCGCCTTTTCCTCAAATTCACCTGAATGGTGGGCGAAAATCGAGCCGACACTTGGCATGAGTTTTGCTATGGCATTGACCGCCCTCACATTCATCATCCTCCTCGGGTATATTTTGGTTCAAATCTTTCATCGTCATCGAGTCGAACTCTCGATTGGAAATTTTGAAAAAGACGTATCTCGATTGAAAAAAGAACATCTTTCTGTTCAATCATTGCATGGATATGAGTGCCT
>JAPKCL010000171.1 GCA_028822955.1 Candidatus Poseidoniaceae archaeon
TCCCATGAAGGAATTCAATCACCAAAACAAGGAGATTCTCTACGGCGCATTCATCGTGGCGGTTCATGGTTTACGGAATCAGATTCAACACGATGTTCATCAAGAGGGTCTGCGTTGAAGAATCATCGGAGCGACGGAATTGGATTTCGTTTAGTTTGGCAGCCAGTTTAGCATCAATGAGGTATTTTAATGTCCATTCTTTATCACAACCCACGATGTTCTAAATCACGAAAGGCCGTCGCACTTTGTGAAGCGTCATCACATGATGTCGAGATACATTTGTATCTCAACAGTCCTCTCGATTATGATACTCTTCACTCTCTTTTGTCACGACTTGATGGTGAACTCCATATGGCTGTTCGCTGGAAAGATAAGTCGTTCAAAGCCATTGCTAACCCCGATGTTGACCGAAACTCTATACATTCAATAGCGAGATTTCTTTCGGAAAACGGCCATTTAATGGAGCGCCCTTGGCTCGATAATGGTATTTTTACTCGGATTGGACGTCCAGTTGAGGATCTTGTGAAATTTCTTCCGTAGTATGTTCCTCACTCGTGTTTCGCGGTATTATATCGTATCCAATTTTCTCATCAGTAGCGCCGAGTGTTTGGTGTTTTGGAGTTTGTCCCGGACCGATATTCCATTTCATCGTGAAACTCTGATCGAGGCATGTCATTAGATTTCTGGTCTTGAGAGAATCAATCCCAGCCGCAGTACGGTCAACTGCAGGAGCTATATTTTCATTGAAAATACTGTCCATCGCGACGCATATAGATTGAAAGCTTCTCGAACCATCGCACAATTCCCATAGCATGCTGTTCATAGCGTCAAGTGGTCTGCGAACCTCTCGCGGTGCTCGAAACAATTTGGCCAAAACCCGTTCAAATCGAGTAAAACGCTTTTCGATACGGAGGACAATACCTTTTCCGGTAATACCGTCTTCTTCAATATGCGGTCCAATCTCACCGACACGCGCCCACCACACAGGTAGTCGGCACGGGTATGTTCCTGCATATTGGTGGTTATCTGCATCTGCGAGTTCCATGTCAATACCTCAAAATTGTGTAAATGTCCAAATGACCATTGCAGACATGGATGCCACACCAGTGAAGGCAATTAGCCGAGTTGCTTCAACTCGTTCTGTAAAGTTTCTAAGAAACCACGTTCCCACACCACATACAGCAATCACGAACCAAAGCAAGTACCATGCTGGAGGGTATGCCATTGATTCCATGCTTAAGCCTCTTGAACCGAGTTTCTTACTGTTTCGTATCGAGGTATTGCTGACCGTAATACTGCCATTGTTCACTCGTCCAGCCAGGTGGTAGACCTTCCGCAGGTAATTGCGGACCTTTTGAACCGGATTCAAGAGATTCAGTCAAGTTTTCATGTTGAGTGAAGTTTGCAACGGGAGGGCCAACCGTACTCGCTGGTGGTCCATTGGATGTTGGTTCTGAAAGTGAATCTATTTCGTTAATTTCTTCCTGTTCTGTTTGTTGCCTCTTCTTCAAAAGAAGTGTCAAAAGTAGGGCGATAAAGAGGACTCCAGCAACCGTCGAGGCAATTACTTCCGTATTCATCTGGAAACCTTCGTCATCTACAATCTCGAATTGGAAGGTACGACTGTCAGACCAAGTCAAGACACCATCAGTTGATTCTACAGTGACTTTAACTTCACCATTTGAATCTCCCCCAAGACGGTGTAATTCACACATCATATCGGTGTATTTCGGAGTCATGTGACCCGCACTGTGTTCGAGTTGTTGACCTGATTGATTCACTAACACTCCTTGGCATACAGTTTGCCATTGCTCAGGTTGTTCTACCGTGATCAAGTATTGTTCGGCTTGGGTCGAAGATGACGTGACATTTATCCAGAATGGTGATGGCATTCCTGTCGTGAATATTTGCTCAGATTGAAAACTCATTTCGGCTACCATGATTCGTTGAGTATCAACGAGAATCAGTATGTTGTGTTGCAAATTGTAAGGAATCGATTCAAAGTCCTCTCCCGCTTGGACTTCGAACGCGACTACTATTCTGGTGTTGAGAGGCATATCGTCAGGAATGATTAAGTCGACCGTGACGACCATTTCTTGACCAGCAGCCATTGTTAGTTGGTTATACTGCTCAATAGTTCCAATATTAAGGAATGCGATAACATTCTGGTTCGGCGGTGATGTTGATACTGATGCTTTTACTACAAACTGATCATCTGCAGCATTCCCAATATTTTTTACGGTAACGCTTACAGATGCAATGCCGCCTACGCTTGCAGTCGTTTCACTTAGATTGGCGGTTAAAGTAGGTTTTCGAATTGATGCTGTAATCGAATCAAATGATATACTGTTGTCATCAATCTGGAGGTCACTAAGTCCGTCACTGTTCATAACTGAAAATTCAATGGTATTGACTTCACTTGCTTTTTCAGTACTCGGCAAAAGTATCCACACTTCAATACCGACAATATCCTCAGCATCATAGGGCGCTGATAATTCAATAGGACCGGTATGATTTGAATCGTCGATTCTTAACCACCAATCCCACTCATCTGGTATTGTTGAACTCGTGAGTTGAGCTGATACCTGGCCGTTTCCATTGTTTTCAACTTCTAAGAGAACCATCGTTGGAACACCCGGGGTTAATTTCCGCGGTGCTTCTAGAAGCCTTAACTCAAGGTCACTTACGGTACTTACAACGATTCCGTCATAGGGGACTCCTTGGTATACCATCCCACTTCTTGTTGATGTAATACTGGGCG
>JAPKCL010000172.1 GCA_028822955.1 Candidatus Poseidoniaceae archaeon
TGCCAGAGCGTCTTCGTGACCAACTCTCGGCATCCGTCTCTCCGACCGTGCTTGGCATTGGAACGGAAGAAGACACCACCTTGCGAGATACAATTCGTAAGGCAATTGGAGTCGACCTGTGGAAGTGAAATTCCAAAAAAATATGGAGGAAATATAAATGAGAAATGAAGGAGTAATTTATCGAATATCCGGTCCTGTTGTAACTGCAACTGGCATGAACGCTGCAATGTATGACGTGGTTCGTGTTGGCGATGAAGGTTTAATGGGCGAAGTAATTGAACTGCACGGCGATAAGGCTGTCATCCAAGTGTACGAGGATACCTCTGGTATGCGTCCGGGTGAACCTGTATTGAACACTCAAGAAACCCTTTCCGTTTCTTTGGGTCCTGGTCTCTTGACTCAGATTTATGACGGTATCCAACGTCCTCTTCCTACCTTGGAAGAAGAAATGGGTGTTTTCATTACTCGTGGTGTCGATGCAGATGCGTTTGATCTGAAAAAGATTTGGACTTTCGAACCTCAAGTTGCCGTTGGTGACTCAGTGGTCGGTGGCCAAGTTATTGGACACGTTCAAGAAACTGAAACTATTGTTCACAAGATCATGGTGCTTCCAACCGTTAGCGGTGTCGTGAAGTCGATTGAATCCGGCGACTTCAATGTTACACAAACTGTTTGTGTGCTTGAAGATGGTACTGAAATACAAATGATGCAGAAGTGGCCTGTCCGAACACCACGACCTTTCCAACAGAAGTACGCTCCTGAAACACCTCTTATCACCGGTATGCGTATTCTGGATTTCCTCTTCCCTCTTGCAAAAGGTGGCGCAGCTGGAATCCCTGGTCCATTCGGTTCAGGTAAGACCGTTACACAACAATCACTCGCAAAGTATTCCGATGCACAACTCGTTGTTTACATCGGATGCGGTGAACGTGGAAACGAGATGACTGAAGTGTTGGAAGAATTCCCTCACTTGATTGATCCAAACACCGGTAAACCATTGATGAACCGAACCGTCATGATTGCAAATACTTCCAACATGCCTGTGGCTGCTCGTGAAGCATCTGTGTACACTGGAATTACGATTGCAGAATACTTCCGTGACATGGGATACGATGTCGCTTTGATGGCTGACTCAACCTCTCGTTGGGCAGAAGCAATGCGTGAAATTTCGTCTCGTCTTGAAGAAATGCCTGGTGAAGAAGGATATCCTGCTTACTTGTCTTCTCGTATCGCAGAATTCTACGAACGAGCAGGTCGTGTTGAAACACTCAACGGCGACGATGGCTCAGTTACTGTTATCGGGGCTGTATCTCCACCTGGTGGAGACATTTCCGAACCAGTTTCACAAGGAACTCTTCGAATTGTCAAGGTTTTCTGGGGATTGGACGCAGGTCTTGCACGACAACGTCACTTCCCTGCAATTAACTGGCTGAACTCTTATTCTTTGTATCCACAAAGTCTTGACCAATGGTTCCGCGATAACATCGCCCAGGACTTCCCAGAAGTTCGAACTCAAATTAGTGGTCTCTTACAGATTGAAGCGGAATTGCAAGAAATCGTCCAATTGGTCGGTTCCGATGCATTACCAACCGACCAACAGTTGACGCTTGAAGTCGCTCGAATGATTCGTGAGTACTTCTTGCAACAGAATGGTTTCCACGATGTTGATGCGTACTGTGACATTCACTTGCAGTACCAAATGGCAAAAGCAATTCTAACGTTCCAAGATTCCGCAAAGTCTGCTATGGCTGGCGGTGCCGTACTTGACGACGTAGTAAACGTCCCATCACGGTCCGACCTTATGCGTGGTCGTTTCGAAAAGGGATACATCGACAACATCGAAAGCATGGTCAAGAAAATGACCACGGAAATCGCCGATACGGTAGAGGAAAACTGAGGAGAGGAATATCATGACTGGAAAAGAATACCGAACCATTACTGACGTGAAAGGACCTCTGGTCTTTTTGAATAAAACTGAACCTGTTGCTTTTGGAGAAATCGTTTCCCTACGACTCTCCAATGGAACCATCAAGAACGGACAAGTTCTCGATACTTCTGATGATCTCGTGATTGTCCAAGTTTTCGAAGGAACTGCAAAGATTGACCGAGAAGCTGGTGTCACTTTCATGGGTGATGTCTTCAAACTCCCAGTAAGTACCGACCTTATCGGTCGAATTCTCGATGGTGCAGGCCGTCCCCGTGACGGTGGCCCAGAGATTGTCGCTGAAAAGAAAGCCGACATTATCGGTGCTGCTATCAACCCGTACAGCCGACAGAGTCCGAAGGATTTCATTCAAACTGGTGTCTCTGCAATCGATCTTTGTACAAGCCTGGTCCGTGGACAAAAGTTGCCAATTTTCTCGGCATCTGGTCTTCCGCACAACGATATTGCTCTGCAAATTGCTCGTCAAGCAAAACTCAAGGATTCAGATGAAGAGTTTATTGTTGTATTCTGCGCTATGGGTATTACCGCTGAAGAATACAATTTCTTCCGGTCCGATTTAGAGCGCACAGGTGCGCTTGAAAACGCTGTTTTGTTCGTCAACCTTGCTGATGACCCTGCAGTCGAGCGAATCATTACGCCTCGTTTGGCTTTGACCGCTGCAGAATATCTTGCTTTCGAGAAAGACTACCACGTTTTGGTTATCTACACTGACATGACCAACTACTGTGACGCTCTACGTCAAATTGGTGCTGCTCGAGAAGAAGTTCCAGGACGACGTGGTTACCCCGGTTACATGTACAC
>JAPKCL010000002.1 GCA_028822955.1 Candidatus Poseidoniaceae archaeon
AAACGGGCCATATCTGGCGATTGGCCCGTTTGTGATGAATACACGTGATGAAATCCAACAAGCATTACTCGATTACCAAAATGGTACTTTGGCCTAAAAGCGAAAATCTCCGAAAAAGTTGTATATAAATACTGATGATGCATGGGTTGACTCATGCACACAGCGGTAAAGGTAATGCTTATTCTAGGAACTCTCACCACCGTAGGTGGAATTATCTTGATGGCAGTTGGTGCGAGTGCAATCGCTGACTATGACCCAATTGAAGATGCTGTATGGGAAGGTACCTCTGGAACTTTTGTTGGAGATTCCAATGTCGACTATTGGGTTTACTCCAAAGTATCTTCATGCGATGAAATAACCTATACAATTAATCATGCGAATAATGGCGAATCTGCAATTGATCAGGAGTATGAATGTGATGACAGCACACAAGAAATGGATGGTTACATCTCCCTTGGATATCTTACCACTTCCTATTCAGAAGGTGACGGATCTTATACAGTTGATTCAACACATACGGTTTATCTTTCTGATACAATGTCTGAACTCGGAGATGTAGCTGTTGGATTTGGTGCAGTTATTGCTTCTTGGGGTACGATTTGTTGCGGTGTATTCATGCTCATTCTTGGTGGTATTTTTGCACTTACGATTACTGAACCTAAAATGGTAGTTATCAATCAAGGCGGAATGCCGATGCAGCAAGGTCAAATGATGGCTGCTCAATACCCACAGCCTGTTCAACAGCAATATGCACAACAACCAGTTCAACAACAATATGCACAACAACCAGTTCAACAACAATATACACAACAACCAGTTCAGCAACAACCGGTTCAACAACAACCGGTTCAGCAAAACCCATTTGGTCAGCCACCTGTTCAACAACAACCGGTTCAGGAAAACCCATTTGATCAGCAACCACCTCAGGGTGGCTTCTGAAAACGTTGAGTCCCTCACATTGGTTTCTGTTCTGATTCAGGGCAGGTGAATCTACTCCGTTAGGGTTTTGTTCGTACCAGTGCTTGTACCGTGGTGTAAAGAACTGTATTTACCCTACATTCTTGGCTTTGAAAAGTTAAATTATTCTAACTCTCAAAAACAAATATTGGTTTTTTGCACACACGTAACACATCCGTAGTGTACCTTTCTTGTAAAGTGCTCGTGCCGGGATTCGAACCCGGGTCGGCGGGATGAAAACCCACTATGATGGACCTGGCTACACCACACGAGCGACAAGCCGTTCCACCGACCACCCCTTGATAATGATTCGCTCTATGCAAGACGATAGAATGATGACTCATTTGTTCTCTTTCGGTTCGGGAGTGGGTGAATTAAGTTCAATATTCGACCACCATTTCCAACTGTACCAAAGTGGTATTGCTGCAAGGATCATGACGAGAGCAAGAATAATTTCATTGTCCAAAAACCAATTTAATGCGTCAATAGCAGCATTTCCATACACTCCAATCAATACAGCTTCTAATCCAAAGCGTAGACCTCTACCACACAGTCCAGCAAGTATGAATGGTTTCTTTTCCATTTCACCCATTCCTGCAACCCAGCCAAATACCTTGTAGGGGATTGGCGAGAATGCTGCGATAAAAATCCCAAGTGTTCCGTATTTGAGTGTAAGTGCCTCAATTTTATCTAGATGGGATTGTTTTGAAAAGCGACTGAGAACACTTCTGCCCCACCGTTTCCCAATCCAATAACCAACCATGGAACCTGCTACAGATGAAAGTGTGACCGTTAACCATAGCCAAATCACCATCGGAACATCTCCAATGGTATCTGCGAGCATAGGGATGTAGATCAAATCTGGAGGTATCGGTTGGATAATCGATTCAGTAAAGGAGACCATAGCAAGACTTGCGGGTCCAAATACGTCGAAAAAGTCGACTATCGTTTCCTTCCACGACATAAAGATGGCTTGGTCCACCCACCAATGAAGGTGTGGGTGTGCGGTGGCTTCAAGGAGGGCATTCTTCAGTGGGAGACTTGATGCGAGTCCTCGATACCGCTGCATTGCTTCACTGGCCAGTGAGTGAACTTACGGGCAATGTTTGTGCTGTTCGTCAACAGGCAGAACTTGAGCGTGTCAGCCCCCAGCGTTGGATGTTGATTCAAGCATTGGATATTGATTGGCGCGATGTTTCTCCAAACTGGCTGAATGTTGCTAAAGAGTGTGCGGCTCAGAGTGGAGACCTTCCAAGACTTTCAGATGTAGACCTCGATGTCTTGGCTCTTGCCCTTGGCCTTGACCTTCCTTTGGTTACCGACGATTACCGCTTACAAAATACAATGAAATCTGCAGGGAAACAATCAACCTCTGTGGGTACTACCGGTGCAAAAAAAGTATGGAAATGGGAGTTGCGTTGTACTGGATGCCGTGTTTCTACCGATGTTCCCGAAAATGTGTCTCGGTCAAAAAAAGGAGAAGTGGGTGATTGCGACCGATGCGGGTCACCATTGGTTTTGAAACGTAAGCGATGACTCATTCCTCTGCGGATGAATCCATTGATTCAAGGGCAGTTACCTTTCGTTCAAGTTCACTGACATCCATACCTGCAGGGTCAAGTCCAACCACTCGAGCACGTTGTGCAAGGAGTTGAGAAGGAGTCCGGCCATCTGCTTCCAAGTCAGTGATCGTTCGTGAGGTGTCGGCTAATCCCTTCTGGAATTGCCCCTTAGAACGGCCGAGTGCGTTTGCCATTTTCGGCAAGCGTTCTGCACCAAACAAGATAAAAAATAATCCGACTAGAATCGTGAGTTCGAGAGGTCCTAAACCGCCAATCATGTTTCTTCCTCAACCCTTGGAGTAGGGGTGTAGTGTTGAAGGCTTCGGCTAAACCAATTCTTTTTTTTGGTTTTCATCCACCGGATACAGGGGGGAGGAAGGCTAATTCATCGCCATCATTCAATACAGCAGACAATTCTTGCTGTAACCCATTAATAGCAAAAACAAGGCCTCGTTCACTCCATTCAACAATTGAAAGTATGTCGAGTACATCCGCAATCTTTGAAGGGGATTGAAGCGTCAATTGATGTCGTTTCCAACCAAGGCTTTCGGCGAGTGGACCAAACGCGAGTAGGGTGATGTTCATGCCCTTCGCATCGTTCATGGTGATGCTTTGAAGCGGTAGTTTATCAACGCACTCGGTTGTCCACAATGCATGGGACCGGTGATGAAAGCAACCCGTTTGTGGAAAATCTATCCATCCGGTGAATCTACAATTCAGGCGGTCAAAGGTGTCAATGTGACGATTGAAGCGGGTGAGATGGTCGCTATCATGGGTCCATCAGGTTGCGGTAAAACCACTTTGCTCAACATACTCTCTGGAATTGATGAGCCGAATTCAGGGGATGTCACCGTCAAGAACCGCCCTCTCTTTGGCATCTCAGACGATGATAGGACACGAATGCGGGCTGAACACCTCGGTTTCATTTTTCAAGATTTTAATCTTCTACCTGTGCTTTCAGCTGTCGAAAATGTGGAGTTGCCGCTTTTGTTGCTTGGAAAGTCTGCTTCTGAAGCCCACAATGGAGCGCTTGCGGCGCTCAAATCAGTTGGCTTAGAAGACCGAGCAGATCATCGTCCAGCCGAGTTATCGGGTGGTCAACAACAGCGCGTTGCAGTCGCACGAGCATTAGTTCACAATCCAGCGATTATTCTTTGTGATGAACCGACAGGTAATCTTGATTCAGCAACTTCTGCTGAAGTTCTCGAACTTCTCCTTCGATTGAATCATGAGCGTAACACGACTTTTCTTATCGTCACCCATGATTCAAAAATTGCTGAACAATGTACGCGTACCCTACAGATGTCTGACGGCGTTTTCATCGAAGACCAAAGGAATACTGAGGAGGAGTGAAGCTGCTGATTCCTTTGGCCATCCTTTCCATTGTGGTTGCCCTTTTGAGCGCAGCATCCACCCGAGGAATAGGTCGCTGGAAACAACTTGGTGTTAGCAAAGTCTCCCTACTTATTATCGGTCCTGTCGCCGATGCTTTCCTCGGATATCTTTTGCTTGATTGGCTCTCTGTCTCAGGACTCACCTTGTGGGCTGGTGCCTTTGCTTTGGGAATGATTAGTCATGTCTTAATGCAACCTCTTCTTATTCCACAACGGCTTGTTGTTTGGCGGCTGGCAAAACAAAATATTCTCCGCCGTCAACGCCAAGCAGCACTCCTGATGGTTGGTTTGGTCATTGCCTCTGCCATCATCACTTCTTCCATGGTTGTTGGTGATTCACTGGACGCCACCGTTCGCTACGAGGTGGAAGGGGCATGGGGCGAGACGGACATTACCATATCAGGATTTGACCTTTCGATAGGTGAGCGAGTAACTCTTTCTGAATCGGTTGCGAATGCGATGTGGGATGGAATTCAAATAGACTCTTCATTCAATCGTGTCATTAAAGGTCAACAACAAGGTTTAGTTGCTTCAACCAGCGTTGCCTCGGGTGATGCATCACTTACCGGCGTTACATGGATGGCGATGAACAGTACGATTGATAATCAAAAAGTCTGGCCCAAGATCGGCTCGCAATCTGAAGGAATACGGTATGCCGATTTGTATGATGCCAACTTCTTTTCTTCACAAAAATACGTTGCCGTCAATGAAGTCTTGGCTGGTGAATTGGGTGTTTCCGTTGAAGACGAACTGAAGATTGGTTGGTATATTACTCAAGAAGGTAAACGTATTCGAGTCGAATCGAACTTGACAATCCTCAGTATTGTTGCGAATGAGGGGCAGGGGGCATCTGCAGGTACGCAAGCTCCGGCCTTGTTCACAGATTTAGCCACGGCTCAATCACTTCAACGTCTCAATGGGAGTATCAATTCGTTATACTATGCAGTGGATGACGCTCACGACGATGCTGAACACATCGAACCTATCTTGGAGGATGTTGAACGACTCCTCGACCGACTAATACGCGCAACAGATGTCGGGTTAGACATTGATTTAGATGAAAATACGAAATCGATAACATTGACTTCGAGTCAAGGTTTAGGACGCCTTTCAGGAGATTTAGTGCGCGGTTTAAGGGGGAACTTGAGTCAGATCTCACCGGGCTCAAGTATGATGGAAATCTTACAAGTTCCGATGATTGAACTTGAAGAGAACAACCAACAGATTCTCACTCTTGCTGATTCGGATATATCGGAACTTCGTGCAGGCCAACGTGGCCTTTGGCATTTCTCACCAAGTGGTGCAGGTTTCCAAATTGATGGTGCAGGTGATGCTTGGGTTTGGCGGGTTGCTGAAGGCGGCATTGCTCACGACTTCACGCTCGATTCTTCTAGAGAATATGGTTTGATTGCAACTGATGAAGGCCTTATTATCGGCTACGAAGGGGATGTTGAATCTGATGAATGGGCTTCCTTTGAAAGCGAGGGGGAAATGGTCTCTGTAACCTACGGGTCTCAACAATGGTGGGCACTTGAGGAAACTTCATCATCGTTCAAATTACATTCTTTCTCTCTTGACTTACAACAGCACTCTGTTACAAACCTCACACTTGACATGCCATCCACTGTGCTTTCTACACAGTTATACTTTGACCAGTACCTCTATTTGGAAATTGAAAGTCTTCTTTCCTCTTCTCGCTACCGATCTTCGACTTCGAATATTTCTTTTACTGCGTTGGAAGATACTTCACAATGGCCTTTGATGCCTTTATTTTCTGCAGAGGTACCTCTTCATTCATCTTGTGATGGCCAAGCATCTATCACTGAATCACAAAATGGGCATCATTGGTGCACAGTTCCGAACGGTCTTATTCGATGGGATTCTGTAAATGGACCGGTTGAAACACTTCGGATACCAATTGTATCAACTGCGGGTGGGCTCGGTGTTTTGCCGCAATTATTCTTAGCGTTTGGAGGCGAACAGTCGCCACTCGTTGTCGAAGAAGGTCAAGTGCTTTTCAGTCAACGCCTGAACGAACTCGATTTGACTGAACAAGAGAGCGAAGTATGGGTGAAAGGACTGATTCCCTATGCTTTTGGTGATAATGCCGCATACCGTTTGAACTACTCTGGTACCTATGGTGACCTTGAGGGAATGGAAAGTCTTTCAGAACTTGATGCTGTGATTCTCGGCCTTGTATCATTATCGGATGGAGAACAGTTGGCTTCTGCCGGTGAAGACGAGAGGTCAATGGTAATTCTTTCAGTTTCAGGCCAGTGGAATGATTCGGTCGCCTCTCCACTGATTTCCTGGCTCGACCTCGAATCAAATGCATCAGATGCAAATTTGAATGTTAGGGCAGTGAAGGTTGAGGCTGCGGCAATTGCTGAGGAATCCTCCGGTATTCTTGCAGCTATGTTCTTGGTTTTTGGAACATTTACGATTGCAGCGGGTATACTTCTTGTGCTCACGATTGTCATGATGTTGGCCGAAGCACGACGTTCAGAACTTGGTACAATGCGAGCCTTGGGAGTCACTCAGTCTGATGCTCGCGCTCTTGCAGTTCAGGAAGGAATTATTCTCTCAGCCATTGCAAGTCTCCTCGGAGCAATTGTTGGCTTAGTTCTCGCCTGGTTCATCAGTATTGGATTCGATAATATGTTTTCATCCGTAGGTTCGAATCAATTTACTTTTGCTTGGGAATGGACCTCTTTGTTTTCTGGAGCAGTTTGGGGCTTCCTTCTTGCTGTATTGACGCTCTGGGGTTCTGCTTTTTGGACTTCGAAACTCAATATAATTCACGCACTGAAGGGTGGCCGCATCGCTCGTTCCGAAGGGATTCCTTGGTATCTTCTTCTCCTCCAGATTGTTGCACTTGGAGGTGGATTACTTTCTCTATTGGTTTTGCTTGTTCTTGGCTTTGAATCGGGTGTTGCCTATTTCTTATGGATGGTCTCTGGTGTTTGTGCAATCATCACTCTTGTTCCGTTCTTTACTTGGGAGTTGCCGGTTTTCTTACGAACGAAGAATGATTTTTGGCAACGCCTTTGGCGGAATGCAAGCCGTAATACTTTGGCCATGATTGGAACAATGTTGTTGATTTGGACGGTCGGTCTTTCTTCTCTTGACCCGATTCGAAAAGGAATGGAGCCAGATGAGCTTTCATTCATAGTACTCGGCTTAGTTGAAGTGTTTGCAGGTGTTCTTTTGTTAACCAGTGCTGCACCACTTCTTGTGAAGCGGTTAGGTAAATCGAAAATATTGACCCGACGTTGGGGCCCAGTGTTGCCAGTATCACTTGCTTATCCTCTTGCTACACCTGTTCGCACTGCTGTGGTAATGGGTATGTTTTCAATTACCGTATTTTCTGTGATTGTGTTGGGTGGTTATGCAGTCCAATTTGATAATTATACGAGTTCTTTTGTCGAGGACGCTGAAGGTGATTATGAATTATTATTGACAGGCTCACGTTCCAGTCCAATCGAGTTATCGGAAAACATATCCGAATGGAATCTTTCTTCAAGCCTTGAAAGCCAAATTGATTCAGTTGCACGCGTACATCGTGGCGAAGTATTCCTTGAGGATAGCGATGGTGAACGCATGCCCTATGTGATACGAGGTTTCGATGACGCTTTTGCCCAACACGGTGGTTTGCCTCTTTACACATGGGATTCCTCGCTGGGCGCTGATGAATTTGAAGTATGGAATGTCGTGTCATCACGTGACGATCTTGTGCTTCTCGATGCCTCATTTGGCCTTGAGTCAATTACCGATGGTAGCGGAATTTCAACATTGAGTTTTTCAATTGGAGAATCAATTTCGCTAATTGATATTTCTAACCCTGGTAATACGCGTTCTGTCAAGGTTGCAGGCTTTCTCGAACAATCTTCATATCTGTTTTCAGCAGGGGTTTGGATGAGTGATGATCTTGTTATCGAACAATTTGACGGGCGGCTTACTCGAATGTACGTGAGTGTCTCTGATGATGCCCAACCTTCACCCACATACCAAGACAATACAGTGAGTGATTTCTCTCCAACCGGTAAGAGTAAGGATGTTCGAATGGCATCTGCAGAATTAGAATCTGAACTCTCACCATTACTGAACGGCAAAGGTGTGCAAGTCTCAATTATTTCAGATGAAGTCATGTTGCTTCAATCGTTAGTACTTGCATTGCTCGGGATTTTTGAGGGTTATCTTGCGTTAGGACTTATTGTGGGTATTGCTGGAATTGGGGTTGTAACAGTTCGTTCAGTTTCGGAACGAACCAAATCCATTGGTGTTCTACGGGCACTAGGATACCGAAAGAAGATGGTACTCCTTTCATTTTGGATTGAGGTCTCCTGGGTAAGTGTCTTGGGTATGTTGAATGGGATTTTAGTCGCGGTAGGTTTTCATCGGGCTCTGTATATCGCCTTTTGGAAGGATCAGGGTGCGAGTTTTAGTCTTCCAATGGAATCCATATTTCTGGTGTTTTTCGGTGGGTGGCTGCTCGTGTTAATGGTCACCTTCGTCCCTATTCAAAAGGCTGCTAGGATTCCGGCTTCTGCCGCGTTGCGAGAATCATGAGTGATGTAATTTTTACAATCAAATCTTCTATTTTGGTATTTTTCCGGATATTGTGTTGTAATATACTGGTTTTGAAGCATATCTACAAACTTCCCGTACCACCAACTCTGTAATCACAGCACTGAGAAGGTTATTTACAGAATCTGTGCGTTATTTTACGCTCTAATAATCATTATTTGCACTCCTATAGTATAAATACGACGAATTTCGTGGAGGAAATTACCGAACCATCGGAGGTATAGATATGCGAAAAATAACCCCTATGATTCTCGTCACCTTGATGCTTGTGAGTGCGCTCTCAAGTTTCGATTTTGCCGAGCTAGAAGAAACTGAAGTAATTGAAGACGCAGGTGCCCGTGCGGGTGCTGATGCAGAAATGGTTGCTATCACAAACCCGAAAGAAACTGTTTGCCCATTAGGGGCTTCATGCCGTAACGTCATGAAAGTTGGAGATGTAACTGAATTCTCCGCATACATCCAAAACAGCGGTGATGCTGATATCACTGAAATGTCATACAGTGTTACTGTATACCTTTCAGATGCTGATGGCAACCCGAGTATGGTGGCTAAAGATTTATCTGGTGCTGATTTGACTTGGAGCAATAACGATGTCATTTGTGCATCTGCTTCAATTTGTGACTATCAGTCACTTGCTGCTGGCTCCGTCCTTGGTGGCGGCAAGCATACAATGTCCGTTTCAGGAAGCCCAATCTCTTGGACTCCGATTAAAGGATTGTACGTCATTGAAATGGTTGTTTCAGCGAACCCTGATGTCGATGTTGGTAACGACGCTCAACAAGTCTTTGTGAGTGTTGAAGACTGGTATGATATCGAACTTGATCTTGCTTGGAATTCCGGCAATGATATGGAGAGCGGTGCTGGGTCCAAAGATTGGACACTCACTGTTACTGCAAACGGTTCAGATACCTTTGACCCTCGTGAAGTACAAGTTCGACTACAAACTGTAGGCGATGTATCTGCTGCTCAAACAACTGATTCAGTTACTATTGACAGTTCTGGCACAAATATCTTTACTGCTGGAGTATCAACAACCGTTGATATTTTCGAAAATGTTTCAAATGATCCTCCAACCATTACGACCGGTCTACGAAATGTCCTCTCAACCTGGACACTTCAAGGCAGTCTTACTGTGGCAGTCGAAAACACTGATGATGCATCCTATGGAATGAAAGCATCTTTAGTCGATTATACACAATACGGCCAATGGTCAAGTTGTGCTTACACTGAAGACAACGAAACTGTAGAGAACTTTTGTGAAGAATCAACTACGAAGGACGCATACCCTTCGACCGACTCTTCTACAATTGAAGGATTCGCAACAGTCTTTAACGACATCCGAATCTCTCAAATGTCTGTTGTCCAAGGCTTCGAAGCTGATGGAACTGGACAAGGGACTTCCGTAGTCTCTGATACAGATGATTCAGATCTCAACGTTGGAACATCATACTTGCATGTTGAAGTTGAACACCGTGGTAGCGAAATTACTTCTAACTACAACTGGTCTGTTGACTTTACAGTCACTGACTCTGCCGGTGTTATGGTTCCTACAAACGATGTAACTACCTGTGACGCTGTCGAACCTTCTTACCCAATCTATGGGCCTCTTGGAGTTGACCAAGGCGCAAGTCTTCAAGCCTATGCATGTGTTATGATTGAACTTAGCATGGATGGTGAATACACATTCACTGCTAACCTTGTTAATGATTCAAAGATGAACGACGCTAAGCCTTCTAACAATGACCGAAGCATGACCCTGAATGTGCGAAATAACGCACCAATCATTACTTCGCTCGATTTGATCAACGAAGACGAACTCTATTTCGGTCAAGATGACCTGCTTGCAATGTCAGTGCAAGTTTTCGATGTCGATGACCCATCTTCAACCAATCTTGAAATCGAATGGAGATCTGCTGGAGCAGCCCTCCCTGGTTGCGAACGTGCAAGCATGCAATTGACTTGTTCAGTCATCATCCTCGAGTCTTACGTCACCAACTTCCCAGTTTCTGTGGTTGTCTACGACGCTCATGGTGGAGAAACAAGCGAAGAACTCATGCTCCAAGTTTGGAATGATGGCAGCTATTCTGCTTCAACAGACAGTGGCTTGACTCTAAGTTACTCTATGCTCTACTGGGGCACCTCTCCGTTTACTCTAACAGCCACCGATGGTGCTGCAGTTTCTGGAGAATCTCTACCTGGATACACTGGGACATATGACTCAGTTGGAGTGATTGATTACTCTCCTTCCACTACTTACTCTGCAAACGATGTATTGTCTCAATCTATGACAGTTCAATTCGACAAGAGTACAGGGGCTACTTCCCTTTGGTATGTGAACGGAGCAATCTGGACATTGATTAGCGATGCATCAACAGATGTAGATGCAACAACAGGAATGTTCTCGTATACCTTCCCTGCTAACTCACCAGTTCTCTCTGCTGGAACCATGGTACTCATGGGCGGTTCTTTGGCTCAGGCTGAAGTCCCATCTGCTAGTATTACCGGATTTAACGCAGCAGCTGGTAAAGCGGGCGCAATCCTACTTAACTGGAATGTTGAAGGAACCATGCTCAGTGGCGACAGTATTGACGTGACCATCTGTGAGGCAATCAACTGCACAACTGCATTTGAGACTGGCCTTGGAGTCGGAAACACATCATATACCTATTCAGGGCAAAACACTGTTCACGGCATGAACTACACTGTACTTGTAGCAGTTTGTAACGAAGTCGGATGCAGTTCTCCAGTTGGAACTGGCTCTGTCATTGCAGACAGCGCAGTCGACGGTGATGTAGCAGCAACTGGTTTGACCATCGCTGCTGAAGGAACTACCTGGACTGTTTCTTGGACCGCGTCAGGCGACCAAGGAGATGTTGCATCATGGAAGGTCTGCTATAACCGTGGAACTTTCACCGCAGCTCAAATTGATGAAGTTACATGTGTTGCTGCTACAGGAACCTCAGTTGATATTGATACATCAACTTGGTCTGCTGGAACATACACCTACCACTTTACAGCCGTTCCAGTTGACGCTCTTGGTAACTCCGTTGCCGCAGGCGCAATGAACAGCATTGATTACCAACGAGACGCTGATAACAGCAACACCGATGACGGAACTGTTGTCGTCGGAGATGATGTCTCAAGTGGTGTTCCAACGTGGACATGGGGCGTCATTGGTGGCGTCGTAGTTGTAGCTTTCATCGCCGGTGCTTTCATCCTCTCTCGTGGAGGATCAGGCGACGAAGGAAAAGATTGGGATTACTGATCTCAATACCTGACCCTAAGCAATCATCCCTCGGTTCGAGGGAAGAGCCGCTGAGGGGGCTGTTTCGACGGCCCTCTCAGCCCCCCCTGCTTCTTCTTCTTTCTACTTTTAATTCACAGAGATTTCTCTATGAATTCAATCTTCTTAATTCAAGATGCCTTGACTTATGAGATTTATTTTGATATTTATTCCTTTTTGATAAAAACTATCACCGCTAATTTTGAATTATTCAATCATTTTATTAGTCTGAAATCTATACTTTGTAACTTTTACAAATAGAATGTACCAGTTATCTCGGGTGATGTGGTTCAGCAAGTCGTTTACAATCATAAATCCAATCCCTGAAATCAAACATTTCGCACCCCAATCCCTATAAGGGGAGCAAGGCGTGGGATGCTTTGCATACAATCCGTATGAAGGTGAATGACATGTTGGGAATTACAAACAAAAAGAAAAAAACTGTCTTTAACGGAATTGGCGTAGCACTGTTGTTGTGCGCATTGATGGCCCTAATGCCTATGGCTGGGTTTGTCGATAACAACGCAGGTGATGTGGAGTTTGTAAACACAAACGAAACAACGGAGAATGATTTCTTCGCTTTGCCAGACACGAAAGAAACAGTAGAATACGAAAATGAACCATCCGAAGAATTAATCGGAATGAGAGACCAAACAACCAAAACGTTCGTCCAAGAAGATGGCGATTTCGTGCAACTAACGCACGATTCTCCAGTACACTTCATGGGTGACGATGGGGCCTGGACAGATATAGATCTGAACATCAAAGCCACAGCAAGCGGTTGGGAAGTAATGGATAACTCCTTTACAACTCAATTCGGTTCTGAGATGGCATACGGTGTCGCAGTTCAAGTCAACCAGTTCGTCGACCCAATCATCGTTGGAATTAATCCAACGCTGATGACTATCGACGAAACAGGAACAGCTCCTCAACCATTTGAAGCCGCTCCATCGAACGATGAAGTGACCGTAGGTGGAAACATGATTCGATATCCTGTCGCTGAAGGGTTCGCTATCGACTATGCAGTCGAGAACACACAGCTCAAACAGAATCTCATCATCAGTGAGCGTCCGGTTCTTCAACCAAACGCAGCTTGGTTCGGTTTCTCTGAAATCATGCAAATTCCATCTGGATACGCCCTTTTCCTTGGAGAAGACATGCTCGGTGAAGAAATTACTCAAACTCAAGATGCTCTCGACATTCGAAACATTGAGACCGGTGAATTGCTCGCTCAAATCCCGTCTCCAGTCGTTATCGAAGATGGCGCTGAAGAACCTTATCTTGCAACCTACTTTATCCAAGTCTCTGGTTCTCAAGTACTGATCTCAACAGTTGTTGAAACAGATTGGCTGTTGTCCGATGACCGCGTTTTCCCGCTCGCCATCGATCCAACAATCAAGGTATACAGCGCCGGTGGAGGTTATTGTTACAAGAACTACAACCGTTGCTACGTTGGTAACAACCGTTATTTGTACACCTATTACTCGCAACAGAGATATCAACCATACAGCCGTTACACGTTTAGCTCTTCAAGCAATTTACCAACCGGTGCAACAGTTGAATCTATCAAAGTCCATCAACGATGGAGTTACAAATCTGGTGCTTCGACAACTAACGGTGTGAAAATGTCCGTTCTTGAAGCCTGTGGCGCAGGAAGTTCTTCTTACGGATATACTATTCCAACTGGTACATGTTCTGGAGCACTTGCTACATCAGCATACAGTTTTTCTAGTACTCAATACAACAGTGCTAACGCTCGTAAGCTCATTGTTTCCATCTTCAACAGCAACATTGTTGATTCCTTTACTCCTGGTTCTGGATGGAAGGTCGGAGAAGTCTGTACGACAGCAACTTCGTGTTCCTCCAGCACATCAGCAGGATACATTACCAGTGCACAAACTGCATCTTCTTCTGTTGGTATTGGATTGACTTTCCCTACGAGTGCTTACCTGTACTCGTATTCGGGTCACAGTGGATCTACAAACTCTTACATTGCAGTCACCTATTCTGGTGGTTCTGACACCGACGCTCCCGCTTCAGGTTTCACCGCATATACTGATGTCACCTCATACATTGAAGGTTCTCGAACTTTCTTTACGACTTTGACTGACCTCTCTGGAATCGATACCACCTCTGCCAACATGCCAACACTCAACTATGCTCTCGACAACGGTTCATACACCAGCGTCGCAGCAACAAGTATCGGTACATGTGCTGCCTCTTCATCATCATGTCAATTCAAGGCAACAATCCCTACAATCTCCGCAGGAGAATATGTTGAATACTATTGGAAGTTCCAAGACCTTAATTCTGGAAGCAATGGTGTAAACGTTGGATACGATCCAGTCCTAACAGGAACGCAATCAACACCAACACCATACTTCTTCGCAGTTGAAGATATTGAAGACGCAGGCGACGACAAAATGTTGCGTGTTTTGACAACAGATGTTTCCGCAGGCGGCTACGCCCAAATGTCGAACACAAACATCGACCGCCAATTCACCCACTTTGACGGAAGCGACGAGTTCTACTTCGAATTCGATGTTTCTGACTGTGGAACTGGCTCCGCTGCATGCTGGTACACAGCTGGTGGAAACTATGCATACCAATATGATAACTGGGCAGTACAACACACAACCATTGCTCCTGCAGGATCATATGGAATGTCGACATCTTCAACCCAACGCTCAAACATTGACTTGTTACACACCCGAGATGACGGTTACCTCACAGTCGATGCTAAGAACGGTCCAGGAATGAATTTGCTTTACCACTTTAACAGCGGTGAAAACGCATTCGCAATGGTTGGTGTTGGAAGTTCACCATCCATCGACTCAAAGCTATCTGCCGGAACATCTGCAGATACCTCCAACGGATACGGCTACACAGACTCATTCATTATTAAACTTGAATCCGACAGTGCAGCAACCGCAAATGGAGCAGAAACTTACGGTGGTAACATGGGTCTCTTTGCCTTCGGTAACGCCACTGGCGGTGCTGGAACTAACGCAAACCGACTCTGTGTCACCTCAAACGGTTTCACATACATCATGCGCAGTCCCGCATCTTACCGTGACGCTTGCCGATCATACTACCTCTACGGTGGCTCATCATCTGGTGCTCCATCCTATGCATGGTCTGGCTGGGCTCTCGGAATGGGATACTACGGTTCAATGGCTGGTTCAGGAGACGTTACCTACAAGATTGGTGGCGTTAAACCATTGCCTGATACCTTCGCACCTGTAGTAGACCACTCTGGACTCGCAGACTCGCACAGCACATCTCGAACAGTCGCTGCAATCATTTCCGATGCAGGAGACCCAGCGAGTGGACTCAATGTCAGCACAACAGCTGGTGTTGGACCAACAATGGTTTACCGCGTTACACCAGACGGTGGTACTACAGGATCTTGGATCTCTGAAGTTATGTCGCCTGGAACTGGAACCACACGCACTGAGTGTGTTCTCGCAGCATGTACTTGGTCTTCCGATATCGAAGACCTCGACCGTGGAGATTCTGTTGAATACTACATGACCTCTCAAGACGTTTCACCTGTTGCTGCTGGAATTAACACTGTAACAACTACAACTGAATCGTTCTCTGTTGGCGACCCGAACAAGATGTTCATCGTCGAATGGAGAGACATGCAATACACCAACAATGCTCAACGATGTTCTTACCAAGCAGTATTCTATGACGTTACAAACGAAATCGAATTCAAATACGATGATGCTTGTAAGAATTCATACGATGCAGCTACAGTTGGTTTCATGGATCAAACCCGTACTAAGGGTCAAACAATCCGACACTCCACAAGTACTGCTTACCTGAACGGGGCTAACGCTCACACCAACAACTACCGCATCTCAACAGACAGCGGTGATGGTTCTTGGGAAGCATTTGACCGTGGAATGACTGGACTAGTGAATGCAGAATCATCCGATATCATGGGTTCAACTGGTGGTACTCCGTCAGGTTACTACTGTGCATCCGGATATTACTGGAACACTTGGAGTACCAAGTGTGCTGATAACATTGCAATGCCTGATGGTTTCAATTTCACTTACTTCGGAACTGACTACAACCATACCGATTCAAACGACCGTGTCCACCTTGGTCGTCACGGTAACATGAACTTCATCAGCAACGGAGCAACATCCGTCGTGCGTAGTATGACTACATGGTATGGAAACATGCCGCAGTTGCCATACTCATCGAGCAGTTACGCTCGTGCAGGACTAATTGCACCTTACTGGTCTTACTACGGAACTTACTACTGCTACCAAAACTCTGGTTCTGATTGCGGTGTATACTACCGAACCATGCCTTTCGAAGGCAAGGGTACTGACGTAACCTCTGACATCACTCAAGATACGACTTGGGATTTGCAAGACAGCCCAGTGCGCATCAATCCAACCAGCGATTATCTTTCGATTTCCGCTAAATTGACGATTGAAGCAGGAACAGTCATTCAAATCGGTGCTAACAAGGGAATTTCCTTTGACGGTGCATGCGATCAAATGACCATTAACGGTAACAGTTCTGCCCATGTTCTTTTCGAAGCACTTGACGCTGAGTGGCTTGGAATGGCATTCACTGACTCCTGTTCAACAGGAACTGATGACCGCCACGTCTTCTCTTACGTTGATTTCAAGAACACCTCTGATGCCGCAATTGCAGCAGGTTCCCGCCACGGCGGTTCACCAAGCAGCAACGGCAACGTTGGTAACTTCACTATGGACCACGTAACCTTCACCGATGTCGGCTCTGCTTTCGCTCACGGAAGTGGACAAGGCACAGTTGTTTCGATGACCGAATTTAGTGTTGATGGAGCAGATGACTCATGTTTCGACTTTGCCGAAAACTCCGTCGTTTCATTGACTGAAGGTGACTTGAAGAACTGTAACACAGACGGCGGCTCCGGTAACGGTGCAATCGTGAATGTTGCAGGCTCTACTACAGGTTCACTGTTCTTAGAAAACACAACCATTCAGAATTCGTATGTCAACTTGATTGCTGTCGACTTTGGTATGGTTACTGTTTCCAACGTTACTGCAACTGCAACTTCGGCACAAACCGGAGCTGCATTGGATTCCGCTGCTGGCGCAGGTGCAGAAGTTGTATTGTTCAACTTCGACGCCGATGACTACGCTTCGGTTTCAATTGATGCAATGAATACAGTAATGATGACGACCGTTGACTTTGGTTCAGCATCCATGAACCTTTTCCCTGCTGGAGTTTCGACTTCCTCAGCGACTGGTGCATCCGGTGATAACGCAATCTTTGATGACGTAACTGCTGGAAACATGATGATGCGCAACCTTCAACCTGGAACATTCAAGGATATGTCCGTTGGAGATTTGACCATCACTGGTGACCCAGCAACTTCAGCAGTTGTGGATATGGAAAACCTTGACGCAGGAGATGTAACCATCTCAGGCTGTGGTTGGAATGTCATTGCTTCGAGTATGACTGCAGAACGCCTTTCTTCGAATGGATGTTCCGCTGCCGCAAACACACTCGTTGTGTCTGACTCGACTCTTACGCACACATCAACTACCGATTCTGTAATCTATGCACGATACTCTGACATCACACTTGGTGAAAGTGCAGTAACATCTACTACAGCAGGATTGAACAACATTTACCTCGCTCAAGCAGATACAAACTCGGATATCCGACTTGTGGCTGTTTCTCAAGGTGGTAGTGATTGTGCCGATGCTGCTGGTTCCACTGGAAACTGTGACGTCAATGTTGCTTCTACCTCCTCCGAAGTTTGGTTTGGCGGACTAGCAACAGTACGTACCTACCGAATGGCTTTGGTGAGCGGAGTTGCAACTCAAATCTTCAAGTCTGGACACACAGTCACCGCAGCGGTGATTGACAGTTCCAGTTCTGAATTGTTTGAAGTTGGAAGTCACATTACTGACACAGCAACAGCAACACTTGGTTCAACCAGTGTTTGGGTTATCACAGGCGATGAGTCTGGAAATACCTACGTTGATCACAATCTGCGTGCGTTTGGTCCGGCTGGACAAAACGAAACCATGTCGACTGACTCTTGGTACCCTAGCACCGGTGGATTCACCATTGGTAGCAGCATTGACCTCTTGCTCGAACCAGCCCCGGTTGATTTCGATCAAGCAGGAATGGACTGTGCTTGGATGGACGCTTATGTTGACCCAAGTAACGGTGCAGGTCTCCCTACGAACGGAACCACAGCAAATGGCAACACAATCTTCGAATTCGATGGAACACCAATGACGCTCTCTGCTGATTTGACCCTCGATGGTTGCCAAATGATTTTGAAGGGTTCAGCTCTCAAGGTTAAGAGCACTGCAACAAGCAGCCCAGTTCTAACATTGACCAATGGCGGTATCTTGACTGTAACTGTTTCACCAGATACTGGTGCAATCGGCGCAGTACGTGCAATCTCCAGTTCATACGGTCTACATTTGGATATCGTGAGCGGTTCCCTCATCCTTGATGGTGGAATTCTTCGTGATGTTGCTCAAGATTCAACCACTGGTGCCGCTCTTATGATCGGCGAAGGTGCAACCTTGGTCATGATGGACGGTGCAACAATCTACGGTTCATCTACAAGTAGCGATACCATGTCAACTGTCAAGGTTGATGGCGGTACTATCACTATCGCAGATTCCTCCATCATTAACAATGGACAAACAGGAACTGCACTTTGGGTAGAAGCAGCTGGTGGCACAATTGAGAATGTAATTGTCAAGAACGCAGCAGTTGGTATTCAAGCCTTCAACGGTGCTCCTCAAGTTGATGGATTCACTTCAACCGACAACGTTGTTGGTGTCGATGTCTACGGTGGTATGTCACTACCTACCATTTACCGAAGTACACTCTTGAGTGGTCAAAGTACAGGATGGACAACCTACAAGATTGACTTGTCAACTTACCTGGCTAACGATTACCTCCAAGTTGGATGGAACAGTATCTACGGTGGCGGAAACGCTCACCCAACCTACAACTATGCAACAAGTAAGTACTACATGATTACTGACCGATACAACATTGAATTGGAAGATACCAATGGAAACGCCTGGAACATTACCAGTGCAGATCAGTTGGGATACTACCCATACAATGCTGAAGACCCAGCGTCTGGTGATGGTGCACACGCAACCTACACCGAAGGCGCTGCTGGTGGCGTTCCAAGTTGGGACTGTAACACCTATGGTTACAACTATGGTCCAAACTATCCGTCTTCAAACACAGGATACTTCTACAGTATCTGGCAAGCATTGACTGGAACAAATCCTGGATATCCTGGCTACTATCAAGCACCGGATCAATTCGGATTTGATTGGGAAAACATCGACGGTGTTAGTCCATCAGGTTCCTACGCTTACTATCCTTACCACTACTGGGGTTACTACTACACCTCTTACCACGGTGGCGCAGCAGGTACTACCTTTGCACCTCCTGAAGGATACGCTGGTTCATACAACGTTTGTCTTGACTATGCATACTCATACTACATGAGTGCAGGTCAAGGTGCTCGTTTGACTATGCCTATGATTGATATCTCAGCAAGTAACCTTTCAAAGGCTTCCTTGTACATCGATGTCCTTCACAACCGTGCAGATAACTTCCAAGACCGCTTGGAGTTCGTTGCTCGTGCAAGTAACAGTGTATCGACTCTTATCGACGGAACCTATGTCCGTGAATCTGGAACTCCGCTCTTCAAGGACGGAACCATCACTGGTGCTGACACTGGTGTCTCAGTTGGTGGCGGATTTGCTGCTGCTCACTTCCAAGACATCACCGTGACGAACCCGACTGATTCCGGTATGGATATCACTGGTCAAACCGCTTCCACACTCGATGGATTTGATGTGACTGGTGGAAACTACGGTGTCCTCATTGGTAACTCTGCATCCGGTTCAATGGATCTTGAGAATATTTCACTTGATGGTCAAGCCACTGCAGGTGTCTACTATGCAAAGGATATCACAGGAACTCTCTCAGGTTCTGTGGTTAACAGCGCAGGTGCCGCATTCAAGTATGGCCCTAATACCGATAATGATGTTGATTTCAGTAGTATTTCGATTGCCTCGAATGCCGTTGGTATCGAAACATCAGGAACCGGCGATATCAGTATGACTGATGTCACAATGGCCAACACAAAGGATGTCGTCATCAAGAGTTCAGCCAATGTCGAATTTGTTGAAGGAACAGTTGATTCAACTACCGTTGAAGTCACTGGTGCTGGAATGTTTACTCGTATGCGTCAACTCGATGTTACATTGACTGCTGATGCTGCAGGTATTCCTGGCGCATCAGTCACTTTACTCGATGCCAATGGAGCTTCCTCCGGAAACGGTGTTACTGACTCAGTCGGTATTGCTCAAGACCTCAAGTACGTTACTGCTACAGTCGATTCTACTGGATTAACAACGCCTTCATTGGCTGGTTATCAAGTAATGAGTGTTGCCAAGGTTGAATATTACTACAACTCATCCTCGGACAACGTTGCTGATTTCCGCTATGCAAAGCAATCAGTTTCAATCACTGACACATCCGGTAACGCAGTTACAGTTCCAATGACTACGAAAATCACTGAACGTGTTTGCTGGTACTCTACGAGTACTGCATACACAACGGTTGCACCTTGTGCTGCTTCGTTCTCCTCTGCTGGAACTCGAAGCCTCAGCGACGGTGACGGTGGTACAGTTACAGAGTATGGTTACAGCGGTGGGTTGACAGCAAGTCAATCCAACAAGGTCATCATGCTTGACGTACCTTACTTGTATCTGAAGAGTAACGTGGATTATAACTTCAATGGCTCGACTCTCTTGTCGACTGGAGCATATGATTTCTACAATACTCAACGCTGGTACAGTAGTTACCCATACGGATCCGGTGTCACTATGAACGACGCTGCTGTTTACGGTGTTGCATCAGATCCTTCTGATGGTTCAATGTATGGTATTGAGATTGGTTACTACGGTTCTCCAATTGTTAACTTCGAAGCAAACAATACTGTTTTCTCGAACATTGCAAAGATTGAGATGTCTCATGGATACAAATACTACACTAACTACATTTGGGAAATTGAAGAAGTATCAATTACGAACTCTACAATCTCTCACTTCCAAGGATATGAGCAACTTAACAATGCTATCCTCGTGTCTGATATTTGTATGATGCTTCGTGGTGGTGACGGTGCAATTGTTTCTGGTAATACCTTCAACGATTGTGGTGTTGGTGTAATGCTTGATCGTTCACCATACTACCGCTACCACACTGCGGCAGATTATGGTGCAGACAACGCAACAATTTCGAACAACGTCTTCAACGATGGTGGCGAAATTGCAGATATCTGGCTCTATACCAATGGATTCTCCGATAATGCAGTAATTTCTGACAACGTGATCAACAATGGTGACGCTGCAGCAGCTGCAATCGCTGTTTACAATGGTGCGCACACAGGTACTACCATTTCTGGTAACACCATTAACGCTGCAACAGATGGAATCATGATGCTCTCTGGTGTGGATTACCACATCACTGACAACACCATCAACGGCGCTGGCGACTCTGCTTATGCTGGAATTACAACATCACTTGGATATGGTGACATCGATAATAATACACTCGTCGACACAGATGGTGGATTGATTATCGCTGGTGCACAATCAATACCTGCTCCTACAACCTCACTTTGTTCGATTGCAGGTAACTCGTATGGATCACTTTCGACCTGTACTGCTGTACTCGCAGCTGGTAAGACAATGTCTGTTAACATTGAAACTGATTCTTGGGGCTATGAAGCAAGTATCGACATCGTCAAGCCTGATGGAACAACTGACAGTTGGTCTACCTATACTTTTGGTAGTAACACAGCCTACACGCCTCTGGTTAGCTATACCGCTGCTGGAAACTATTCACTGACTCTCCGAGACAGTTATGGTGACGGTGGAACCACTGTCTACATGGTAGAAGGTGGCGCTGCAGGTGGATACTCTGGACCAACGATTGCAGACAACAGCATTACGTCCTCCGTTGGACGAACTGCTCCTGGTGCCGTCGGTCTCGTGTTAGAAGACTGTTCAAGTGTTACAATCAACTCTGCTCGAAACGCAATAACATTGTCTGACAATGCTATGGTGATTAGTGACTGTGATGTTATTGATTTGGCCTCTGTTCTTACCGGACAAGGCGACTCAATGACTGTTGGTATTGATGCAGATGACGTGAATTCCGATTCACTGACTCTCTCCGGAACTATCATTGATGGATTCGCTACTGGTGTTGAAAAGACCAGTGGAGATCTAGTTTTGACCGGTGATGCAGTACTTTCAGGTGATGATTACGGTGTCTATGTTGATGATGCCTCAGTTATTGCTATCAATGCTGCAGTCAATGGTGGAAACCTAGGAACTGGTCTTCACGTCGTTGACAGTGATGATGTTTGGGTTTACCCAATGAACGCTTCAGGTTTCGTTGGTATGTACGTCGAAAACTCACCATTCCGTTGGGATGGTGGCACATCGACTGCTACTACAACTCTCCAAGTTGTTGAATCTCAAGGGTCAGTCGAAAACATGACTTGGTCCACTTCAACAACTCAGATTGATGCTGGCAGTAACGCATACGTGACTTCGATTGGTAACACAATCGACGCTGCTAAGTTGGTCGTTGCAACCTCTGCAACCATCGATGAAGCAAACTTGTTCACCATGGACTCGACTCACTTGACTGCAGCGATTAACCCTGCTACCGATAACGAAGTCTCAATGTTGATTCAATCGACAGACGGAACTCGTGCTTCATATGTCTCAACTGGTTTCCAACCGGAAGTCATGGCTGTTGATGGTGATGACTCTGACTGGAACGGTGGTAACGCCCTCAACCCATCCGGCTATGCAATGCCTGGTGTTATGAGTGGAGACGGAACCAACGACATGATGGTAACATACATCGAAGGTGACGACCTCTACATCGGTTTGACCGGTGAAGATCTCTCAACAAGTGATGCACTCATCTACCTCAGCGTCGATGGCAGTGGAAGCAGCACCGGATACAACCTCGGTGGCGCACACACATTGCCATTCCAAGCAAACTACGTGCTTTGGGCTGACAGCGATGCATCAACTGGATATGCCTTGTACAGTTACGGTTTCCTCGGATGGAGTCCAACATCACTCAGCTCTGCTAGTGTTGATGTGTCTTCCTCGAGCACCTTGACTGAAATTTCCATCCCATTCTCACGAATTGGTGGAACTCCAAGTCAGATTGACATTGTTGCAATCGTTCAGGGAGAGACAACTGCTGATGTCAGCACTGTCCACCCAACGCAAGCAATGAATGCATCGAACACTCTACAATCGTTCACTGAATACATGACTGTCGAGCTTACGCACGACGATCTTGCTGATGGTTCAATTGATGACGAAGTTCTTGTCTACCGCTCTTACAAGGGCTCAAACACTCCAAGTGTTGCAAAGAACTACGATGTTATGGTCAAGACATCAGCAGACTGTGCCTATGATTGGGCCGTCGCTACTGACTTGTCACTTGCTACCAACATTGCAATCAGCCTTGACATGGCTCGTGCTTGCCCTGAAATCCAGGCAACACTCGCTGACATCACTGTTACAGAAGACTCGTCTGCTTACACTTTCAGTCTCACGAACCTTGTTGACGATGTACAAGACCTTGAAGCAGATCTCTCATGGACTTCTGCAGATGGTAACCTCGTTGCATTCGACAATGTTCTTGTTGACTGGAACCAAAACGGCCACACAGTGACCATCACTCCTTTGACGGACCAATTCGGTACCCTCGAATATGAGTTTGAAGTCACTGACAGCCACGGTTTGACCGACTCGAAGAACATCTCTTTCGAAGTAACGAACGTGAACGATGCACCTACTATCTGTAACGTCGAAGAGAATGATTGTATGCCAATCTTCTCCGTCGACGATATCTTCAACAACATCTTGGCTGAAGGGTTCGGAACACATACCAAGTCTCTTGGTAATGTTTCAAACGCTTCCAAGTCCTATGTTCGAGACATGGCAAACGAGCAATCACCTGACCGTCAAGTCTACGATTGGAGCGCATCTGTTGATTCAACATGTGTCGCATTTGCTGTGGAAGTTGATGCAATGAACTCTCTTGTAATTACCGAGAACAGCTCAAATGAAAAGGGCGGTACCTGTACTGTCACTATGCAATTGACTGACAACGGTAACGAGAACACTGCTGCAATACCATTCGATGTCGACTTCTCAGTCGCACCGGTGAATGATGCTCCAGTGATTACTTTGCAAGACGTCGATAGTCAGAACTTGTTCGCCAATGGTGCTGGAGACCGTGCTACTGGTGAAGGAGAATACATTACCATGACTGAAGATGATACCACAGCTGATAACCTCACTTGGGATCTTCTACCTTTGATGAATGATATTGACCATGATGTACCAGCAGACCTTACTTGGACTGTTGAACCAACCAGTCAGTGTACGTACACCAACTACTTTACAACAGCAATCATTGGCACAGACCTCGTGTTCTCATTGATTCCAGACGCAACCACAAACGGTTACGATTGGGAAGTTGATTACATGAACGACAACGGTGTTCACCAATTGCGACCAAGTGGCCAGACTTTCTGTGCCATCAACTTGGTTCTCAAGGATACTGCAACTGCACCATCTCATACACCTAACTATGATACAACGCTTATGCCAATCGCTGATTACCAGCAAGGCCAAGATGATGTAGTAATGTACGTCACTGTTGAACGTGTCTCAGAAAATGTCGCTGACTACTCTCTCGACACTGTTTCTGGCATTGACTTCAATGAGATCACCAACGTCATGACTGGCACCTTTGTTCCTGTAACAGCGAACATTGACGCTGGTGGCGATGAAGGTCCTTACAACTACGACCACATGCTTGCAGTGACTTTCCACACGGACGGACACGGTGAAGAAGAGTTTACTCGCTACTACAACGTTCCAGCATACGGAACCAGTATCGATGTGAATGAAAATGTGTACATCACTAAGGATACAACCAAGATCGAAGTGTCGATGGATGTTCTGACCTGTTTGAACGACCCATGTGACCTCACAGCACCTGCTAGTGAGCGTTTCCAAGTCGATGACCCACAGTCTCACCGCTCTAACAACGGTGGTTCTCAAGGATCTGACTGGTCGAACCCAGGTCAATATGGACAGAATGCATCTCAGACCTCTGAACGCCGACCTATGCTTGAAGACAAGTTCTGGTGTAACAACCGTCTTACAACACTCGATCTTGATACTGCTGAAGCAAACTCCAACTGGGGCAAGTGTAACGAATACGCTGCAGGCTCAGGCTCATTCGGTGCAACCGGACAAGCTCTACCTAACGTAGTTCGTACCATCGGTGCAAGTTCAGTGCCTTCGTTTGCTCCAAGTATTGTAGTGGTCAGTCTAACTGGTCTCTTTGTGAGCGCTCTAGCCTTCTCCAGCCGTCGTGCAGACGATGAAGAAGAAGTTACAGTGAGTCTCGAAGACAATGATATGGCAGTGAGCCCAGTTATTGCAACTATCTTGATGGTTGCAATCACCGTGGTTCTTTCTGGTGTAATCTATGTTTGGGCAAGTAGCCTGGCAGATACTGATGTCAAGGGTGTTCCTCGGGTCACTTTTGATATTGAAGATATTGACAGCTTCGATGTTAACAACGGACACTGGCGAATCAACGTCCAGTCCGCTGAGACTGACTTAGCAACACAAGCAGTTGAAGTCCGTGTATTCTACGTGGACGGCAACGGTGATGCTCAGACGAAGACCTGGAATATGGCAGACACCAACGGCGTGTATGGCTTCAACCCAGCAAACAGTGACTCAATGGTTACATTTGTTGACCAAGTCAACTCCGATGGCGACAATAAGGTTTCAACCTTCAATACCGGTGATACCATCTTCGTGCGAACACACGACACAGATGGAACACCTCTTGAAGATGTGACAATTACTCTATCCTACGCTCCTAATGTAGGTCAAGGTGCGCTTCTGCGCTCTTGGAGTGGTTTGTCATACGACCTTAGTGCTTGAGCTAAACGTATCTGATAAAACCGGATACATCGGGGAGGGGCAAACGCCCCTCCCCTTTGT
Organism: Candidatus Poseidoniaceae archaeon; assembly: GCA_028822955.1. GTDB lineage: Archaea > Thermoplasmatota > Poseidoniia > Poseidoniales > Poseidoniaceae > MGIIa-L1. Next base: position 25,928 of record JAPKCL010000002.1, read on the forward strand.
CTCCCGCATCTCAGCGATGGGATGACTACCTCCTTCGAGGTAGAGGACCACACGATCGCAGGGGGTTTCCGTAAATGGGGCCTCCTGCCTTCGTCCTTTTTTCTTTCTATTCTTCTACTTTCAATGAGCGAAGCCTTTCAAGGAGGGTGCTGTTCATAGGTATGAGCGACATGGAAACAAATACCTCTCAAATTCCAAAAACAACCTGTGTCGTATTTGATTGCGATGGCGTATTGGTTAATGCAGTGAGTTCTTGGAGAACTCTTCACGACCACTTCGGTACTGATAATGCACTCAATCTTCAACGTTTTATTCGTGGTGAGATCACTGACGATGAATTCATGCGTTCAGATATTCGAATGTGGAAAGATATTCAAGATCCGATTACCCGTGATGAATTGTTTCGCGCTTATTCTGGTGTGAAGTTGATGGAAGGTACAAGGGAAGTTGTTGAAAAACTTCAGGCAAACGGTGTCTTTGTTGCGATTGTAAGTGCAGGTGTAGACTTATTCGTTGCTTCAATCGCTTCCATGCTCAAAGTCGATGATTGGATTGCAAATGGTTTCGTGTTTAATGATGATGACACACTTTCAGATGAAGGAGTCTGTCGTCTCCATGCAATTGGTAAGGGCGAGGTCATACTTCGCTTGTTGGACATGAACGGTCTTGATGCAAAGAACTGTGTATCTGTGGGGGATTCAGAAATGGATTTATCCATGCATATTGATGGAAGCCGGTTTATTGGTTTCAACCCTACCCGTGAATCTTCAATTCATGCATTTGAATCTGCTGACATTGATGTGGTACACGGTAAAGATTTACGTGCAATTCTTCCCTACTTGAACATTGAATGATCAGGCAAACGGAATTGCGGTTGTGGCATGACTCTTGAGATTTACAATGGTGAGCATACATGGTTTTGGTTGGAACCCGAGCATCCGCTGGTACGATGTTTGATCTTGCCAAGTGCTTGAACAAATCAATGTCGTTCCTTTGAAATCGACACACGCATGTCCGTGTACGTGACCTGTAACAAAAATATCAGGTACTTCCCGTATTACCAGTCCATCTTCAGGCTCTGGTGAAAGTGGAGTTTTCCCACCCCATTGAGGGGCTAAGTGCCGACGTCTGAGCATTTGTCGCATTGCTTCGACTGGGTCGGCGTATGTTACGTTTCGAAGACCTGCTACGAAGTCGTCGATTGATTTACCATGGTAGGCGAGGAGGCGTACACCATGTAACGAGAAATCACACGGGTTTCCAACAAAGGTTGTTGTATTGTAGTCTTGTTGAATGTCTTTGTCGAATGTCGGTTGTGGTTCTGCTGGGCGAACAGCGTCGTGATTGCCAGGCAACATGACACATTCTACCCAGTCGGGTAGTAATTCTAAGAGTCGGGCAAATTCTGCATATTGGCCAAAGAGATCTGGAATTGAAAGTTCACTGTCTTGTCCAGGATAAATTCCAACACCGTCAACACAGTCACCTGATAGTATGAGATATTTGATTGTCTTTGCAAGTGGGTCTGAGTGGAACCAACGAACCATTTTGTGCCATTGTGCTTCTAAAAATGTCTTCGAACCGACGTGAATATCTGACAGGAATGCAACGCTGATGCCGTGTTCTGCTGATGCTTTTTTGTGACCTGCCTCCATTGGGAAATGAAGGTCATCAACATAGAACAAATCTCCAGTTTGACTGAATGTCCCTGATACACCTAGTACATCATCAGGCATAAGGCCAGCTTCCAATATTTGTTCTTGGGCTCTGTCTCGGTCGTCACCTTTGCGTTTGGTAAGTAAACAGGTTAGTTCACCAGTTTCATCTTCTAATCGCCACATGAGGTGGCCATTTTTGGTATAGCGAGGTTCATTGACTAATCCAATTGCAACCGCTTTATTTTCATAACCTTGGTAACGACTACTTTCAGCATGAAGCCTTGATATTTCAGTTGGAGTTCGAGGTAGACGCGAATTTTGGATAATCATTTTCCGAATACTTTGCAAACGGTCGTTGAAGCATGCTGTGATGTCAGACATTTTCCCTTCGGTTATACTGTTTCCAGTGATGTCATAGTGAACCAAAATATCGCTTGGTGCATCCGATGCATTTTCACTAAAATCTGCTGTATTCCAATCTGGTAAATTATTTCGGAATTTCAAGTCGAGTGGTTCTGGTGTCGCTATTGGCGCAATTGTTCTTCCTAACACAGGTGCTGCTTGTTTGACGGGAGCCACCACTGGTTGTTTGGAACTCATTGCATTACGCTGATTCCAAATTACCAGCATTGAATCAAGAATGTCAGTAGTAAGAAATCCCTTGTGAAAGCCAACTTCAGAAGCACAATTCAGGACCCCTTCGAGGTTATCCAGTTCCAACAGTTGAGCACGGATTGCCGAAGTAGGGAGAAATCCGCGTTGCCGTAAGAGTGCAGTCATCTCCTCCTCTGACGCACCCATGCATTGGAGGTGAGGCCTACGCTCCAAAAGCACACCGGTTTGAACGGTTCACTTTTTTCGGCTGTTCAATCCCACTGTACTTCGTCATCAAGTGAGGTATCTCGAGTAGGAGGAGCCCCTTCGCCATCCCAAGCATCGTCTTGCCAAGGTGCTGACTGGCTTGCAGCAGCTTCTCTTTCAGCACGTTCCAATTCAAATTGAATCTTCTCGGATTCCAGTTCAGCTTTTTGACGTACCATTTCTTTCCGATGCTCTTCAGCCTGAACCATGGCTTCATCCCATCGTTTGATGGTGGATAATAATGCAAAATGAACGAATCCGATTTTGTTTTCCGCACGGTTACCACCAATTTGAGTTGATTCTGCATTTGCCCAATTGTTGGATGCAATTCCGACGTATACAAGTCCGACTTTCTTGTTGGTTCCATCATTTTTTGGTCCTGCAATTCCGGTGATTGAAATCGCAATATCTGCGTTTGCATTCTTTAAGGCACCTTGTGCCATTTGAATCGCTACTTCTGCTGAAACAGCCCCTTTCTTTTCAATCGATTCTGATCGAACATCCAATTCCTTAATTTTAGCATCATTCGAATAGGTAATCCATCCCTGATTAAACCAAGCAGATGCACCGGCAATGTCGGTGAAAGCACTCGCAAGTAGTCCTCCAGTGCACGATTCAGCAACAGTGATGGTGTGGCCACCTTCTTTGATGCGGCGTACGAGTCGAGCCGCAGCGGCTTGCACATCTTCATCCATTGGTCCAATGGCATTGTTCTTCAGTTTTGATGTTAACCCAAGCATCAATGCCTTCAATAACACCTTCTCACAGGGTTGGTTGGGTCTGTGGTCTAGTGGTTATGACACCGCCCTTACACGGCGTTGATCGAGGGTTCAAATCCCTCCAGACCCACTACCAAAGAAATGAACGTATGTCTTCATTTGTTTCGGCTATGACTTTCGTGATTCCGGAACGACGACGAAACGTTTCAGCCTCAGTTTGAGTTCCATCGATGACGATGAGGTGAACTGCTCGTTGCCATAGTCCATCTGAGGGTACTGCGCCCCGATGGTCAACTGCAACAAGAATGTCATCCAATTCTGTAAACATCAACAATGATGTTGAGCGCTCAAGTTCACTTGCGGTTAGGAGTAGCCATCGAGCACCATGCATATCGGCCCGTTTGTCTTCCTTCAAATCAGCAAGTGTTACGATTCTCATAGTCTCGCCTCTCACATTGCATATCTGAGTAATGCAACCACTCCGCCAAGTCCCAAAAGTTGTTGGCCAGCGTCGTGGTCAGTTGAACATTGAACCAGTTCGGCTCCAATGTCAGATAGTCCATTGGCCCATTCCATCCATGTTTGTTTACCAATTCCTTCATTCTCTGCTCGCAAAAGGTCTGCAGAGATGAGCACTGTTTCAATTGCACCTTCATCCATTGCTTTCATCAAGGCCTCGGTACCATAGGCTACTGCGCCATTTGTCGACAACCGTTCCCAAGCCTTTTCGATGAGAGAAACTTCTCGGGTAATTGCATGTTCACTAAGAAGTTCACCTGCCAATCCTTCACGAAGAATTTCATTGGCTCCTGCCCGCCCTGCCATTGATGTGGCAATCGATTTCATCATTCGAGTTTCACCAGCAGTTTTCAAATCACTGAGTAAAGCATCTCGTGCATGCCCAGGCCCACATATGACCAGTGGTGTATTTTCGCCTAAAGTATCGACAAGAGCAGTGATTACCTTTGAACGAAAGGTTGCAGCGATCCCAGATGAATGACGGAGTTCACCTCTTTTCCCTCCACCTCGCATGGTCCAAGTGGCGCCTTCTCGCAATCCTCTGGCAGTGACATGGAACAGTACAACTTCATCGGTTTCTACAACAGCGAGAACTACATTTGTTTGACCCGATGCTTTTTCCGATTGCCGAAGTAAGTCTTTGTCAGAGGATGAAAAGAAATGCAGTGACGTCAGTTCGACATCATCTCGAATTTCTACAATATGGGTGTGATGCATTCCAATATCGAAATGTGCTTCTTCAATTGTCCCATGAACGCGAAGATTTTCGTTGAAGGTTTGATATTCAGTAGATTCAATTCGTAATCGAATCCACATTTTTTTCCTTTCCGCAGATTTGGCTCTTCCACCTTCTTCACCACCGGTTGTTTGGTCACGTCGTTCCCCAAGCATACCAATATACATGCCTTTTCGAGCGAGTCGAGCGAGCGTCCACAAATCATCTTCAGTCTCAATTCGGAGACGCCAAAGTTGCGGTTCACGCTTGAGGACTTTCATTCAGTTCACCCAAAGACACCAGTGAGACGTCCTTCCTCGTCCATGTCCATATCGAGTGCAGCAGGCCGCTTTGGCAATCCTGGCATGGTCATCATGTTCCCGAGTATAGCTACAATAAATCCTGCACCAGCATTGAGTCTAAATTCACGAACTGGGATTGTAAATCCAACTGGTGCTCCCAACTTCCCAGGGTCATGTGAAAAGGAGTATTGAGTTTTAGCCATACATACTGGGAGATGGCCGTATCCCCATGACTGTAATTTCGAGAGTTGCTTCATAGCAGAAGTACTGATTTCAACACCTTCTGCTTTGTAGATACGGGTTGCAATTGAATTCATCTTCTCAAGTACCGGAGTTTCAGAAGTAAACAACGGTGTGAAAGGCCGACCTTTTGCCACATGGTCATGAACCGCAGCAACTACTGCCTTGGCTAAATCCTCTCCACCTTTTCCACCATTCGCATGTACCTCTGTCAAAGCCACATATGAGGCACCACTCTTTTGAGCAGCCATCTTGAGAGCATCCAGTTCTGCATCAGTATCGGAATAGAATCGATTGATAGATACAATGACTGGCATTCCAAATCCAGCCATGTTTTTGATATGACGGTCCAAGTTTCCTTGTGCACCACGAACAACAGCATCAATGTCTTCCTTTTCCAATTCCTCTTTTGATGGTCGGTAGCCGCCGCGACTTCCAAATGCCCCACCGTGAAGTTTCATCGATCGGATGGTCACATTCATCACAACACAATCAGGAGCTTTACCAGAGTTTGCTGCTTTGATATGCATGAATTTTTCAGCACCCATGTCTGAACCAAAACCTGCCTCAGTGACGACAATATCTGCTGCTCCAAGGGCTAAGCGGTCGGCGATAATACTTGAATTCCCATGCGCAATATTGGCAAAGGGGCCACCGTGAATAAACGCAGGATTTCCTTCGAGAGTTTGAACCAAATTTGGTAGGAATGCATTTCGCAGAAGTAAGGTCATTGAACCAGCAGCACCGATCTCTTCAGCCTTTACGGGGTTGCCATCTGTTGATTCTCCGATGACAATTTCTCCGATTCGCTTTCGCAGGTCGGCATAATCTTGTGCTAAAACCAGAATGGCCATGACTTCACTTGCAGCAGTAATGTCAAATCTGTCTTGCCGTGTATTTCCATTTGCTGAACCACCCAATCCAATGATGACATCACGTAGAGAACGGTCATTCATGTCGATAACTCGCGGCCAAAATACTTTGGTTGGCTCTAGTTTTGATTCATTTCCTTGCTTGATATGATTATCAATTAAGGCAGAGAGAAGATTGTGTGCAGAAGTGACTGCATGTAAATCACCTGTGAAATGGAGGTTAATATCTTCCATTGGAATCACTTGTGAATGTCCTCCGCCAGCAGCGCCTCCTTTAATTCCAAACACCGGACCCATCGAAGGTTCACGAATGACACATGTAGCGCTTTGACCGATGGCACAGAGTGCCTGAGTAAGTCCGATTGTGGTGACGGTTTTTCCTTCACCAAAAGGTGTTGGATTAACTGAGGTCACTAAGACGAGACTACCCTGGGGCTTGGAAAAACGCTGACTGAGTGCCTCCCAAGTGATTTTTGCCATGCCTCTTCCCATTGGTACTAATTCGTGGGATGAGATACCTAATTTCCAGGCAATGGCCTCTATTGGTTCCAATGTAGCTGCTCGTGCGATATCCAAATCACTTACCATGAGCATCCTTGCGGCTCGATTTGGCTTTGAACCCCTCGGCTCAGTTAGGGCGGATAAGACGATTTCAGCACCTGTGAAGGTTCACCGTAGTGTCGTTCAGTCGTCTTTCATTGCGCCAAGATATTCAGGCAATTCAATTCCGGCCATCTTAGCCACATCGTGGACAGGAGGTAGGCTTTGCATCAAAGAGGAGATGAAGTTCGAGGTTGAACCACCTTCACCATTTTTGCCACCGTTACCAGAATCCCAGACTGTAATCTTGTCAATCTTGAGGTTCGCTATTGCTTCGGTTTGGCGCGCTACTAATCCTTCGACCTTCTCGACCATCAGAAGTGTTGCAACGGCTTTAGGATCTCCACCAGCACTTGCAACAAGTGATTTGTAACCTGCCGCTTTCGCTTCAAGAACCGCTTGTTGTCCTTCTGCTTCTGCTTTGTACTTTGCAAGTATAGCATCTGCTTGACCTTGAGCGATACGGCGTTGGCGCCCTGCTTCAGCATCAGCAGCAATTTCGATTTGCTCTTTAGCAACCTTCTCACGTGCAATGTCAGCAGCACGAAGACGTTCGCTTTCGAGTGAATATTGTGCTTTTTCAATTTGTTCTTGAGCATGGCGCATGGCAACTTCAGAACGTTGACGTGCTTCAGCTTCTCTTTCCGCAAGGACTGCATTTGAGAGAGCAATGTCTGCAAGACTCAAGTTCACACCTTCGATAGCATTTTTCTGTTGTTCTTGAACAGATATTTCCTCAAGACTTACAGCAGCAGCAATTCCCATTTTGGATTCTGATTCCGCTTCTTGAACTGCAATTCGTTCAAGTTTCTTCGCTTCTGCCTTTCCAGCAATAGCAGCCGATTCTTGATTTTGAACCTCAATTTCACGGTTTGAATCCGCAGTAGCAACTTGAATCTGTCCCATTTGAAGCGCTTTAGCACGGTCTCCAGTTGCAGAAGCAATTGCTTCAGCAGCTGCCTTAGCACCAATCGAAACGATATATTCTGCTTCGTCAGTGATGTCAGTGATGTTAACGTTGATGAGATACAATCCAATCTTGTGCAATTCAGAGTCAACGTTACTGGAAACTTGCTTCAAGAAGACTTCACGGTCTTGATTGATTTGTTCAATGGTAAGAGTTGCAATTGTCAAACGAAGTTGACCAAAGATAATCTCGCTTGCCATGTCCTCTTGCTGTTGCTGGGAAAGTCCGAGAAGACGTTCTGCAGCGTTTTGCATGATTGAAGGGTCTGTCGAAATACCAATCGTAAAGGTTGATGGAACGTTAATACGAATGTTTTGCTGTGACAAAGCATGTTGTAGATCAATTCGAATTGTCATTGGTTTGAGGTCGAGATAAGCATAGTGTTGAATCAAGGGCCAGACAATTTTACCACCACCGTGGTAACATGCGGCTGCACCGGAGTCTTTGACATTACCATATACGACTAGAATTTTGTCTGAAGGTGCCAATTTGTAACGGCTTGTTGCAATGTAAATTGTTCCAAAAACTGCCATTGTGAATAAGAATAAACCAATAACTGCTATCGATGTGCCAATGTCTGCCATGATGTCACATACATGGTGTCCTTTAAGAGTCTTCACCCGTCGTTTAACGGTTGAAAATTGAGTAGAAAATCATTCTTCTTCAATCACGGATGCTACCGAGAGCGGCTTTACAATCAGT
>JAPKCL010000058.1 GCA_028822955.1 Candidatus Poseidoniaceae archaeon
ACGGGTAACCAAAGTCCAAGATGAACTTCTGCGCCACCGGTAATACCGGAACCGCCATCGGCTGCAGTGATGGATGGAACGGCTACGAAAATAGATTGAACAGCATCGATGCCATAACTACCGTTATTGGTGACTCGAGAATAAATATCGGTATCGACGTATTGCATTTCACTGCGTTCCCAAGGTTCAGGATAAACATCGTATGGTGCGGTTACACCGCCGTCGTCTATCTTTTGTTCACCGAAGCAACCAGACAAACTGGCGGCCATCATGACGAATAAAATGAGCCACGGTCTGAAGTTCATGTACAGAGGGGAGCGCAAGTGTTTTTTGAACACACCGGCTGTTTGGTCAGATACTGATTCTCATTCGTTCTCTTCTTGAGCCGCTTTTTGGGTTTCCATTTCGGCTCGAACTTCATCCATATCCAATTCAGTAAGTTTCCCAATCAAATCACGAAGAGCATCTTCTGGGAGTGCGCCTGGCTGCATGAAAACACCGATGCCATCCTTGAATGCAACTGTGGTTGGAATCGAACGGACGTTGAATGACTTTGCAAGCATTGGTTCTGCTTCAGTATCGATTTTTCCAAAGACGACATCTGGGAACTCTTCTGAAACTCGTTCATAGACTGGCCCGTAGGCTTTGCAAGGACCGCACCATTCAGCCCAGAAGTCGAGAAGGACAATTGAATTGTTATCGATAATATCGGAAAACTCGGGTTCATGAATCTCTACGGAGGCCATAAAATCGTTTCAAAATCGGCGATACTTCAACCTGTCCGTTTGAGTTTGCTCAAGCGACGCCTTCATGTGCTTGCTACCAAACGCCAAAACATGCGCCTCGACCGATTGACTACCATTCTCGTGCTAATTCTTTTCCTCGCCCCCTTCGTGCCTTCGACTCCAGCACCCCATGAGATGAGTGAAATCTTTGAAGTGAATGCTCGAGATTCTGACATTGTGGTATCTGAATTATTCATCAGTCCGAACAACTTGGTGTCCAACGCCACATCCTCCAACGTCTATGGTGCAGTGGATTGGAATAACGACGGAGATTACAGTAAATATTCAGACCAATTTATTGAATTATGGAATACTGGTTCATTCCCGGTCAATGTTTCTGATTGGAAACTCAGTGTTACTTCAGGTAGCCCACCTTGCCAACTTGCTTGGAATACAGTCATCGATGCAGGCGGTCGAATCGTAATATTCAGTGCAGACTCGGACATTATTCTCAGTTACTTTGACGGTGATACTGTCTCCATTAACGACAAATCTGGTGCTTTAGCAGATTCTATGTCGTTCCCTCCAAAGGACTCTTGGTACGGTGAATCGTATGTTGAAGATTCAGCAGGTGCTTTGATGAAAGTCACACCAACACCTGGCTGGGGACCAAACGACCCTGATTCAAGCGTCGCCCTCAACATGGTCAAGTGCTACAAGGTAGCTGACACATCTTCATCCGATGCTTTCATCCTCAAGGGGAGAGTCGTTACTATGGAAAACGAAAACAGCGTTATGAACCAAGGCAATGTTTTGGTTCGAGACGGTATGATTGATGCAGTTTGGTCATCCAGTTCTTCTGTACCACTTACAGCAGATTTGACAAATGCTCCAGTCATTGAAACCAATGGAACCATCTATCCTGGTTTGATTGACTTGCACAATCACATGCATTACAATCACATTCCATTGTGGGATTTTGATGTTCACCTCTCGGATTCTCAGAAATCAGCAGAAGGTGGCTACACTAATCGTGGTCAATGGGGCGATAATTACGACTACCAACCGAGTATCACATGGATGAAAAATAACGTTCAATCGAACACCCAATGGGGTATGGCAACTGAACAAATGAAGTATGCTGAAGTCCAAGCAATAGCTGGTGGCGTTACTGCAGTTCAAGGTTCACCTTCCGGCAACGATGCATGGGATAGCACTCTTTCACGAAACGTTGAATTATGGAACTTTGGAAAAGACAACTCCGTCACATGTGCAGTATGCAGTTGGTATGAATCAGGCTACAACGTCGATGGCAAGATTGCTGATTTCAATGATGGTGATATTGAAGCATGGTTTATTCACATGTCAGAAGGTGTCGACCAAACAAGCAGGGATGAATTTGATTTACTCAAAAGTAAGGGACTTCTCGCTGGACCTACTGTCGTGATTCACGGTACTGCACTTACGCCATCACAATTTGATTCAATGGGTGCTGTTGGCTCAAAATTAGTGTGGTCACCACTCTCCAATCTCCTTCTTTACGGGAACACAACCGATGTCCGTGCAGCCGACAAAGCAGGCATTAAAATCTCTTTAGCACCTGATTGGGGTCCAAGTGGTTCCAAGAACAATTTGCATGAACTCAAGGTTGCAGACCTCTGGAACAGCGAGATCATGGAATCGTATTTCACCGATTATCAAATGGTAGAAATGGTCACATCAAATCCTGCAGCCGCTGCAGAATGGCAAGACCATGTTGGTCAAATTAAAGCAGGAATGGTAGCAGACCTCGTAGTCATTGATACCTTCCACGACGACCCATATCGAAACCTCATTGAGTCTATCGATGCAGATGTTCGTCTCACTGTCGTGAACGGAAAAGCACTGTTTGGCGACCAAGACATCATGACTTCACTCAAGGGTGATGATTGGGAACCAATCAACGGTGGTGGTGTTTCAAAGGCACTTGACATCACTTCTACAACTGTTGTCGATGGGTCACAAACATGGGTCGAGATTGAAGCAGGTTTGGCCATGGCTATGCGAAACGATGTTTCCGATATCCGTGAACACTGGACAGCACCTGAAGGCGTGGCCTGGAGTACTGATGCTGAAGTTCAAGCGTATCTCAACACGGCATTCGACGGTAAGAATTCGGCAAACACAGGCGTCTCACAACTCAGAAACATAACCGTCGACCCAATCTTCACAACAGGTGACGAGCGCTACTTCGATGTCATTAACCGCTCTTCATGGGCGAATACTCACATCGACCTTTCCAAACTCTATGCATACTACGACATCCCTATGGATGCAGATGGTGACCGAACCGGCGTAAACGTCAACTTGGGCATGGATGACGGAACATCTGGGAACTCGGACAGTACAGACAACACCGGCAGCACAGATACAACTGACGGCACAGATACTACCGGTAATACGGATACAACCGACGATACAGATACTACCGATGGTACAGATTCAACCGACGGTACAGATTCAACTGATAGCACCGTTCTTGATTGTCCTTCTCTCACGTTTACTTTTTCGGGAGAATGTATCGATAAAGAACAAGGAACCAGTGATACTGATTCAAGTTCTTCTGACTCCGCGAAAAACAGTGCGAAATATCTACTCATTGGCGTTGTTATCGTTGTGGCTGCAGGATTGGTGTTTGCATCAAGAGGCAGAGGCGATGAACTGAATTTGAACCAAGAAGCATTGATCGAAAAGATATGGGACGATGAAACATTGGAAGGAACAATTCTACTAAAAGAAACGGAAGTAGGGTTTGTTCCTGCTCCACCTCCAATGAAGATGAGCCCTCCATGGTCAGATGAAGAAGAGTGATTCATTCAAGGGACCAAGCAGGTCCATCGGGCGTATCTTTCACAACTACTCCCATTGCTTTGAGTTGGTCACGGATTTCATCGGCTTTTGGCCAATCTTTGGTCGTACGAGCCTCACTTCGAGCCACTAAGAGCAATTCTACTTCATCAGCTACTGCCACACGACGCGGGTCTTCTTCAGGTTCTGCGAGTGCCATTTCACGCGATGGAAGGACTCCGAGAACTGCTCCTGCAGTTTCTTCGAGCCATTCAACTGCATAACGTGCAAATGCATAACTATCGGCTTGGTCCAATCCACTGTCAAGAGTTTTACCGATTTCTCGAACTGCACCTAAGACTTTGGCGATTGCTTCACGGCTGTTGAAGTCGTCATCCATTGCTCGTGCAAAACCTTCCGCCATTTTCTCGAGCATCCCTAAAGTGCGTGAGAGAGGTTGTTGGCTGGTGATGTCAGCTTTCGGCAAATCAACAGGAGAAATTGGTAAAGTCGAGATTTTTAAGGCTCGAACATAGTTCTCAAGCAAACGGTTATAATTTCGTTCGGCATCTTTTAGAAGTGTTTCATTCATATCAATCGGTGAACGGTAATGGGCGTTAATCAATGCGAAACGGAGCACCATTGCGTCGACTTTTTCAAGAATTTCCCGAATCGACCAAAAGTTTCCAAGTGACTTGCTCATTTTCTCGCCATCGATATTGACAAAACCGTTGTGTAACCAATGATGGACTACAGGACTACATCCTGTGTGACATTCACCTTGGAAAATTTCTGCTTCGTGGTGAGGGAATCGCAAATCATGGCCTCCACCGTGTATATCGAATTGAGCACCGAAGTAATCCATCGACATAGCAGTACATTCAATGTGCCACCCTGGGCGTCCTGGGCCCCAAGGAGAATCCCAAGTTGGCTCTCCAGGTTTGGCTGCTTTCCAGAGAGCGAAATCCTTGTGGTCTTTCTTTGCTGAACCTGTTGCTCCGACTCGACCTCCTGCTCCAGAACGAACTGCTTCGATGTTTTGTCCGGTGAGTGCACCGTATTTCTCAGGTGCAGAATCAATATGGAAATAGACGCCTTCATCAGTTTGATACGCATGGCCTTTATCGATAAGGTCCTGAGTGATTCGGATCATGTCATCGACGTAATCGGTACATCGAGGATAATCATCTGCACGAAGAATATTCAGTGCATCCATGTCTTCGTAATATGTAGCAATATTATCATCAACCAAGGTTTTCCAATCCCCACCTAACTCGTTTGCCCGTTGAATGATTTTGTCATCAATATCGGTGAAGTTTTGGACATAATGAACATCAAAACCTGACACTTCTAGCCAACGATGGATTAAATCGAAAGCGAGATAACATCGAGCATGCCCTAAATGACATCGGTCGTAAACAGTTACACCACAGACATACATCGATACTTTCCCAGGTTCCATAGTCGTAAATTCGACTTTGTCTCTCCTTCGGGTGTCGTGCAGTCGAATGGGCATGGGATTCAACCAGTGGTGTGAACAGCCTCACTTGAAGGTTAAGACACATTACCATGTCGGGATAGCATGAAAGAAGTCAATGAGGGTCATTCAAAGACTATTTTTGTAACCGGCGTCAACGGCCACATTGGTAATCACATCGTCCGAGACTTGCTTGAACATGGCTACAACGTCATTGGCTCAGTGCGAAATCTTTCCGACCCGGCTAAAGTCGACCACGTTCGCCAACATGCGATTGATTTAGATTGCACATCCCGACTTGAATTGGTTGAAGGCGATGTATTGGATGCCGATGGGTGGACAGAAAAGTTGTCTGGGTGTGATGCTTTATTCCACACGGCAACGGTCTATTCAAATTCAAAAAATGCTCAAACCATCATCGATACAGCCAATAAAGGTACGACGCATTTGCTTACAGCAGCCAAGGAAGCAAATATTCCACGAGTGATTTACACCTCCAGTGTCGCAGCCGTTGGTTCACTTCCCAAAGGCCGTGAAAAAACCGAAGAAGACTGGCAGACTCTCCGCTCATCGCCCTATACAATCGCCAAAACCGAATCAGAAAGAGTCGCATGGGAATTAGCGAAAAAACACGACCTCGACTTACGTGTCATCAACCCAGGTGGAGTTCTCGGCGGTGGCTTTGTCAAACCAACGCCCAGTGTTGATTATTTCCCTGATGCCATCCAAGGTAAATTTCCACTCGCTCCAAAAATTCCTATTCCGATTGTCCATGTTCGTGATGTTGCACGTGCTCATCGACGAGCGTTCGAAGTGGATGAAGCAAAAGGCCGTTTCATTGTGGCGCCTCACAAAAACAAAACAATCGCCGATGTGTGCCGAACAATACGCGAACAATTCCCAGAAACAAAATCACCAAGGCATGCAATTCCTCGTTCATTGATGTTCATTGTCGTGTTCCAAGATTGGCTTATGGGAATGTTCGGAGCTGAACGCCGCATGACTCGAAAAGCCGTCAAAGGATATTTCAAAGGAGATGCAAACCTTTCCTCAAACAAAGCAACTGAGGTATTAGGCATGGAATGGGAATCATTTGAAGTCTGTATACGCGACACCGTGGAGGCCTTTTCAGAATGAACATTGAGGGTGAGAATGGCATTGAAGTTGCAGGTTTCGAGATAGCAGATCATGTTCTTGCTCGAATTGGTTGGTTGTTACCCCTCCTTACTGTTTCTCTTTCTATGTTGATTCACGCTCTAAGTGGAAACGCACGTGCGCTTCCCTTTTTCATATCTGAAGCTGATTATCCAGGGCTCCAACGTTGGGTATTCACTACGGGACTTTCGATCAGTGGCGTACTTCTAATTGTCATCGCATACCGCTTTCGATATTTATTCAAATCCTCTGAAAAATCGAAGCGAACTCAGATCTCCTTTTATTCTGGAATGACAACAGGTGTTTCAATCATCATATTGGCATTTGCCAATATGTATGATGCCCTTTTGCTGCATTGTGCCGTTGCAATGGCAGTCTTTGGAGGTGGATTCATTTGGGGATATTCAACCCATCTTCTTTTTGAAAAGACAGAAACATTTGGAAAACAACTACGCCGAATTGGATTGGGAATGGCCGCGTTTGGTTTGGTAACAATGAATGCAGTTTTGATCTTCTTCATCGGCACGCACCAAGGTGAATTGAGCAATGGTGACTCGTTGTTGTATCGTCTTGACACAATACAATCAGCGGTTAATTATGCAGCACCTGCTGAATATATTCTCTTTATTGGCTTGGTTGTGACTCTTGCCGCATTCGAACCCGACTTGAAAGTAAAGAATCGGATGTAATCAAGCGATGATGACAACCCTACCCATGCCGATGACCTACGCAAAGCCCATTGCATTCTCATATGATTGTTCTAAAACATCGACCAATCTGTTGCTTCAAGAAACCACACAATTCCTAAGATCAAAACAGCAGGAGCAGCAGCCAGTCCTACCAGAGATCCCATCCACATTGCTTTGTTTTTGATATGAATACCATAAATCAAAATCGAGAACCAAGATAAAAATGATACTATGTGCAATAACCCAATAGCATCACCTGAATCAAAAATAACATCACCTGAATTAGAACGAATTCTATATTCATCTAATAATATCCCTGAGCCCCATGCAAGGATAATGAAAAGATTGGGGATTCCAAAACCAATCCAGAAACTTTTCGTATTGTAAAAATCTGTTGATGTGCCATCACCCGACAATCCACCCCAGGTGAAATCTTCATCACAATGCGGACAACTAAATTCACCATTCGCGTCGTCATCTAATCCGATTTCCTCGTTACAATGTGGACAAAGGATTTCGACCATGGTTGTACCAGAAAAGGCTACGAAATAAGGGTTGAGCAGGTTTTCGATTCAAAGGGGCCCCCTTCGTATAACCCTCAGTAACAACGCTACCGTAGTAAAGAGCATCCTTCACATTAGATCTGGTCGAACTGGTCGAACACTACAATCATTGCACATCTGCGAGTGCCAGAATTTTCCTATCGAGTGAAGAAAGAGCTACGGTTGTTGGGTCTCTTCCTTGTTGGCAAGTACCAAGCCAAACTTGAACGAAAATATCTCTGTGAGAAAGAACATGCTTTACCTCACCAATGAATTTCAATGATTGGACATCTATTTTTTCTGCCATATTCGGTCCCCAAAGTCCCGCAAGAATTCCATCCTCGCCACGTTGAACCAGTAGAGGAAGCCCCGAAGAATCGTACCGTAGTTCACACATGAGATCAAGTCGCTTACGCTTGATTTTTTTCGGTTCTGGATAAGCAGTAGCATCGTGTTGGCCCGAGCAACTTTGGGCAATCGGACAGTCGTCACACTTCGGCCGTTTAGGCGTGCATATTGTCGCACCCAGTTCCATCACAGCCTGATTCCAATCTCCAGCATCAGGTTTGAAGAGGTTCTTTTCCGCCCAATGTTCAACTTCCTTTACCGCAGGGTTTGCTAATTTCATTTGACGAGCCATCACTCGGCGGATGTTACCATCGACACAGGCTACAGATTCTCCATAAGCAATACTGGCAACAGCGGCTGCTGTGTAAGGACCAACTCCTGGTAACTGAAGGAGTTGAACTGAAGTTGTAGGCAAGACGCCATCGTGGCCTCCTTCACTCAAAGGAAGGCAAACCTGACGCGCCAATGCATGCAATCTTCGAGCACGACTGTAGTAGCCTGCGCCTTGCCAGAGGAGGAGGACCTCATCGACATCTGCTTCTGCCATCGAGATTGGTGTCGGAAAGCGTTCGACCAATTTTAGCCAATATCCAATGCCACGACTGACTTGAGTTTGCTGCAGTAATATTTCAGAGAGAAGAATCTTCCAACCATCGCTGGTATGTCTCCAAGGCAAGTCGCGCTTTGTTTCAGCGTACCAAGCGAGTAAGGCGTTTTGAGAAAGCTGCGTCGCCACTGTGCCACCTCATCGGTTGCTCAGGCTTCTGCTGGTTCAAGTTCAGCCTTTTTGGCCTCGATTGCTGCATCGTTGGCTTTGATTTGTTCCCAGACAATTTCTGCGATGTCTTTGACTTCCATATCAGAACCAATAGCAGTCAATCCATCGGTAACCATCGTTGAACAGAATGGACAACCAACAGCAACGGTATCAGCACCGGTTTCTGCCAGTTCTTTGGAACGGATGACGTTGACACGGTCAAAGCCATCATCAACTTGTTCTTCCATCCACATTTGTGCTCCACCAGCACCGCAGCAGAACGATTCCTTTCCGTGACGGCCAACTTCCACATCGACACCGCCAATTGCATCGCGAGGTGCATCGACTTCGCCACCGATTCGGCCAAGATAACACGGGTCGTGGTAGGTGACTGAACCGTCATGCTTTGGTTCAGGTAACTTTCCTTCTTTCTGTAGGTGACTGATCAATTGTGAATGGTGCATAACTTCGATGTCTTGTCCACCGTAGTCTTTGTACTCTTTTCCAAGGGTGTGGAAACAGTGAGGGCAGGAGGCAACGATCTTTTTCACGCCAATGTCTTCAAACGTTGACAAATTAGTTTCTGCAAGCATCTGGAAGAGATATTCATTTCCTGCACGACGGGCAGCATCACCGCTGCAACCTTCTTGCATTCCGAGGATTCCAACATCAAGGCCAGCCTCTTTCATGATGCTGATTGTATCGCGTGCCACTTTCTTATTTCGTTCGTCGAAAGAGGCTGCACAGCCGGCAAAGTAAATGTATTCTGCTGGTTCTGCAACTTTGACATCAAGACCTTCAGCCCAATCGCCACGCTCATGGGCAGGTAATCCATAGGGGTTTGAATCCGATTCAAGATTTTCGATGGTTGCCATAAGGGGCGCTATAGTATCTTCAACAGATTCATCAAATTCCATACGCTCCATCATCAAGTGACGTCGAGCATCGGTTAACTTTGGAACATGGTCAATGTAAATTGGACAGGCTTCAACACAAGCATGGCAGGTCGTACACGCCCAAATTGCTTCTTCACCGAAGCGAGCGATGATGTCTTCCGCAGGAGTCTCTCCAGCAAGTAAAGTACTTGCGTTATCGTTTGCATAATGGCGAACATCGTGAATGATTTGCATTGGGTTCAGAGACTTGCCTGATGCAACAGCAGGACAAACGTCTTGACAACGGGCACATGAAGTGCAAGCCCAGCCATCGATGAGATTTCTCCAAGTCAAATCGGTGTAATTCACTGTTCCAAACGATTCGATATCAAGGTCATCGAGAGGTACTGCCTTACCGTCCTCGCCTCGAGCAAGCGGTTCCATTGCGCCCATTGCACGCATGTCGTGGAAGAAGACATTCGGGAAAGCCATCACTAAGTGCATATGCTTTGAAAGAGGAATAAGGAACAAGAACGTGGATATTGCAAGCATGTGCATCCAATAGGC
>JAPKCL010000059.1 GCA_028822955.1 Candidatus Poseidoniaceae archaeon
CTTGTAAGTCGTATTCCACGCATGTCATATGAAGTTCTCAAACTTGAACGCCAGAACCGATTAACAACTTTAGCCGGCTCTGGTGCAATGGTCATTGATTGGATGCCTGACATGGATTTGTCGCAAGCATTGATGCAGGTGAGGGGGTACTGAGATGGCTGAAGATGTAGGGCTACAAGCTGATGTCACACTTAGTGGGAGCATTCGCCCTCGCACATTGCATCTGAAGATGCTCCGAAAGCAATGGCAAATTATCACTTTGCAGGTTATTGCAACGGTGGCATTGATTGGAATGTATCTCGAAGTCGTATCGACGTATGTTGTCGGCTCAATCGACCACACAATGCTTTTCGATACCATCGAAATACTCATTGGAGATCAATTACCTATTGGAGATTGGCTCACTGGTGAAGGACGAACAGGTTTGGCTCGTTTCTTTGTTCCATTAGTTCTTGGATTAGCTCTTGGTGGAGGAATGGCCCTTCTCGCATTCCAAACACCGGCTGTTCAGCAACGAGTGAAATTAGGCTTCATTATCTCACTCATTGTCGTATTAGTAGGTCAACTTTTGTTTTCATGGCTCACTGGAATGCTATTCAGTTTCGATTTGCGTTTACCAAACTCCAGTGAACTCAGCACATTAGAGTGGCCTTTGCTGATGATTTTATCGTTAATGATACTCTTCCTTTACCTCTTACCCGTAATTATGGGTGTTCGAGGAATATGGGGCCTTTCCCGTCGTTCCATCGCTTGGGCTATCGGATTCACCCTGCTGTTCCTTGGTATCCACGCAATACTTGCATTCCCGTTGATCAATGGGCAACTTGGAGGCTATGGGGACTCTGTAAGTGTAATTGGGGCGCAATTTAGTGAACCAACAGTTGGTATTCTTGGCTTGATGCTCGTAACGAAGGAGCAATTCGCTCTAATCATGATTGCCATTCTGATCATGGTTTTCCAAGAATCATCATACGGTGTAATCCGTTATTTGGAATATGCATACCGTCTCCCTGAATCATGTAAGCGAGACCCTGAATATGTTCGACAAATGGATAATGTACTCAATACTCACCTCAAGCACACTTTTGGCTTCCTTGGACTGACTGGTATTGCAACGATGGTCGCACTTGGATTCCATAGTGTTCTGTTAGGTGTTGTCAAAGATTCAACGGGGAGTCAATGGGCGGGTCAAATTTCTGAATCA
Source organism: Candidatus Poseidoniaceae archaeon (assembly GCA_028822955.1). Lineage (GTDB taxonomy): Archaea > Thermoplasmatota > Poseidoniia > Poseidoniales > Poseidoniaceae > MGIIa-L1. Next base: position 1,205 of record JAPKCL010000059.1, read on the forward strand.
ATCGAATTATCACTGACGTATGGATTAGTTATTTCTGCAGCGATGTTCTTGAGCATCATGGCCTTACTCAGGTTCTTCGTCCCTTGGGAACGCATATGGGGATTGATTTATGCTCGTCGGGCCCAAGATGCTACTCCGCAAAGTAAAGAAGTCGTAGATATTTGATTACGAATCAGAATGTAGTGTTTGGACGATACGTCCCAACAATTCGGAACACAGTAACAGAAAGAGAGGTAATCCACACCAAGCTACGACTGTACCGAGTACTCCATCCACCATTTCGATAACCTTTGGATGGAGAACGATTGAACCAATCACAACCAAAACCAAAAAAAGTCGTTCAACAAACAGTGGATACCGCTTTCCTGGCGTTTCGTCACGTAAAAGAAGGGTATCAATTTCTGATGACATCAGGGTTCACCTCACAAGTCGAGGCCGGAAAGCCGAGCCTCAAGTGCTGCCAAAGCAGGGTCGGCTGCTTGCTCTACAGCAGGTTCTTGACGATGATTCCAAGAGGCATCTAATCGAGCTAATTCCGCTTCAAGATGTGCCCGTTCATCGCTTTGATCAACAGAGGGGGACACATTTTCGGTAAGAGGTTTAGAAGAAGTCGTGGTTTCATTGACCACTGCTTCATCAACAGGGACAGGCATACTTTCCCATCCGGCATCATCGATTGTTACTTCTTCCTTCACTACATCTAAGGATACTGGGACAGGACCTGCAAGGCTCGATTCCATATCAATGAGCATTTCTTGTTCAACAGGAGTGCGTTGAGCATCCGTTACAGAATTTCGCTCATAAGGTAGCAATCCATCCCGTTGGAATTCCCAAAGCATTCCCCTAGGAACCCCATCAGCGAGGCCTGAAGCGTCGAGTTGAGTAATCAATTCTTCAAGAACTCGGGCTGTTTCTTCAAGCGCAATTGCTTCACCAGCATCACGTTGGTCGGCTTCAAGATAAATGTCATCTAGTGCAACTTGAATCAACTTTCGAGTTGCTTGTGCGATACTCGGAAGTGCTTCTGGGCGAGAGCAATTATTGAGAAGTGCTTCTACATCTTGTGGAGGTGCACCAAGTCGAACAAGTTGCTCAAGGACATTACGAAGACGACGAAGCATAGTAATTGAACGGTCAAAGTCTTCTAACAAATGTTCCAAATCAATCACAACATTGCCTACCGTTTCTCCAAGTTGATGCTCAAGCCTTTGTTGAACGGACCATCGTGCAAGACCACGAACAGCACCTGCAGTTTGAGGAACTTGACGTTCGAGTAAAGTCATTACTTCACTTGAAAGAAGATGCCGAGGCGTTGCAGCCACATGGTCGACGGTTGTCTGAATCACTTGTAATCCACGTTCAACGGCTCGGTCAAGAAGAGTTACCGAGTACCCAAGTACTCGTGCATTTTCAAGTCGTTCAAGAACAGGACCGAGTCCTTCGAAGGTCGAAGCATCATCAAGTAGGGCTTGAGCCAGTGGCTCTTCAGCCAAACGTGCACGGAGGCGTTCTGCTTCTTGAATGTCCGACAAGGCTTCTTCATGGGCTTGGGAAAGTGCTTCTGCCCGTTCAACAAGTGAAACTAGTTCTGCCTCAGCATGACCACGTCGTGCCCCCAAATCTCCGAGTTCACGCAATGTTTGTCGGCGTTCAGTCATTAATTCACGAAGTTCAGCCTGAACTTGTGCCTGACGTGCCTCGTCCGAAGCAAGTCGGGTTCGGTCTTCTTCTGAACGTCGACGCGATGCCTTTGCTTCAGCATCAATGGATTCTAATTCTGAAGTGTGTGAATGGATTTTCTCTTCTAAAAGCATCGATTCCGCCTGAACGCGAGTGTGGCGTTCACGTGTTGCTTCAACTTGCTCTTGGAGAACTCGTAATCGACGTTCATCATCATCTGCTTGTTGGCGTATAGTTGACAATCGGTCGCTTCCTACAGCCAAGTCTGCATTTAACTGAGATTCTTTCAATGCCAATTCTTCGATGGCAGAACGTAAAACTTCACTGGAGGTCGCATCGCCAAGTGCTTTGGCAAGTTCTGCAGCTCGAACACTTACTTGATGTTCAAGTTCATTGACTCGCTTTACCAAACGTTCGGCTCGATTTTCTGCTTGTTCACTGGTAGCACGTGATTCAGCAAGGTCCAATTGCATACTATCGAGCGTTGAATTGTTCTTTTCGATTTTGGTGATCGATTCCATTCGTGATTCACTGGCCTCTCTAGCAATAATTTGTGCTGCATTCTTTGCAGAATGTGATTCATCAAGGCGGCTGGTGAGAACCGCTTTCTCTTTCTCCAGTTCATCGATACGATGGTCGGCTGCTTCTAAGCGTCTACGAAGGCCTGAATCAACAGCTAAAATTTGAGCAGCTTCTCCACCAATTCCATCACTCACTTCTTCAATAGTTTCAGTAAATTTAGCGGATGCTCTGCTGGTTCGAAGTACATCCATGCCTATTTCAAAACCAAATAAACTCTTCAGTTTTATTTTGAGGTTTGCTTTTCGACTTTCTGAGCGGGTCCGAAGCACCACTAATAATTCATGGAACATATCAAGACTGAAGGTATCAATGGTACCAGAATCGCGAGAAACAATACTCCCAACTGGTAAACGATGAAGTTTCAAGACCCATTTCGAATCGGTAAATTTGAGCATTGCCTCTTCCAAAGAATCATCTTCAGGTGCAGATATCCCAACTGGAATTCCTCGTGATAAGAGCACAGATACTGCCTGGGCAGACTGTCCTGCTTGCAAATAGCCGGTGACTTCTTCCTTCACAGCGGCAGTTAACATTGAAAGAATTGCATCAGGGCCACCTCGGCCTTCTCTCAAAACAAAACCTTCGGGTAGAGGCCCACCTCGTATTCCAACTGAGCCCATCTCTCCATCGAGAAGGCCAGATGCCGCAGAAATAAGGCGAGCATGGTTGGTATTGGCTTCAGTCCAGACACCGATTGAGATGTCACCAGATTCTGCAAGAAGAAGAGACCCATCATTCGTGTGAAGAGTCCAATGACTCGAACCATTGAGTCCGAGTCCCGCATTCAAACCTTCCATTCGCATATCGGAAAGCGTAGTATGAATTTGAGCTGAAAGACTGTCAGGGTCAGCAGGCAATTCGCCAACTGAATCAATCAACATTCCTTGGTCAACGACGATACCACCGCGAACCGTGTCTTGCTCCATCAATACGCGTAAAACTGCGGAAAGGTCGCGACTCATCAAACGTTGAAGTGCATCGCCTCGAGGCAATAAGCCCTGGCGATCGGCCGTAAATTCAAAAGCTTCAGGAACTACTTCTGCAACACTTCCAAGTCCGCCTAGAGAGTAGGAACCTGCAGTAAATCTATGCGAATCTCCCGATTCAATTTCTTCAAGCCTTTGACGAGCCTCTTTGCCACCCAACAGTGTCTTGCCTTTCTCTGATTCAGATAGCCAACCGATTATTCGCCCAGCACGGACGAGACGATGACCTGCAGGAGTTTTTCGTCGGCCAATCCACGTGCTAATCACACCATTATCAAACGGCTGGATTATGCCATCTCCGACATTAATTTCTTCTTCAATTGGGTTTCCATCTGGTAGGTTAAACATGGTATCACTCACATTCTTGGGGTTGTCGCGAGAAGTCGACGGTCGCGGTCAAGTGCGTGGCGCCATCGGGCTAATCGCCCTCCTTCACCACTCAAAACGACAATTCGATTTGGTGCTGCCACATCAATTATCATTCGTTTCTTGCTTTCGCACCATACTTCATACACTTGACCTAGGCCAAGTACATCTCCAGTTTCTTGGGCAACATGAATCATTTCCACAGCATCTTCAAACGGTGGCATGACTCCTTCTTCTCCGACACTTGCCAACAATTGGCCAGAATCGTCGATAAGCATTGCTTGATTGACACCTTCAAGGCGGCACAATCCGGCAAGTACTCGTTGCAGCATGGTTCTCAAACTTCTCGTCTGCGCTGTAGCCTTCAAGTAGTTTTGCGCTTTTATCCCCCTAAAGGGGGATTTGAGGACCCCAAATGATTTTCCAACTGGAGATTTGAAAATAACTACGCGGAGACGTGCTTTTAGACGATTTTCCGCGCTCAAGAATGGCTTCGATTTACCTGATTTTAACTCAGGTTTAAGCCTGGCTGTACATAAATTTTCAATTGGAAAATCAAAAAGTCAATTGGGAAATTTGATATTACTCCGAACCAAGTCACGGATAGAATCGATAATACAAGCGGTGAACTCAAACCATAGTGGTCCCCGCAAGTGTATATGGCGAAGGGTGATGAACCGGTATTTTCCGTTCCAACCTGTGATAGTTGCTCAAGGCCCGCCATCCTTGAACAGGCTTATTCTGGACGGATATTGTGTGGAGAGCACATGGCTAAATCTGTTCGGAAAAAGGTAGGAAAGGAATTGCGCCACCAACTCAAACTTCCTCGAGATAAAGAAACTACGATATTTGTAGCTATTTCCGGAGGGAAGGATTCAGCGGTTTTACTCGACAGCCTCGTTGATCGACTCGGTAAGCGACCTGACGTCACCATTATTGCTGGAACTGTCGATGAAGGAATTGATGGTTACCGCCCACCCTCATTGATATGTGCTCAAGAATTATGTGATCGCCTTGGAATTGAATTCATCACGGTATCTTACCCTGAGTTAAGTTTCAAAGAAATGGATGAAGTAGCGAACCGAATCCCTGGACTCGTCAAAGAAAACAAGAATGCTCCACGAATGCCGTGCTCTTATTGTGGTGTTTTCCGCAGACAAGGCATCAATCATTTGGCAAAAAGAGTGAATGCAGACTATGTTGCTCTCGGCCATAACCTCGATGATATGGCGCAAACAGTTCTCATGAACATGACCAATGGCGATTTGGAACGTACTCTCCGTCTTGCCCCTCACACAACTACGCCAGTGGATGGCCTAGCCCCACGTATTGTCCCCTTGCGATGGATTCCTGAACAAGAAGTCCACCTGTATGCATTACATCGCGAGTTACCACTTCATCATGAAGAGTGCCCGCATGCAAAAGGCGCATTACGTTGGCGCCATCGGGAAATGGTTGCCCAAATGGAAGCAGATGTCGCCGGTACCCGTCATGGATTGTTACGTATGGCGGATAACATCAAAGGATTACGCGACCAAGTCATTGAGTTGGGAGGAGTAGGTGCACGACCGTCTCCTCCAATGCCATGCGAGTCTTGTGGTGAACTTACCTCGAGTCGGCAATGCAAAGCATGCGATATGCGAGCCTTGATGAATGACTGATCAGAGTACGTTGTTTGCCAATTCGCCTAAATTTTGAGGGCGACCACAGTAATGGCAACGCAATTGTAACGGATCTCTTTGAACGACTTTCAAACGATGTGCTTGTGGTTCACGTAGATTCGTTGTGATGCAGTTTGAGAAAGTACACCGCACAACATTAACCAGTTCTTCACCGAGATTAATAGTAAGTTTTTCTGCAACGGAATAAGCACGAATAATTGCAACACGTGCATCTGGTGCTACCAGTGCCAATCGGTCAAGTTCTGATTGCGTCAATTCACGGTCTTCAACTTTGATGATGTCTTTCGAACCCATCTTTTTCGATGGAACGTTCATGACAAGAGAAACCGGTACCGCTGTTGCACCAGCAATTCCAAGCATCTCCAAAACAAGCATAGCCTGACCGGATGGAATGTGGTCAATCACGGTACCATTACGGATGGCTGTCACTCTGCGCATACTATGTTCATTGGACATCACAGAGCACCTCCTTCAATCTTGGCTGGAACAGTAACGCCGAGTAAGCGGCATAAAAGGGCCATACGGGCAACAACTCCATTGAAAGCTTGTTCGAAATATCGTGCATGACGAGTCGTATCGACTGAAGGGTCCACTTCATCTACACGCGGTAAGGGATGCATGATGATCATATCTTGCTTGACGTCACTAAGGTGACGTGCATGGAGTTTGTAGGCACCAGCGCATCTCGCATATTCATCTTCATCTGCAAAACGTTCTTTTTGAATTCGAGTCATGTACACGACATCAGCATCTGCCATCGAACCATAAAGGTCTTCAGTTTCAATAACATTCGCGCCGTGAGAACGTAAATCAGAAACTATTTCTTCTGGCATGTTCAACAAATCAGGACTTGCAAAAATCAATTCGCAACCAAACCGGGTCAAAGCATGAGAAAGGGAATGGACTGTTCGACCATAGCGCAAATCACCAGCAAGGACGACCTTTAATCCCTCTAAACGGCCATGTGCTTGTTTGATTGTAAATAAATCGAGCATCGTTTGTGTTGGATGATGACCCGCACCGTCTCCACCATTGAGGATAGGAACTCGAGCTGCGTCTTGGGCGTATTGAGCAGCCCCCTGCCGAGGGTGACGCATTGCGATAATGTCCGTGTAGCCATCAACCATTTGGATGGTGTCGAACAGAGTTTCTCCTTTGACGACTGAAGAGGTTTTGACATCACCGAGGTTGACAACATCGCCGCCGAGTCTTTTCATTGCGGTTTCGAACGACATACGAGTTCGGGTGCTTGGTTCAAAGAATAAATTCCCAAGTATTCTGCCTTGTAAAAGTGGGAGGTAAATCTCACCTCGTGCCACAGGTAGGAGTCGTTCAGCATCGTCTAAAATACTGAGGATTTGTTCGTTTGTCAAGTCGTCCATTGTTATGAGTCCTGCCATATGCTCTCGTCCCTCATCTTGAGGCAGTCGAAGACACCCATGAACATTACCGTCGAAATGATTGATTCTGCTGTTTAAAAAGAGGTCAAACAGGATGGGGGTAGCCAAACGAAAAAGCGGAGTGATTATCACCGAGATGTCACCAAGATGCATTATGGCTCTCGATGCTTGGGCAGATGTAGATGCGGCAATTACTGCTGCACGAAAATCAAGACAGCAACGACTTGATCGTCTAACCAGCAGTTCGGCATTACTCGTACTCACTGGTGCGGTTTGGTTGATGTGGCCGAGCCTTCAATCAGCCATTAAGGGCGATTCGGGATTATTCGAAGGCCTTGGCTATCCCCTCCTGATTATCGCCTATGGGTTAATACTCCAAGATTCAGTTCTCGATGATGCAAAAGCAAGAACGAGAATTGGGTCATTTGCTTCTATTGCCTGGCCTGTATTCTTGATTCTTGCTTCGAAGCACCTCAATCCTGATGATTATAGCTCTCTTGTCGGTTCAGGATTTATCCTTCTGGTCGCCTATGCTTGCTTCCAAACCTCAAGTTCAATCTTACGAGGTGGGCTTGATGTCATGAGGTGGAGAGCAATTATGACTGGACTTGGCGCCATAGCCGCCTTCTCTCTTTTTATCGGCGATGTCCCTGAAACAAATTCCTATGAATGGCTTGCTTCGCTAAGTTCACTTGTTGCCGCCAGCATCGCAACTGGATACATTTGGTTCGTTGGAGATGACCAGCGGGTCGAACGGAAGGCATTCGCTAAACGACTCGACGGTATTGAAACGCATTTATTAGAATTGAAAGCACAAGGTGCAGCGGTCGATCAGGCTTCGAGTTTAGTAATGACGGCAAAAGAAGAAGGTCATATCAATCCGGAATACGGGATGAGACTTCTGGATGAAGCTCAAGATGACATTGAACGTACACTTTCACTAAGTGGGGACGTTGAAATTATTCAAACAGATGCTATCCAAGCAATAGAAAAGGCGGAAGGGATTGCACCGTCTGCAAAACGCCCACGGAAGTCTTTTGAAATAGGGGTTCGGGAAGTAAAACTTGGTTCTTTGCGAGAAGGAGAAATACTGTTTCGTCAAGCGAAGAAATTGGCACTTGAAATCATTGAATGGTGGGCAATGGCAGAACAGGCCATTACCGAGGCCAGTCGATTACTTGGTGACAATGATGCTGAAAGTGTTCAACATTTGAAAGAATTACTTGCAGATGCAAAAAAGAAGTTGGCAAGCGAAGACCCACAAGAAGCATATGAATTTGCATGTGTGATTCCCCCGCAACTCTTGGCAGATGGAGATGCACAAGAACGAGCTATTGAAGCAGTTAAAGAAGCTCAACATCAGTTACAACAAACAGATGGCCTTGATACGACCGAAATGGTGCAACGATTGAATCGTGCTGAACAAGCCATTGAAGCAGGTAGTCCAAGTCAAGCAATTGGATTAGCCGATGGTGTTGTTCGTTCTATTGAAGCAGAACGAGAAGCCATGGATAATGTTCGCCGAGCCCTCAAACAGCGTAAAAAATTAGTTGCCCAATACAAAGATCGAGATGACAAAAAGGACTGGGACAACAGAATCGCTTCGATGGAAGATGCAGCAGACCTCAAACAATGGACCTACGCAAATACTTTGCTCGATGCCATTACTACCGACCTCGACAACGAAGGACAAGCGAGTGATGAAGCACTTGAACTGTATGACTTTGTTACAGATGAATGGAAAATCCTTCGGAATCAATGCGACACAAATGGTATTTCTATCGAAGATGAAAACCGCCGTGCATGCGAACAAGCGATTGCTCTTGCTGGCGAATCTTTGTCAGGTGGGCGTGTTGAGGATTGCCTCAACCACCTCACAGAAGCTGATACTTCAATGGAACGCCTTCGTAGAAAAATCTAATTTCAAAGGTCGAGCAAGCCTTTCTTTTCAATTGATTTGAGGTCAAGTGTACCAGGGAATCATTGTCACTATTTCAGGAATGCCTGTGGACCTTGGATTCCCTGG
>JAPKCL010000173.1 GCA_028822955.1 Candidatus Poseidoniaceae archaeon
CATGGCCACTGGTTTGGTTCTTCAAAGTGCTCGTGGCTTTTTACGTCACTTACTTGTCCGTGAATTCGGACTTGATTGAAACGATTGATTTTGCGTATCTCCTCTTGTTTCATGGAGTATCCTTCAAGACCCGCCACTCTATCGCATCAACATGGAGAAGGGGAATGAGGGGGATAATCTTCTCAACAAACTTTCAACATATCGCAATAAAGCAAATGAATTGACAATGCGTCGTGTTGACAGCGCATACAGTAGCATACTTGCTTCACCTGCCACTGTCGTCATACTTCTAGTCATTATTGCAGCCTTTTTTGCACAACAAGGACTCTCTTTCCAAGAACAAATTGATGGAGATGTAGAAATATTTCTCCCTGATGGTGCGGCTTCAACTGAATTATTGAAAGAAGTTCGAACTGAATGGTCAACAGATATTGCCATTATCTATGTTCAGACACCCAATGCTTTCGATACGATGAGTACGTTGAATATTACGAATGAAGCCTATTTACGTGAAATGAGTTGGGTTGAAGGGGATGATGAGAATGCCAATGGGGCAGGTTTCACTGGCAGAGGTATCGATTACAGCAAAGATGACCAAGGGCGTGATGATGGAGTACTTTGGATTATATCTCCCGCCCAAGTGATTAAAGAAATTAATTCTGCGGATGGTCGATTTAACAATTCTATGTGTGCGAATGGTATTAACACCCGTATTCCACTCGACTTTGATTGTGAACTCATACCGGGTGGAGGCGCCTATGCGATTCCAAATCAGGAAACAATCGATCGAATCATTGAGGAATCAGAAGGCGGGTTTGATGCGTTGTTTAAAGACACAAACGACATGGACCTTAATGTCGATAGTGATGGTGACGGCAACACAACGAATGATATCGATGGTGATGGGATATGGGATACTGCAGCCATCATAATTGGAATGCACCACGATCCAACTGTTGCGGAATTCCGTGATTTTAGCCATCTTCATGACCATTTCCAAGACGTTCTTGACAACCGTTCACAGGACATGCAAAATACTGAAATGACGGTCACAGGATTGACGAAAGTTCTTGAAGACATTTCAGATGCGATTTACGAAGATTTACTCAAAATACTCCCTTACTCAGTTCTCTTTACAATCCTCATCATCACCTTACTTCATCGCTCACTCAAAGTCGTTGTCATCACTGGCACTCCGATTGTCATGGCCCTTGCGGTAACATTTGGTTCATCGGTACTTTTGGACATCACTTTGACGCCAATGATCGTGGCAACATTCCCCATACTGATTGGGCTGGGTGTTGACTATGCCTTACACATGGTAAATCGGATTGAAGAAGTTCGACGGAAAGAAATCGACAAAGCACATGATGAAAATGAACGACGTCGACGCCAAGGAAAAGCTCCAGAAGAAGTACCTGATTTGTGGGACCCTGATTTTTATCGTGAATGTGTTCTTGAAATGACACGTTCGACTGGCGTTGCTGTATTCCTTTCAGCATTGACCACAATCGTAGGTTTCTCGGTATTGATTGCTCCTCAAATCGTAACGATTTCGCCAATTCGTTCCGTTGGAGTAACGCTCTGCATTGGTATTCTCTCAACACTTGTATTCAGCATCATATTGGTACCGACATTAGCCTGGATGCTCCGTTTCAATAAACGCACGAATCCTTCTCTTTGGAAGAACATCGGCACTTGGCCAGTTCGAGGATTTGTGTTCATACTTGTCGGTGCAATGGTAGTCACCAGTTGGGGAGTTCTGAATCTCGATGAAATGAATGAACCGATTACTGGTTCTTCCGAAGCACCAGATGGTATTGCCTCATTGAATACTCTTGCTAAATATTCCAGAGAATTCAGTGGTGGACAAACCTCACTGTTCATTTTTGACGCTGAAGAACGAACCATCGAGGCTCAACAAAATAAAACAGATAATATTCGGGACCTTCCTGTACTCGATGCAATCGAGGCTTTAGAAAATAAAATCGACCAAGTTGATGAAACGAATACTACGAGTCTGATTACCTTTTTGAAAACAATTCCTGCAACGATTACACTTGTCGATGGCGTCACCTTGTATGAAGGGAGTCTGTGGGATTTACTGCATGAACCTTGCTGGGAAAGTAACGACCCGATCGAATGTAATGTCTGGCTCAGCCTGGAACTCACTGGTCAAGACGGGCGTCAAGGTTTGAGAAAGGACATGGTCAACGCAGTCGTTGATACGCTCTCGGATGAAGTCCAGTCGATGTTATTGAATGAAGAAGGAACAAAAGCCATTGTCTATGTCACGCAGCCCTATATGAATCTCAATGTTGCAGGTGAATTACGTGATGAAATTGATACTATGTTAGAGAATGAACCACCTGTTGATGGGAAAACACGCACCTCATTATTGACCGGAGGTTTACCAGTCTCTCTCGACATCAACGATGGTATTCACGATGCGCAAACTTCGACCACCATTATCACTTTAATCGTTCTCACAGTGCTCCTGTCCATTGTATTCCGTTCACCTCGTCTTGGAATATATACGATGATTCCAGTTGCGATTGTCATCTTATGGCAACCATTATTGATGAAGAGTGGTGATGTCAATGTCAACATATTCACTGCAATGATTGGAACAATTGTGTTCGGTATTGGAGTC
>JAPKCL010000174.1 GCA_028822955.1 Candidatus Poseidoniaceae archaeon
AAAGTTTGGTGCTTGATATTCAATGAAATCTTCATTTCTAAAATAATTGTGAATGGCACCAAAAGCAGAACTGCGAAGTTTGAGCATTGAGGTCATTCGACTTGTTCGCAGGTAGAGATGTCGGTTGTCAAGAAGGAATTCTGAACCACCAGGCATGAGTTCTCCATCCTCGTCCGTAGCGGACTCCAACGCTTCTTTGTTAATTGGGAACGGGCGTTCAGGATTGACCGGTCCGATTATTTCGAATGAAGTGGCAATCAGTTCATGGCCTCCGTCAGCACGCTCATCGGCGTTGACAATGCCGTTAATAATCACGGAAGTTTCGATGAGAACATTCTTGACTTCAACGAACAATTCTTCCCCGATGGCATCCTTTTTGACAACGCATTGAATTGTACCGGTTGAGTCTCGAAGAACAATGAAACGCATCTTATTGCTTCCACGTTCGCGCTTTACCCATCCTTTCAGTTCGACCTCTTGGTCGTCGTACTTTCCTGACTGAACATCTCCAATCCAAATGGTCTTTACCATGCTCGCACCTGTCTGTGGCTGGCACCCTCTCTAATTCAATGTCACCCCATTGGAAGTTTGGGTTTACTTGAGAAATCTTCGTATCTTTGATACTTGGTAGGCAAAGGGTCAAACCCTCTGGACGATGGAAAGGAAGTGTGTCACGTATTGCAGTCTATGCCATTGGAGGCAATGCACTTTCATCACCGAACCCCGAAAAAGAGGACAAAAGCGCTGAAGTTCTTGCTCACGTTATGTCTGATGTCATCGATTTACTCGAAGCGGGTTGGGGCGTTGTACTGACTCATGGCAACGGTCCTCAAGTTGGTCATTTGATGGAATTAGATGCGAGCAATACTCAATCGATGGACAGTTGGGTGGCAGCAACTCAAGGAATGATTGGTCACGCACTTTCATTAAATCTTGATTCGATTCTTCATCGCCGAAAACGACCTGAGCGTACCGCTTGTGTGATGACGCGAGTCTTGGTGAACGGTGATGATGAAGGATTCAAGAACCCACGCAAACCTGTTGGTCCAATCCTTTCTCCTGGAATTGTGATGTCTGCCGATTGGGATATCGCAGAAACCATTCAAGGTCCTCGAAGAGTTGTAGCCAGCCCTCTTCCAATGAAAGTAATTGATTTACCAGTGATTCGTAAATTGGTCGAACTGCATGCAGTTGTCATTTGTGGAGGCGGTGGTGGAATTCCAATCATCGAGAAGGGTGACCATTTTGTAGGTGTTCCTGCCGTCATCGATAAAGATAGATTATCAGCGCTGCTTGCGATTCAACTGGAAGCGGATGCACTGATTATCTCAACCGCTATTGATGCAGTCCGAACAGATTTCGGTGGTGACAATGAAAAAATCCATCATCGACTGACTTTGGATGAGTGTGAACGTTTCATGGAACAAGGAGAATTCCCAGCCGGTTCAATGGCGCCTAAAATCGGTAGCCTGATGGAAGCCGCCTTACATCGTCCCGGGCTGAGTGCGATTCTATGCCAACCTGGCGATGCACTTCTCGCCTTGAGAGGAGAAGCAGGCACGACAATCATCGTGTGATGTTCGGCAAGCACATGTTGATATGCCTGTTCTCAATCGCAACGGTATGGAAGACACACCATATACACTGATTGAAGCCTCAGCCCACTGCGATGGACCTTGTGGAGTCTATGACCCAGCAAGCGCTCGTGTTGCAGGAGAAGCAGTTCAATCGATGACGAAGAAAATGCTCGCTCTTGAATACCCTCAAGTCTTCAGTTCACAATCGATGGCAACTTACATGAATACCATGAGCCGTTTTGCTGCAATCAAGGAAGAAGAAGCACAAACATGCAAGAAAGAATTATTGGTTCTTTGGACTGATTTCTTCAAACCTATGCACCTCGATGCTCACCCTGAACTTCATGACACCTTCTGGAAGGCTGCTAAGTTGTGCAGTGCTTGTAAGGTCGAAGTTTCAGCTCAACACGCTCAAGAACTCATGGATGCTATCGAAGCGATTCACAACATGTTCTGGTCCATCAAGGGCCGTGAAGTTCCTTGGATCCGAGCCAGTTGAGGATCAAACATGACATCTGTCCGAGTTCGAATTTCGGGCGATAGTATGTGGCCTACGTATCCTGACGGCACCGAGTTCATTTTACTTTCAGATGATTCGACCCAACCAACCGTTGGTGATGTCGTTCTTACAAACCATCCATTTCATTCGAAATTACAGATTGTTAAGAGGATTCAATCGATAGACGACGGCTTGGTTTTCTTGGTGGGGGACAATCCCGACCCAACAGCCAGTGAAGATTCCCATAATTTCGGAAGAGTACCTCTCGATGAGATTCACGGTGTTTGTGTTCGTAGAGAAGAACACGGTGATTGAGTGGCGGGCCTGACGGGGTTCGAACCCGCGACCGATGGATTAAGAGTCCATCGCTCTACCTGACTGAGCTACAGGCCCATCCTACGGTCTTAACCACCCGTATTTAACAATTGAGAGATTGAACTTCACTTGAGACGCCCATTTGGATTGACAAAAGTCTCAACACCGTTTGCTCCAGCAAGTACGACGACATCACACATGTTGTTGAAGAGACCAACTTGAACGACTCCAGCAATGTTGAGAACTTCTTTCTCCATT
>JAPKCL010000175.1 GCA_028822955.1 Candidatus Poseidoniaceae archaeon
TCTTCACGAGTGAAGTCTGTATTTGTTTCTAAGAGGAAAATCGCTTCACGAGTTACCAGTTCCACCGCTTTCACCAGATCCAAACAGCCTACAAGGTAAGATTCTCACTCTTCTTGACCAAGATGGACCGTTGGGCGAATTCCCAACACAAGCCGAATTAGCAGTACGTTTGGAAAAGAGTCAACAACTCGTCTCACATCATTTGCGTACATTGCAGAAGTTTGGTTTAGTTGAGAAAAGAAAGATGGGCGTTAAAAACCGTTACAAGTTAACCCGTGAAGCGATTTTCCTCTTAGAAACAAATACAGATTTCACTCGTGAAGATTAACTTCTCGAACGATTCCTTGGTGTTCAATAGCCCATTCGATTTCAGTCCAACCTTGTTTGTTCGCAAGTTCAGTTACTGTTTCCCGATCATATCCATCGTTCAGAACGATACCAACAACGCCTCCAGCCCCAGCACCCATTACTTTCCAAGCCATGATTGCCTCACTAAATTGCAAAGGTTTGAGATACTTTTCAAAGGGTTCATTAAATTCTTTACCGAGTAAATTTACGCTCCAACTCGCTCGATACAAACTGCGTGCGAAATGCTCTGGAGATTCAATTTGAATTGCTTCGAGCATTTCTTGAGTCATGTGACGAATTCGTTCAAGACCGTCTTTTATGTCTTGATCACCCATACTGTATTTTCTCCATACTTCTCGGTGAAGTTCACCAGATACATGGGAAATACCACTGTCAAAAAGCAAAAGATTCTCCTCGATCCACGACATGAATTCTTGAGATGGATTCAACTGTGTCGATGTCACTGTGTCTCCATGAAATTGAAGATGTTGGATTCCACCCAGGGCGCTTGCCCATTGGTCTTGCCGCCCCCCGGTATTTCCAAGTAATGCTTCAAACTGGAAGGCGAGTTCTGCAATTTCTTCTGGAGTTCTACCCTCTCCAGAAATCGCCGCTAATAGAGCTACATTCATTGCCCCCGAAGTACCAAGCCCCGAGCCAATCGGGACATCTGAACTGTATTGAACAGTAATCTTCCGTTCATCATCAATATGCATTTCAGCAGTAATGTACCGATTGATGGCAATGTTGATGACTTCACCTCCATGTTCTGAACAATACGCAGGAACATCACTCCAACCTCCCGCAAGGTCGATGCGAACGGGAACTCGAACGGAGATTGTCTTGGCCATATATACCCGATTATTCCCACCCACATGAAGAGTGGCATTCAAGTGAAATGGTTGATTCGGAGGATTGTCCCGCAAGACATGAGGTATCGATATGGACCAAGAATACAGTCTCGTTAACGAAGTTGCCTGGCAACAAAAATGGGATGATGGGAAAATATTTGAATGCACTCTTCGTGCAGATCGCCCTAAATTCTACTGTCTAGAAATGTACCCATACCCCTCTGGGGAAATGCATATGGGCCACGTTCGAAACTATTCGATTGGAGATGCAGTTGCCCGATTTAAGCGGATGATGGGTTTTGATGTCCTGTATCCAATCGGTTTCGATTCCTTTGGAATGCCTGCTGAAAATGCTGCCATGGATGAAGGCGGTCATCCTCACGAGATTACCGAACGTAACATGGCTTCGATCACGAAGCAAATCAAACGAATGGGGTTTTCTTATGATTGGAAACGACAGGTGGTGAGCCATGACCCACGCTACTACAAGTGGAATCAGTATTTCTTCCGCAAATTTTTTGAAAAAGGTCTTGCTTATCGCGAACATGCTCCAGTGAATTGGTGTGAACAATGTGAAACAGTTCTTGCTAATGAGCAAGTCAAAGCTGGTCGTTGCTGGCGTTGTAATGGCCCAGTTAATCAAAAAGAAATGAATCAATGGTTTCTCGATATCAATCAATACGCGCAAGAACTTGTTGATGGCCTTGACACCATTGACTTCCCTGAAAATGTGAAGTCCTTGCAACGAGATTGGTTGGGGCGCTCAGAAGGTGCTGAAATCAGTTTCAAAATAGTTGATTCTGATGAATCCATTGAAGTGTTCACAACTCGACCCGATACTCTCTTCGGTGTGACGTTTGTCACGCTTGCTCCCGAGCATCCAATGGCTGAAGAGTTGGTCAAAAATACGGAATTTGAATCCGATTGGAAAGACCTCTATGATGAGGTATCAGTTTTGACCGAATTCGATCGAATTCGAAATATGAAGAAGAAGAAGGGCGTACCATCTGGACGCTTTGCGATTCATCCACTCACCGGCGAACATATTCCGGTTTGGATTGGTAATTTCGTTATTGCCTCTTATGGAACTGGAGCAGTTATGGCTGTCCCTGGTCATGATGAACGGGATTTTGATTTCGCACAAACTTTCGATATTCCAGTTAAGCGAGTGTTGGTAATGAAAGAAGGTGCCGACCCTGAAGCACCTCTTAAAGCAGCAGAAACCGAGTATGGTTGGATGGTTAACTCCCCCTTAGATGGCTTTGACGGTTTGTATGGAGAAGCTGCAATGAAGGCGGTTGCTGATGCATTAGAGGCGAAAGGTATCGGTAAGCAAACCATCAACTGGAAAATACGCCCTTGGCTGATATCCCGACAACGTTACAGGGCCACATTCTCCACAATGAATTACCGGTATTGGCGTACCCCAGTAACGTT
>JAPKCL010000176.1 GCA_028822955.1 Candidatus Poseidoniaceae archaeon
TGTTTCCATCCGGTGAATGCAGTTTGAGGGAAGGTGATGGGATATTCGTTGATCGAGACCATACCGCTTTCTAAATCACGAGCCATGTTGTGCGCTCGACTCAAATCATTGGTCCAAATTCCGTTTAACAAACCGAACGGTGAATCGTTGGCTAATGCCAATGCTTCTGCATCCTCAGTGAACGATGTAACTGCCAAGACTGGTCCAAAGAGTTCTTCATTGAATAAAAGATTTTGATTGTCAACACCAGTGACGACTGTTGCTTCCATGAATGCTCCGTCACCTTCAACGATGTTCCCACCGCAGACAACTTTTCCACCCATTGCCAATCCTGCTTGTAACTTCTCCATGACTTCTGTACGATGGTTTCGATGAACAAGGCTTCCAATTCGAACGCCTTCTTCCATTCCAGGTCCAACTTTCCATTTGCCGACTTCAGCAACAACTGCCTCGACCAGTTCATCGTGAATATCTTCGTGAACAATCAATCGAGAACCGGCCCAACACATCTGTCCAGCATTCATGAATATTCCAAAGCAAATTGCTTTTGCAGCATATCGGAGGTTTGCATCCTTAAAGACAATATTTGCGCCTTTACCGCCAAGTTCGAGAGTAACAGGTGTGAGGTTTTCACTTGCTTTTGCCATGACTGTCTGTCCGGTAGGGACGCCACCAGTGAGTACAATGCCATCGACGCCTTTGTGACCTGCAAGAGCGTCGCCAATGAGACTACCTGAGCCAGTGATTACCTGAAGCACTCCAGTTGGAAGTCCGACTTCTGCTTCTTCCATTGCCTTGGCCCATGCGACTAAGGACAGCGGTGTCCATGAAGCAGGCTTCGCAATAACAGTGCATCCAGCAGCCAATGCAGGTGCAATGGAGCGAAGAGCGAGTTGAAGCGGAAAATTCCAAGGAATAATATGAACGGTTACACCAAGCGGCTGGCGTAAGGTATAGTTGAGACGATTACCAGGGACGGGAATTGTACTTCCTTCTATTTTATCCGAAAGTCCAGCAAAATATTCGAGCGTCCAGGCTCCGAAACGAATTTCTGACAATGCTTCTCGAAATGTTTTACCATTATTGTTTGATTCGAGAACTGCAAGTTCCTTTGCCTTGGCATAGGTGGCCTGAGCCATCTTGTTGAGAATACGACCTCGCTGTGCAGGATCCATATTCTTCCAACTTGAATCGTTGAAAGCAGCGCGTGATGCATCAACACACCGGTTGACATCATCAAGAGTTGCCTTGGGAGTTGTAGCCATAATTTCCCCAGTAGCGGGGTTGAGTATCTCGGCTGTTGCACCATCTTCCGCATCGCACCATTCACCGGCAATCGACATTTGTTCTGCGCTCATGTTCCACTCCAAGTGTTATCCCCTCAAAGGCATTCGCTTGACAAGACTTGCTTTCAAAGAATGGTGGAGAGGTGGCTATGGGCGAAAAGACTCTTGAAGCGAGTTCGCTGTGCATACAGTATGGCTCGAGAGATTGGTTTGGCTCAAGCGGCTGCTCGGACCATCGCAGACCGAGCTCCTCGACTGTTGGTCATCGCTGGAGCGACTGGTACTGGAAAGTCCACTGCCTCCGTTCAAATTGCCGCCACAAGTGGTTTTGCACGTCTTCTTTCTACCGATGCCGTACGTGAAATAATTCGTTCGTGTGACGATGAGAGAACTGAACCTGCACTCCATCGCTCATCTTTTTCCCAAGGAGATTCGGGAGAGCCAGTTATCGATTGGCTTGATACATGTCAAGCCGTTAAAGGCGGAATAATGGCGACGATTGACCGTGCTCGACGAGAAGGTATTGATCTGTTGATTGAAGGCGTTCACATCAATCCGAGTGAACGCTTACTCAGAAGTTGGCGTGAAGCAGGTGGCATTGCAATTGGATTGGTCATGACGGTTGGTGAAGAAGAACGACACCGTTCCATGATTCGTTCACGTGATGCGCATTCCTTCCGCCGTGCAGATCGCTATCTCGCCGCATTCCCTCGAATTCGTGCGATTCAAGAGGGTTTGATCGAACGGGCTAAAATTGCATCTTGGCCGATTGTTGATTTGTCACGAGTGACCAATGATACTGAACGAATCAAGCATTTGATGGATCTAGCGTGGAACGAGCATATCCAGCGTCGTTAAACATGGGTCATCTCAAACGATATTGCGACAGTGAGCATTGCTGAGCCATCCGAGATTCCTAATTCTCCCGAAAAGTGGAGGGTGGTTGAAGATGTTTCATTGACTTGGAAATCAATGAGTTTGATTTCGATTCCTCTTAGTTCACCATGGTGGAGCATATCATCATGGACACTTTGGAAGGCAATCTCTCCCGCATCGAACGGTTCAAGGCCACCGTTAATCCATAACTGAGTACGTGCTTCAGTAAGTTCAGGAATCGCCTCTACAACTTCAAGTGACGTCACCAATACTCCGTCTGAAGCAGTGTCATGAGGCATGGTCAATCCGGCGACTTTCACGCCGAAAATAGCCATTGAAAGTAAGGACATAAGCAAAACGACGCCTGTTGCAAGCAACATTTGACCAGCATCTCGGTCTTCATGCGATGGATTCGAAACAGGTCGCATCATGCACCACCTCCACGGTTCCAAACATCGAGAG
>JAPKCL010000060.1 GCA_028822955.1 Candidatus Poseidoniaceae archaeon
GAATTCGCGGGAAGGGGGGCGTTAAGCAATCATCCGGGATGAGGTTCTTTCCTGGCCGTATGTGTCGCTTTTTTGACATAATTGAACGCATAAACATCCAGCGGATTCTGAAATGTGAGCGGTCTCTGTAGGTGTTGTTCGACAAATACTTCTTTTCAAAATCATAGATGATGTGTTTGATGATGTCCCAGACCTCACGGGTCATAGCATATCCCCAAAAATGACGGTTCGTTGCCACAACGTGTTGCATTTGCTGTGTTTGTAACTCGCCGGAATCATGGTTGATATTGTAGGCCATTACCGTTCCAATATCACAAAATTCTTGAGACCAATCTAACAGGTCAAGAACAGTCTGAATATAGCTTGGAGCGAGTAACATATCGTCTTCAAGAAGGATGATTCGATCATACGAGAGATCGTCGAATAATGTTCTTCGTGCATCGATGAGGTGCCGCCCTATACCCCAGTTCTCTTCTCGGAGAACAAAGGTTGGATTGTCGAAGGATGAGTTTTTAACCAGTTCAATAAGTTCGTTCTGGCGTGCTTTTTCCCCACCGTCAAGGTAGACATGGAGGTCGCAGTCATAGGCGGCCTTATTTGCTTCAAGAGCAGAAAGAGTTTGTTGGAAATAGTCCACGCGGTTAAACCCAAGGAGAAGAATTGCGGTCTTCATTGAGTGCCCTCCTTTTGAAAGAAATTCTGCAAAAAGCAATTCAATTGAAATCGAGTAGGATGAGTGGAATTCAATTCGGCATGGCGGTGCATAGAGCGAGCCCCGCGTCGTAGAAGTCCGCCCATGGCTCGCCATCTTGTTCTTGATGATGAAGCAACCGTCGTTCTGCCAGCTTTCAGAATGGGTTGATTAGAGCCCACTCCTCTCCTGTTCTCAATAACTATCGGAGTGAGAAACTCCAAAATTCGAATACTTCATTCACTGTAAAAGGCCGGTCGCATGGATGATTTGGAGAGGAAATCGTTCTTTTCGAGCGTTTAAGAAGGGCAAGGTATCAAATCATATCGCATCGTGGGATGCACATGGTGAATAAACAGGTCGCTATTCTTCTTTTAGGCATTCTACTTTTTTCAATCCCGTCTTATGCTACTACATCAAAGGAAGCGCCTTTGGTTGAGCAATTCGGTGTTGGGTTCGATGAGGTCGTCATTGCAGATTCCTCTGATGCCCTTTCTGACCCACGAGACCTCGAGTTCCATCCTGGTCGAGCAAATGAACTCTGGGTGGCAAATCGAAATACGGACAGCATCACTATTATCGAGGACACCGGACTTGAAACACAGACCTCTCAGAATCGTAAAGATTCAAACAGAAACCATTTCCTTGAAGAAGTGAGTGCGATTTCATTTGGTGCATATCACCCAGAGTTTGATTGGCAATGGGGTTCTGCTCAGGAAACGAGAAACACGTTCTGTGGCCAAGGTACTGCGAATAATTTCATGGGTCCTACTTTGTGGCCGTCGTCGTTAAGCCATTTTGCAATGGAAAACCAGAACAACGGTAACGGCCTCTTAGGAAGCCATATCGACATGAACCATGAATCGCCTTATGGGGTAGGAATCGCACATGACTATGACAACGTCTATTGGTACAACGATGGATACTATGGAGAGTTGGTTCGCTACGATTTCAAAGAAGATCACGACACCGGAGAAGACGATCACTCCGACAGCATTGTTCGTCGATATTCCGATATCACGCTCACCCATGCTTTTGGAATTCCAGGTCATATGATTCTCGACCAAGATTCAGGAATCCTTTACATCGCTGATGCAGGAGCAAATCGGGTCTTGTGGGTGAACACAGATGATACAACCTATACCAGTGAAACCATTGTATCCGGATACAATTCTGGTTTTGAGCCTCTTGCGGAATACTCGTCTATTTCTGGAATTGAATGGGGCGTTCTTGCTACCGGCCTCAACAGGCCTTCAGGTATCGCTCTTGATGGCGACCAGTTGTTCGTCTCTCAAAATGGAAACGGAAAACTTACCGCATTTGATTTAAATTCGGATGGCAAAGGTGCGTCTGAAATTGAAACTGTTCAGACATCTGCTTCTTCCATCATGGGCCTAGAAATTGGTCCAAATGGACACCTTTACTATGTTGATAATGGACGCGACGAAGTGATTCGAATTGACCCGTATATGGATGCTGACGGAGACGGAGTAGGCGACGATGTCGATAACTGCCCCTTCGTTGCTAACGCTGCACAAGCCAACCACGACGGTGATGCTCAAGGAGACCTTTGCGACCTGGATGATGACAATGATGCGGTTTTAGATATCGATGATGATTGTGCTCTTGGAAATTTAAGTTGGCTTTCTTCATCGGCGACCGACCATGATATGGACGGTTGTGCCGATTTAACAGAAGATAATGACGACGATAACGATGGCATGAGTGATGATGTAGATTACTGTTCAACTGGAGACCTTGGTTGGACCTCTTCTTCCTCTTCGGACTATGACCTCGACGGTTGTAGAGACGCTGGTGAAGATTACGATGATGATAACGACCGGATTTGTGATGCTGCAGTTATGGATGGATTTTGGACATGTTCTGAATCCTCGGCAGAGGTAGATCTCTGTCCAATGAGTGCGCCTTCTTTCTCTTCAATCATGTCCAATGATGGCGACCAAGATGGTTGCGAGGATGATACAGAAGACCTGGACGATGATAACGACGGATTCTCAGACATCATTGATAATTGCCCCGATAATGCAGGCTCAAGTGATTCTGGTTCAGTCATTGGCTGCGCAGATTGGGACGATGACGGATATGCAGACTCGGTCGATGAATTCCCTACGGAACCCACTCAATGGTCCGACCTCGATGGTGATGGTTTTGGAGATGAAATTGACGGTTTAGAAGGAGATCACTGCCCTACAGTGGCTGGAATTTCATCGAATGACCGAATCGGCTGTTTGGACACGGACAGAGATGGTTGGTCAGACCCTGATGCTACTTGGTTGGCAACAGATGGCGCTGATGCATTCCCTACGTACAGCACTCAACATGCCGACCGAGATGGTGATGGTTATGGAGATTCTTCGAGTGGATATCGAGCTGATATTTGCCCTGATATCGAAGGAACTTCGACTGAAGATGTGTTTGGATGCCTCGATACTGATGGAGACGGATGGTCAGATGCTGGCGATGCGTTTGCAGAGGATGCAACTCAATATGTTGATGCAGACATGGATGGCTACGGGGATTCAAGAAATGGAAACCTCCCAGACAGTTGCCCTGGTGTCTTTGGTACCTCTACAGAACAGGAATTTGGATGCCCAGACTCTGATGGAGACGGATGGGGAGATAACCTCGACGTCTTTGCAAATGATGTCCGATTCTGGTCTGATATCGATGGAGATGGACATCCTGATCAGCAAGGGACGAATATGACAGATGATTGCCCGGAAGTTGCTGGAAATTCAAATCAAGACCGAATCGGTTGTCTTGACACAGACGGCGATGGATGGTCGGATGAAGGCGATGTGTTTCCGAACGATGCCGCTCGCCAGTTCGCCGCTGAAAGTTCCTCTTTACCAATGATTTTAGCCATAGCAGGAATTGTTCTTGTTGGCTTAGCACTGGTTGCTTTTGGAGTGGTTAGCCGTCGTGGAAAGCAGAACCCCCTCAATATCGACTTTGAGCAAAAGACCCATGTCCCATTTACTCCCCTGAGTGCCCCTGTTGCGCCTACAATGCCAACAGCACCAGCCGTGGCAGTAGCTCCACCGCTACCACCTGAAGGATTACCCCCCGGTTGGACAATGGAACAATGGGCTTGGTATGGTGCAGACTATCTCAAAAACCGTTGATTGGAATCTTAAATCTCCTGTCCTAAAACATGGCCTCGGACCCCGCTGGCTGCCCATGTATTACTACAACGTTTATCCTTGAAAATTTGTCATGCCCTCTGCGTATTGATACACCACAATGACAACCGCTCCGAATATAATAGCCGCAGAGATGGCGATGATTCGAAGAAGGCGGAGCCACAACTCTTTACCTTTTATTGACCCCATTATTTTCTTCTCTTCCCAGTTAAATTCCTCATCACAATAAGGGCATTCGAATAATCCAAATTCTCCTTCATCTAACTCAACATCTTCATTACAATGTGGGCATTTGATTTCAACCATATTCATTTCTAATCAATGCCCTCAATAAGTTTTGAGCCGGTTTCCTATTCAAAGGAAGGCCTTACGGCCGCATTGTATTGGGTATCCATAGAGTCGAATAGTCTCACTAATTCTAAACAGGTGGCTTTTATCCAATCTATTAACAATAAATTATACGGTCGAAAGAAAGCGTTGAAGCCTATCGAATGGCGATGGAAGACCAACGCTGACCTGTGATGTATCAACTGTTCTCTGCTTCCGAACCAGCCCCATCGCTTACTGGGGAATCGCTTTTCTCGCCATCATCCGAGTTTGAAGTTCCCTCGCTCGATGTGCTATCACTCTCGTCAGAACTAACTGCATCGTCATAGTAATACGTATTGTAAGGGCTCTCATATTCGAGTTCGACACTTGCGCTTTCATCCATGGTTGTGAGATTCGTTGCTGTAACGCCTGCTGATGAAATCGCATAGACGAAATCACCCATGAAGATTGACCGGCGAATGTTGAATCCATTCCACCAATTTCGATTGTCATCGCGGTCGTACAAGTCGGAGTGGTCGACGGTTCCATGGACTGAAAGATTGCCCGTATCTTCAGAAACATTCACTAGAATTAACTTCGAAACGTATTGATAATTCCAATGATATCCGCCGTTCGAATCTGTCCAGCTTTGGTATCTGTAGGTTGAAAGTGGAATGGCCAACAGCCCTTTTGGAGCCCAATATTGGAATGCTTTGTGCTCATATGAGGCTTCGGAATACGACCACACCCATGCATTATCTGCAGGGTCTGACACAGGAGTGAGGGTGAGGTGATCGTCAACTGCTGGGGCTGTAGGGTCGGTGATGTTGAACAAAGAAAGGCGGGTGCTTGACCAGTCAAGCCCTGTTCCATCTGCCTCTCCTGGGCCCATACCAATGGTCAACAAGTGATCTCGAGAAAGCGGGTGGATGTAAGTTGAAACCCCTGGTACTTCGAGCTCTCCAAGTATTGTTGGGTTGGTCTCATCCGACATATCGATGACCCAGAGTGGGTCAATTTGTTGGAAGGTTACAAGATAGCATCGGTCGCCATCAAAGCGTGCACTCCAAATTCGTTCTTCGGGTGCAATATTGTCAACTCTGCCAACTTCAGTGAGGGCCATTTGGCTTTGATTGCCGATAACGCCGTGAGAGAAGGTTACAACGCTGGAACTCATTGGCTCAGGGTTTTCCATCCACCAACGCGCCCATTGACCTGATGTAACAGCAACACGTACAATTCCCTCATGTTCTGACAAAGAGAATTGGTTGAGGATTGTTCCGTTCACTCGTCCTGAGCCGGTATAGGTTGTATCGCCAGCTTGTGAAATATCGAACGTGTGGATGTTTGTTGCCTCGTCCATGTTGTCATTGCCCCAGAACCACCACCAGTCCCAGGCGTTTTCTGTAAGGATGAGGGCGTCAGCAGATGCATAGACAAGTGGATAGTTTCCAACGATGTGGTCTGCTTGAAATTCAAAATCCTCGGAGGACAAATCAAAGGTGAAGATGCTGTTGAAACCGCGGTTAAATCCATCTTCAGGTGCAATAAAGTCAGCGCAATCCTCATCGTTCATTGTATGAATAGTGATTTGTCCGTTGGAACGCTCATACACCTTTGGGAGGATGTCCTCAAGAGCAAGTGCATCTAATGCGATTTGGTTTTCAAGCATGGTCTTGTAAGCAACTTTTTCTCGGATTTCTCGGCGGATTGGGTTATCATAATCGAGGTCCCAATAGCCCGAAGGGAGGTCCAGCCAGCTTTTGACGTCGGGGATGTCGAGCCAGGCATGAGTTACAGTTCGAACCGTTGCGTTCACTTCTCGTGCTGTCATGTAGTATCCTTCGAGATACAATTCCTTTCCGTCGACTGGTAGGGAACGGTTTGTGATGTCTAAAACCGTGAATTTGGTGAGTGATGAAGTTCGCCATGAACCGTAGCCTTCATCCCAACCCATCGCCGAAGAGAGCGCATCGGTCTGAGGAATGTTCCATGGAGACACTGTAGAAATGACAACCAGTCGATCTCCATCAAGCATCATTGCCTGCGGAGTACCTTCGATTCTTGTGGTCGAGAGATGGGTCAAGTCTCCGAACTCAGGCACTGCAAATATCTCAAGATTATTGCCGTTCAAAAAATAGATGAAATATCCATCAGTTTTGACAAAATCTGCTTCATCAACCCCTTGCTCTTGATTGTTCGTTCCTGAAAAGTCAGTTCCTTCTTGCCGTTTGGTTGTAGGGGCTGAATTGCTGCTCACGGAAGATTCAGCGCCGTCCGCTTCCATTACCATGTCGTCTGCTGCCCAAATGCCGCCACCGTAGTAGAATTCTTCTTCAACAGCCTGTAATAATTGAATTCTGTATTCTTCAGCAATTGAGGATTTAAGAGATGTTTCCAATTCTTCACAATCGCTAAACTGGGTCAGTTGTGGGCTTGCAACGCTGCGTTGAACAACGGTTGACCAGTCGTTAGGAAGTTCGACATCTGGTATTTCCACTTCCGAGTCCACCATGCCTAAACAGCCGGACATGAGGAAGAGGGAAACAAGTACAACCGCCACTGTTTTGTGCCCTTTCATATTTCTACCACCTCGCACACTGATATGAAAGAATTGGTAAAGTGATTTTACATTATGAAGAAGAGATATTGCCGCTTACAGTTTTGGTCCCAGTGGCCGTTAACCTCCACGGTGAGCGTTTGTTTTGACCCGCTTTTTCAATCAGTTCGTTCGTGTTTAATTGAATCATGTGATACGAAACGAGTTGCCTTGAGAGCTGTAATTTCGTTTCGATTTCTTTATTTGACAACCCTAGGACTCCTGCATCTGCAAGTGTTTGTAAAATGGCAAGTCGCGTTCCGAGAATTGGATGGCTGATTACATGGAGTTGATCTGAGGGGATATTTGCGGCAGCATATCTTCTGAGTTTGCCGTCTCTCCATGAGACGATAGAACCTTGCGTTTCTAACATTTGTAAATGGTGAGCTGTGACGCCATTCGCAAGTTGAAGTACATCTCTTAATGCAGAAAAATGAATTCCTGCGTTCGCTTCGATAAAACCAAAAATTCTCCCCCTGTTAAGCTCGTCACGGTCCGCTTTCTTAGCCAGAAGTGGCGTAACTATTGCCATTAGAATTGCAATTTTAATGGCTTCAGAAAGAGCCGAACTCAGGAAGAGGAGGGAAAAAAGGCTCGTCCCAAAGCCGATGAATACGATTGATGAATCATTTCCTAGTCCATCACCTTTAGATTCAGCTTCACTTTCTGCCAATGAAATTTCTTCGACGGCAGCAGGTTCATCCCCCTCTTGCTCGGCTTCATCGGCACTTGCTGCACCTGAAAAGCCATCTTCAGCACTTGGTGTATCTGCCGCAGTCGCCTGCCCTTCATCGAGGGTGGCAAAACCAAAAAGCACAGATGTAAGAGAAACAGCAATGAGAAATCGAATACTCCAACTGCCGTTCATGTAATTACATAAGCGGATAGGTTTTCAAGAACTTGGTTCAATGATTTGACAAACTATACCTTGAGTTTCATCGTAGTAGGTGAAATATACTCCACCAACAAGGGGTGTTTGTTGTCCTTGCTGATGCGAGGATGAAGGGGTTAGAAGAATGAGCGAGTATGTGGAAATCGAACGTCGCTTTTTCGTCGACGGGAGAAACGCCCGCCCTTGGAGAGAATCTGAACATCGTTCTGAAATCGCACAACATTACCTCGATTCGTCGCTTTTCAAGAACAATGGGAACGAATTATGTTATGCGGGCACATTCGCATTGGTTCAGATGAAGAATGAAGAGAAGGCTCTCTTTGAAGCAACCGAAGATTGGACTTCACGAATTCGGTTTACCCAGGATTCTGTCACTTTGACTTTGAAAGGGAAGCGTACTCACGCCTCTGCAACTGAACTTGAATGGAATATTTCTCTCGAACTGGCAGAAGAAATTATCAATTCGAAACGGCACCCTTCAATCACCAAAACTCGATACCACTGGAAAGGAAAAGACGGAATGGTTTGGGAAGTCGATGAATTTGAAGGCGGCCTTGCTGGCTTAGTTCTTGCAGAAATTGAACTGCCGAATATTGACCATAATGTGACATTGCCTGAATGGCTCGGAGTAGAACTGACTGGACTTCACCAGTGGTCGAACTCAACCCTTGCGCTTACTGAAGTTTCATGAGTCAAC
The DNA here is from genome assembly GCA_028822955.1 of Candidatus Poseidoniaceae archaeon. Taxonomy (GTDB): domain Archaea; phylum Thermoplasmatota; class Poseidoniia; order Poseidoniales; family Poseidoniaceae; genus MGIIa-L1. Next base: position 8,353 of record JAPKCL010000060.1, read on the forward strand.
TGTAACTTCGTAGAGCTGCAACGATACGTTGCTTTTCGTCATCGTGAAGCCCGTGCATGACTGGTATTGCAACCAATGAATTCGATGCTTTGTGTGTGTGTTCAAGCATCTGGGTGAATTGTATGTGGTTCTTGTAGATGTATTGCTGGTGGCAAGGCGTTGTGTAATAGCGGCGTGCATCAATACCGAATTTGTCAAGATGGGCCACAAGTGCATCTGGATGTTCAGTACGAATACAATATTGATGCCAAGCGTGAGTCGAGTCTGGCCGAACAGTTGGTGCATGAAGGCTAGTGTGGCCGGCTAATGCTTGAGTGAATAATGCTGCATTTTGCTGCCGAAGTTCAATCCAAGCATCAAGATTTGAGAGTTGGACAAGTCCGATGGATGCTGAAACTTCAGACATCCTAAGATTGCTTCCGAGTTGTATTGCTTCAAGGTCAGGACTACGCCCATGGTTGGTAATTCCTACAATTTTATCCTGATAGTCAGGGTGAGTTGTGGTAAGCATCCCCCCTTCGCCTCCGACTGCCATATTCTTTGAAGGAAAAAAGGAGAAACAACCGATATCACCCATGGCGCCGGCCTTTCGAATTATGCCGTCGGGGAATTTTTGTTCAGCTCCATGTGCCTGAGCCGCATCTTCAATCAAAACTAAATTGTGTTTTTGACAAAGTGTAACGAGTTTTGGGTCATAGGTTTGACCAAATAAATGAACGCCGATTACCGCTTTGGTTTTGGGCGTAATTGCCGCTTTGACTTCATCAAGATCTAAACAATAGTATTCTGGTTCGATATCGACGAAAACCGGAGTTGCTCCGACCAAAAGAGCACATGTCGTTGAGGAAATGAAGGTAAATGATGGCACAATCACCTCATCGCCTGGCCCGATATTCGCAATCCTTAGGGCTGCCCACAGCGCAGAAGAGCCGTTTTGACAAGGCGTGGCGCTTAATGCCCCGCAGTGCTCTGCAAATGCTTTGCCAAATGCTTCGCCTTGGGCTCCCTTAACCCATCTTTTAGAGTCGAGTGTGGCCATGGCTGCGGAACGCATTGCCTTGTCCCATGATGGTCGGGCCATTGGGATTCGCTCCATGGTTCGGCGAATCGGTCGACCTCCTTGAGTCTGCTTCTTTTTGCTTGGTACCAGCGCGCCTTTGAAGACCTCCGACCAGTTTGCCTCGCATATGGTGTCTGAAAGCGGTGAATCCGATGAAGCCACCGCTGACCCTGATGAGCGAAGTCTTGCTGATTTGGTTGGTGATATTCTTTCACCCGAGGAAACGGTTCTGGAAGAACCCGTTTCAACAGTGAAGTCAAAGAAGAAATTCAAACCGAAGGGTATGTTTCTCGGTACAAGAAGAGACACTGGAGAGCCAGTTGACGTCCAACCGATGGTGTTGGCTCGTCACGC
>JAPKCL010000177.1 GCA_028822955.1 Candidatus Poseidoniaceae archaeon
GGGAGACCCTGATGTACTGGTCGGAATATTTTCAGTCGTCAAACTGGTGATTACTGCGACAAAGGCAGAGAAATACATCGATTCTTTGCCGAGAGTGTGAGCCATTCCTGCTCCGTTAGAGAAACCAAATACATACCTTCTATCGTGGTCGAGGTTCTCATAAACTTGCAGTGAATCTGCAACGCTCTCCAAGAACTCTGTGTCGTTTGCTGTTGAGGCTTCACGGCCTAAGTTCCATGAACGCTCAATACCTGCAGGATAAATCCCTACAAACTCTCCTGCATTGACCATATCAGCATACTGATTTGGAAATTCATCAGGTTCTCCACCGTTTCCATGCAGAGCAAATAACAATGGGTAGCATTTCGACTCGTCAACGGTTTGTGGTACTTGAATCAAGTAACGACGTGTGACTTCATCTCCATCAATTTCCTGCACCAAGGTTCGCTCGGTGACTCCCGGTGTCAACGAGAGAGACGAGTTCCCTGCACACGATGCGCTGTTGGTTTGCTCCTCGCTTTCTACTGGAATTATGGAAAGGATGTCTTCAGTCGGTTGTTGTAAGAATGAATTGAAGGCTGCAATGTACTCATCACGAGTGGAATTGAAGTTTCTCTCAAAAGAACCATCAAAACCAAGTTCATCTAAATCCCCGTAAAAGCCGTCTATGAGCGCTGATTCTCCCTCGTTGTGAATCAGGTAAGCGATGAACCACGCACCAATATCATACGTGCCCACATTCGAAGAATAGGTTAATTCATCCAAAGCAATGTCTTGTTCTTGGTAACCTTGAATCGAAGACATTAATTTTCGTTCCATAGCGTTTCGCAGGTAGTCATTCTCTACCCCTGGCTGTTGTGAATAGAGAGTTTGTGCCATGTATTCTGCACTGCCTTCGGAAAACCACGGTTTGCTCTTACCACCCATTTTGGCGTTTCGCTCACATGAATCTCGGGTGTTTCCACTGCATTCATCACTGATGTGAGCATGTTGGAAGATGTGGAAGTATTCGTGCAAAGTCACCGGTTTGTAATCATCTTCATCTGGACCAGGATATTTAGCAGACATGGTCATCATGCTGAAATCGTAATCGAGGTATGTGCGTTTGAATGTACTGATGGCAGCTCCACCTTCTTCGACGTATTGTGTGAAGATCTGATAGTTTGCGTTGGCACAATCCCATTCTTCATTCCAATTGGAATCAAGTGCCTTATGTCGCTCACAGTATTCATCTTCTAATTCACTTGCTGCATCGACATCGTTGCCGACTATATAGATTTCAACTGGTCCGTAGTTACCCCACTCAGCAACTGCAATATCGTACCATTCAAGGGTGAGGATTTGGGTTTCAAGTGAAACATCAGAGGCTCGAAAAACTTCAGGTTCAGCACATGTGAGAACGCCCCATTCAAGCATCCCATCGGTGCCATCTGGGCAGATTATCATGTTTGTAATTCCAGAGTTCTCGTTCGAAGTGTTTCGTTCCTCTTGTGGCTCATTATCAGAATTTCCAACACATCCCGATATCGAACCGAACAAAAATAGTATGCACATTGAGATGGCGAGCTGGCTCTTCATAATGATGCGTAGGAAAGGCGATTAAAGAATCTGCTTCACACCATGTGTCGTATAGACACCGGAGGGTAGTGTACAAACCGATTGTGTACAAGGGTGTTTAGCATAACTCTCGTGAACATAAGTAAACCCCTTATTCAGTTCAATAGTTCAACCAAGCCAATAGAATTCAGGGTGGCCATTGGAGTCAGTTCCTTTGTGGCTGTACATATGACTACAACCGGGCATTATTTTATTAAGAAAATACTCTGGTATACCAAATCATGGTTATCATCCAGTGTCCACATTGCAGTTTGGAGGTGGAATTGGATGATGAGGTATCCGGACTCTTTGATTGCCCGCATTGTGGGGAGGATTTTTCCTTTCCAAGCGATGGGAGTGTCCGCACTGTTACTAGCCTGGCCTCAACCTTGAATCGAGCGGCTCTGGGTTTCTCATTTATGGGTTTGTGTCTTGGGTCAATGGGAATGGGGAGTGGAGGTACATCAGTTTGGTTTTTATTATCCTGTTTTGCCGTGTTTTTGCTCACAACTTTAATCGAGATACGCAACATCTCTCTTTCCCTCGTTTCCAGGTTTGGACGGGAAGTAGAAGAACCTCAACATGGGTTGATTGCAACATCATACATTTGCTCTTCAATCGGACTATTGACAGGGGGGATACTTTTCGGTCCGATAGGATTTATTCTAGGCTTAGTGGCAAAGAGTAACGGCGATCCAAGGGGTAAAAATGCGATGATCTTCGGAGTGGTAGCTACAGGGATAGGATTTTTGGCAACCCTGCTTCTATTTCAGTAAGCACTTAGGATAGTAGCCGGACTCGGATTCCGTATACAAGGGGCCCCCGTTGTATACACAGAATCGTTCATCGCTATGAAAATCGACTTTAATTCTTGAATTCATTTAATTTGGATGGTATAGTAATAAGTGATTCAATTTTCGAGCAACCATGAAGCGACTTACGAAGACACTTTTACTCAGTTTTTTGATGATATTCTTGGGCCTCTCAGCAGCCACAAGCTCTCTGAATG
>JAPKCL010000061.1 GCA_028822955.1 Candidatus Poseidoniaceae archaeon
GATTTGAACCCGGGTTCAAGCGTTGGCAACGCTCGGTGATAACCACTACACTACGTCCGTAGATGTAATCACCCCAAAGAACAGCAGTATAAACCGTTGTCGGCTCGCCTTAGTGCTCAGTTAAATCCGAAACGGTCTTGACCTTCTTCACTTTCAGGTCTGTTCCGAATCGAAATGATGATAACGACTGCGACTGCAATTCCAAAGACACCGAGAACACCCAATAATACTCCAGTCGATAAGAAAGAACCACTCACACCAGGTAAGATCGATTCTTCTTCAACTAATTGAACGGCTATAGAGGTCGTAGGGCTGACTTTTCCATACACATCTGAGGCTTGAATCAATACTTCATGCGTACCAACCGGGGTACTACTTCGAACTTGCATTTCAACAGAATAGATACCATCGTTGGCTACAGCATCACCGTTACTTCCGTCATCATACATACTTTGCCAAGTGGCTTGAGAAGTAAACGGTGTGAATACTCCAAGATTTGCTTGTGCTACAAGAATACCATCGTAATCACTGATTGCAACTTCGAGTACAACCGTTGAACTCATCTCACTTTTCTCCACTGTTTGGACACCTGGGTTGGTGATGAGAGGGGCGGTATTGAGAATGTTAATGTTCATCTGTTTCATAATTTCATCTGATACATGATGTGGTCCATAAATCGCTTGAAGTGATGCATTCATTCCATCTGCATGCCAAAGGGTAGTAAATTCACTTTGACCAAGGCCATCGGTCAAGATAAGCGACAAGGCTTGTTCTCCCGGTGTCATCGAATCAGGTACCGTAAAATTGCCAATCCATACACCGTTCAATACAGTCAATGGTACGAGTTCACCTCCTGATTCTCTCAAATCAATCATAACACTCTCAACGCCATGACCGTCATAGGCTTGAGTATTTACAATCATTACAGCGCCTCGAGGTCCAGTATCTGGCAGTACCTCAAAGGCATGCAATCGTGGCCCTTGGTTGATGATTTCAATATCTCCAGCACCCGTTGTGACCAGTCCCCATGTATCGGTTGCAGTGACATTGAGTGAAATATTACCAACTTCAAGACCGGGAACGAGAATCATTGTCGTAAAGCGGTTGTCTCCGATGGTTGTATCGCCATTGAGCCCACGATCGTTCATACTCACCATTCCGCCTCCAAGCGGCGTGAGGTCGACTGTTACTGTGTCTACATTCAACTCGTTATCATTGATGTGTGCTACAAGAGTACCGACACTTCCTCCTTCTCCATAGATGATACCCTCTTCGAGGTAGAGTTCAACAAGGAGAGGTGCCGTGTTGTTTTCTGATGTAATAATAGAAGGGGAGAGGATACGTTCAACCATTTGACTTTCAGTAAAATTAGCAGTTTCGTTTTCATCTCCATATGGGAGTTCTAACACTCTGTTCACACTTGAAAGAAGACCCATAAGAGGGCCTTGGTCAATGATAGAACCAGTCGCATCACCATTTCCACCGTACGAGCCAGTCCAATTGACAACATGTAAATTGAAACCATCTCGAGGGTCATTTCCGGTAGATTCTGCTGTTATGACCAGTGAAAGACCTTCTTGGTCGCTAAGTCGAATCGAATCGCCTGGTAAAAGAGGTATAGGCATCAAACCCGTTTCTCTTGAAATCGTGATGTCTCCCAAGATATCTTCCGATTCTGGTTGAGTTGCATTCACTTGGATTGGGCTGTTTTCAGGGCGCTCATCACCACTTGAGGGGTCTGCCCCAGTTTCTTCCCATACCATTCGAATGGTTCGATTTTCCCATTCGGATTGAACGACTTGATAATCCCATGATTCGTTATGATTTGCTCCAACGCCTTGTCCATCGAAGAAGTCCCCTCCATTGATTCCAGTGATATTGAACCATGTTTCTTGATGTATGACGTTGACTAAGAAGACAACCTGCGTGGCATTGGCTTGGTTTCCAGTTTCTTCGATCCCTCGAACAATTCCAAAGGTACCTTGTGCATCACCGGTGATGACTCCATCAAGATGTAAGTCGTCTTTCAGGGTAATTCCATCCTCGATTAACCAATGCAAATCATGAATTGTTCCGTTGATAAGAATACTCGAGTTCTCATCTTCTTCATTGACTCCAAAGGTGCCTTGCCCGATGAATTCAGATTTTTGGTCGGTGCGAACACCGTCTTCCCATCGGTCAAGAACAGTGAGTCCGTCCAAGGAGACATCCATGCGCAACCCTTCATCGCTGAGGACCATATCTGCAAGTGCCTCAAATTGTGTGTGCTGCAGCCTTCTGACTCCATTCTCATCCCATGTTTCCAAGAAAAATACGCTAACTTCCCCTGTTACATTGAGGCCTTCGTTTCCTTCATCATTTGCATCATTGATGAGGAGGTCTCCGGTCGCTTCGATTCGAAGTCGTTCCGATAAGTTTCCATCAATCATCGAACGGTTGAACCAGCCTTCGGAAACATTGGCAGTTACTTCACTTCGTGAGTCGCCATCGAGCGTGACTAAATGGAGAATACCGCTGCCTCGGGCATCAAAGACCTGCGAGGTGAGTGCTCCGGATTGAATCGTCTCATTCTTCCAAATCGAGTCAAGGGACAAAGTGAGGTTTGTTGAACTGTCTTCGGTATTTTCAAGAGTAGTGAGGTTACCATTTCCAAGTTCCCATGAGTTGAGTACTGTTCCATGTCGCATTTGCCAACCTTGTCCATCGAAATCTAAAGAGAATCCTTGTTCACCATCTTCAGTCATGTAGGTTTGGTCAAGGTCCCATGTGGTCTTGAGCAGGACTTCATGATCCGCCATTGGTTGATTCCAAGTGCCAACTGTGAATGAACGGGTAGTTAGGACAGGCTCTGCGAGTGCAGTACCATCCCAAGATTTGATGGTGACAAGAATTGAAAGTTCATCACCCCATTGGAGCGTCGTGTTGAGTTCAGCATGAGCAACACGCTGGCCATTAACTGAACTCCAAGAGATGAATACATCATTGTCCAGAAGCGCGCTATTACGTTGATGTGTGACGTCAATATCAATCTCATACGAACCATTGTCTGCAAAGGTGATGAGATATGCATGTTGATTGAGGCCATTCTCTCCTTCAAGCCAAGCAGCATTGATGGTTGGTTGTGCAGGCTGTCCATCTGCTGTTGCGATGAAGACAAGCGGGAGGACCATCATCAAGAGAAGTGCAAATGCAACCACCTGTTTCCGCATGCTCATAGAAAGAGGTAGAGTCTGCTCCTCTTCAATACTTGCGGTATGATGTGTATTTCGAAGGGTCTTGAGTACTTTTTTCACAGGTCCAAAACATATCCGAAAAGAAGAGGTGCTACGATGGTTGCATCACTTTCAATGACGAACTTAGGCGTTTCAACTGCGAGTTTTCCCCAAGTAATTTTCTCGTTGGGCGGGGCTCCTGAATATCCGCCGTACGAAGGTGATGATTCACTGATTTGGCAATACCAAGACCAGAGAGGTACCTTTCTCTCCAAATCTTGGTGTAAAAGAGGTACAACACATATTGGGAAATCTCCAGCGATTCCTCCACCGATCTGTAAAAAGGCCAAAGAGTCGGTTCGTGATTCGTACCATTGCGCCAATTGAATCATGTATTCAATACCGTTTTTGAGTGTAGTCGAACGAATTTCACCTTCGATACAGTGCGCAGCAAAAATATTGCCAAGGGTCGAATCCTCCCATCCAGGGACATACAATGGTAAATTTGTTTGAGCCGCAGCCAGCAACCAAGAATCGTCAGGATTTGCTTCATACGTTGGCTCCAAGACCTTACTCGTCAATAATTGATAGAAAAACTCGTGAGGCAGTTTCGAGATGTTTGATGCATCAGCCTCTTTCCAGCACGATACGATGTGATGTTCGATTTTACGAAAGGCTTCTTCTTCTGGAATACAAATATCAGTGACTCGGTTCAGGTTTTGGCGAAGCAATTCCGCATCATCTTCGGCAGATAAATTGCGCCAATTTTCGATTGAAACATAGGAGTTATGAGCAACTAAATTGAACAGGTCTTCCTCTAAGTTTGCACCCGTACACGAGATTCCCGCAATATGGCCAGCGCGAATCATTGGTGCTAAACTTCGACCAAGTTCTGCTGTACTCATGGCTCCAGCAAGTGTAAGGAATATTTTCCCCCCACCTGATAAAAATTGAGTCAGTGAATGTGCAGCTCTTGCGAGTTCACCTGCATTGAAATGCCGATAGTGTTGGTCTACAAACTGCCTCACTGACATTTCATTCCCCCTCGTGTAAAAAGCGAGGAAGGTGATGTCTTCGCTTGAGTGACAGTGATGGTATGTGTTCCAATAATTGTCGATGAATATCATCGGCTAAGGCATTCGGGTCTGAATCTCCACATGTGAAACAATCCAAGGCAAGCCATCCCTTTTCTGAATAGCAATGGGCAGAAACGTGACTTTCGTCAAGTAAGACGACTGCTGCAAAACCAACTGGCGAATGTGAGCCATCAAACTGTTCGACATGTGAATGAACATTTCGAGCGTTGCTGCGTTCTACAGCGTTTTCAAGAATTTCAAGTATCCACTCTCCATCGTTTTCTTTTGGTGACACATACTCCGTGTAATCGAGGAATACATGGGCTCCATGGGCTTGAAAATTTGTCATGATGTTCACCTGTTCTTTGTTTCTGGTCCTAAATCATCTCTTTCAGTTTTGTCTTGTTCAGTTTACGCTGTCTCTGAAAAAAGTTGATTCACTTGGTGTTCTGTTCCGGCCGAGTACGTGTCCATGTGGACTCCATCGCCCTTCTTTACGGGCCTTGAGATGAGCACCAATGGCTTTTGTTGCCAGCATTGCAGCCGCAAATTGAGTGAGTGGCGTCCCTTCTTGGGCTACAATTTCGTTGACATCAGCACTGATCACCGTGGCTTTTGGTGCGGCAAAGACTGCTTCAATTGTTTCAATGACTTGCCAAAAGGATAGACCGCCAGGTACTGGGGTGCCCGTGGCAGGGACAAGACTTCCATCGAGTCCGTCGATATCAAGAGTCAAATGAATCGGGCCAGAGAGCGTTTGGAGCGTCTTGAGCCATTGATTCCATGCTTCTTTTCCACGTGTTGGAGATTGGGTATCTCGAGCGAAAAAGGTGGTAATTCGCTCATCACTTTGAATCAATTCTGCTTCTTGTTTTGAATAGGCTCGAATCCCAACCTGAAGTAGCCGTCCAATTCCTAAATCGAGACTTCGACCTGCAGCACATGCATGGGAATACGCTTCACCACCGAGTTCTTCGCGAAGGTCTGCATGAGCATCGATTTGAACAACAGTGAGGCGATTCAGGTCCCCATCTACAAGCGGATGGTGCTGAGCAGCAAGGACTAACGGTGGTAATATTCCGTGTTCACCACCCAAAGCGATTGGGAAACAATCACCTGAATACCATGGTTGTAAATAACCACAAATATTGTCCAATTGTTCACCGAGATTCTTTCCTTCACCGTCCCATTCGGGTGCGGTATAGATACTGGCTCCAGCAGGTAGGTCTTGTCCCAGTGCTTCATCAAACAATTCAACTTGCCCACTTGCAGCAACGCAAGCAGCAGGGCCTTGTGCTGTACCTTGGCCATAGGATGTTGTGAGTTCGTAGGGTAATTGTAACACCACGATGTCTACATTTTCACCCTGTACGGGTAAACCGAGGAAATTACCCTCAACATAGTCTTCGCTCACAACCTTGCCCTTGCACAGGTGTTCTTGAGGCTGTTGTTTGATGTTGTTTAAGGTGAGTCGCTTGTTGGGCTGTATGTCGGGGGGCTTCTATCGCCCCCACATTTCGAGGCTTGGAGAGATAAAATTGACTGACTTTTCTTCTTTTCATGAAATATCATCGATGAGTCTATATGGGTCGGAGGACAATATAATATGTGTCTGCGAAGTAATTTAGCGGCGAGCGGAGGGAATAAAAAATGACAATGACATTATCAGAACTTACTCGGGCAATTCAACAGCACATCGATTTGGATATGGATGAAGAAGTTGCACAAGGAATGGCGGAACACGCTCTTGGGTTCTTTGGATTCTACAACCGAATTATCGATAACGCTTTGGAACCAACCGACCGTAACCTGTTCTACATGTTCCAAGACTATGATCTCCTTACAACAGAATCTGAAGAAACGACTCTTTGGGATGGACGTGAATGGAGGATTCACTATTGGAAATTCAAACCGGACCTACGTGAACGGGTCGAATCATACATGCAAAGAAACCGTGACCCTGAAGACATTGATCCTTTTGCAGATATCTATGGTGGTAAAACCAATATAAATTCGATTTGGACACGTGAATCTGAAAGGGTAACGAATCCAAATGCGTTTACATCGGATTGGTAAATCGTTGGTTAAGTTCTTGAACGACCACCGTGACCGTAGTCCATGCGCGTTTGGGCTCTTTGTGTTCTTCTCTTAGCCAGTGCGTCCGTGCCAATGCTCACATCTGCACAACAACCCGATATCATACAGGAACATTGGTATCATACCTATACAACACTCACAGCCGATGTGAATGCTTGGGCTGATGACCATCCCGACATTGTTGACTTGACCTCAGCAGGTCAAACTGAACTCGGAAAGAACCTCTGGGTTGTACGAATTTCTGATTGGAGTAACGATACAAAACCTGATGGAACAGACAAAGAGATTGTCTACATCGACGGAGGCCATCACGGTAACGAACATTTAGGAACGGAATTGGCATTTCTTACCGCAGAATTCTATATTGAAGGATGGGCTGCTGGGGACCAAGAAGCCATTGATGTGCTCACCAATACCGAACTTCACGTTCTCATCATGCTCAATGCTGACGGGAATGATTTAGACACTCGCTGGAACATTAATCAAGTTGATTTGAATCGAAATTACGACCATCACTGGAATGAACAAGATGAAACTCAACCAGGTTCAGGTCCGTTCAGTGAAGCAGAAACAGCTGCCAATGCCAATTACATGAATACCGTTGTTCCCAATGCAGACTTGTATGTTACAATGCATACAGGGGTTTGGATTATGTTGCATCCATGGGGCTACATCCCAGACCAGCCAATCGATTGGGAAATGTTCCATTTTATTCGTGAAGATGTTCACGCTAACATATCGGATATACCGATTCGAAACGCCAATCAAGGCCTTTATCCTAATTCGGGAACCTCCCGAGACTATGGCTACGGCATCATGGGATACCCGACCTTCACCTTTGAGACCGATGATGAGCAGTGGTTGCTTGGAACTGCAGAAGCACTCTCTGACCGCTTGGGTGAAGAACTCGAAGTTATGCGTTATCTCATTGACAATGTCTGGAGTTGGCGAGCGCGTTTGGAAGTGCAATCAATCGTTCTAACTGATGATGAATTAACATTCGATGTCAATAATCTTGGCCGTGCAACCACGGCTAATGCGACGCTGCAATACATCGACTCATCTGGTGACGTGGTTTGGAACTCAACGAATTTTTCAGTAAATGCTACCAATTCTGCACAAGTCACCTTCGATACAACTTCACTTTCAATGACGGTAGATGGTACTTGGGAGTTGCGTTACCAAGTACGAATCGTAGATTCTGCCCGCTGGGTTTCTGAACCAATTGAGGCGAACATGGTGGATGTTATCGAAGACGAAGAGTCGAGTTTCTTGATCGGTTATGGATTGTTTAATCCTGTAACTATTATCGCTGGCTTTGTAGCTATTGCGGCAGTGGTCCAGAGTGAAAAAGAAGAAGAAAACTGATGAACTATAGCACTTCTTTTGACTGTAATCGAGTCGCGAGGTTTCAAATGCTTCAAGCACTACGCAGGTATAGGTGAACTCATGAAAGTAAGCGTAAGCCCCGGCCACAACATTAACGGAACTCTAATTTTGCCCCTTTTCGAAGGCTCTGAAGCAGTTCCAGAATCTCATGAAGCAGGCCTTCATACCGCATTGAAGGCCCAAATCAATCGTATTCTTCAAGATGGAGATTTCAAAGGAAAATTGAAATCTACAATGTCGATTTTTGGTGGCGAAGGTGGAAAAGCAATGCTCGTCGGCCTTGGCAAGGAAGATGAGGCAGATGTCCACTCCTATCGTAAAGCAGGTGCAGCAGTCATTGCTGGCCGAAAGAAAGTTCACGGAACAGATTTGACTGTTGGATTCAGTGGCTCATCCATTGAAACAATGGGCGCTTTTACTGAAGGTATGCTCTTGCGTGATTATTCCTACGACCATTACAAACAACAAGATGAAGAAGATAAAGAAAGCGAACTCGATGTTCGAATCACTTGTGATGAAGGCCAAGAAGATGAACTTAGTTCAGCCATCAAGGTTCATGCTGGTGTTGCCTCCGGTGTTCACCTTTCACGAGATCTTGGAAACTGTCCTCCAAACGATATGTACCCTGAAGCATTTGCCGACCAGGCATGGGAATGGGCAAAGCAATACGACGATGTCGAAGTAACCATCATCAATTACGAACAAGCAGTCAAAGCCGGAATGGGCGGACTAGTTGCAGTTGGTATGGGCTCAGCACGTAAGCCATGCATGGTCATCTTTGAACTCAATGGTAAGAAAACCGGTCGCTGCCCTCTGCTCGTCGGTAAGGGGATTACTTTCGATACCGGTGGTATTTCACTCAAGCCTGGTGCAAACATGGACGAAATGAAGTATGACATGGGTGGCTCTGCTACCGTATTCGGCACCATGCAAGCACTTGCCTCAACTGGGCACAAAGGAAAGGTCGTTGCTATCACATGTATGGCTGAGAACATGCCTTCATCCAATGCTCTACGCCCAGGTGACGTTATCAAAACCCTCTCTGGAAAAACCATTGAAATCCTCAACACGGATGCTGAAGGACGCCTCGTTCTTTCTGATGGATTGTGGAAAGCCGGTGAATTCGATCCTGAATACATCATTGACTTTGCAACACTGACTGGTGCATGCGTCGTCGCTCTTGGCCACGAAGCAACCGGCCTTTGGTCCAACGATGATGATTTCCGAACTCGGATTCATGATGCTGGTAACGCCGTTGATGAACTCGCTTGGCCTATGCCACTCCTTCCTGCCTTTGAGAAGGAAATGACGAACTCAAAAATTGCTGACACCCGAAACCTCGGTGCAGGTCGTTGGGGCGGTGCAAATACCGCAGCCGCCTTCTTGAAACAATTCGTTCCAAACCGTAACTACGAGAAAGATGGTGAACAAATTACCTGGGCACACATGGATATCGCAGGAACATACTGGGGTGCAAAGACCAACTCAATGGTTGGAAACGGCGCTACAGGAATTCATGTTCGAACCATATACCACCTCATCACCAATGGATGAAGCGATTTTCTGAGGCCGTAACTCATGCATCGCCGTGCATCACTTCCAGCACGCATCAATATTTTAGGTGAACATACGGATTATTCCGGCGGTCTCGCCCTTCCTTTTGCGACTCATCTTCGCTTAACCCTGAACGCTTACTCACAACAAGAAGGGTATGCTGGTGATGCTACAGTCGTTGAATTATGGCGTGCAGCGGGTGGTTGGCCAGCACGTTTGTCTGTCGAGAGTCAAATCCCCATTGGCG
>JAPKCL010000062.1 GCA_028822955.1 Candidatus Poseidoniaceae archaeon
TGACGATGTACTGCGGCCAACACTTGAGCTCATTGGTGCGGATGAAAATGCCCATTGCGTCGTCGGCTGTTACATGATGAATGTCAAAGGCCGAACCATTTTCTTGGCAGATGCAACAGTGAATGTTTATCCTGATAGCCGAACACTCGCCGAGATTGCCGTTCAAACTGCTAAAGTTGCCCGACGTTTTGGTGTAGCCCCGAGAGTTGCAATGTTGTCCTTTTCCAATTTTGGTTCAAGTCGAGCCCAACGCTCCGAACGAATTGAAGACGCCATCGAATTTGCCCGCGAACTCGACCCTTCATTGGTCATTGATGGACCCATGCAAGCAGATACAGCACTCAACAGTGCAGTTCAGAGTGAATATCCATTTATGGATTTCAAAGGCCCTGCAAATGTTCTGGTGTTGCCGAATCTCGCTGCTGCTAATATCGCATACAAATTACTCGAAGAACTTGGAGATGCAGAGATGACAGGCCCAATTTTAGAAGGAATGGATAAACCTGTACAATTGGTTGCACGGCAGGATGGAGTTCGACACATCGTCAACATGGCAGCAATTTGTGCTGCAGATGCAATTCGTCAAGATTCGTATTGGGAAACGCTAGTCACGCCTTCCAGCGACAACTGAGTTCTTCACTTCATCGAAGGAAACGGTCGGTCTACGCGGTCGCCAAAAGGCACCCGTCACAAAACCTGCACACAAGCCGCCAAACAACAAGTTGGCCCAGCCACTGGTCGCATATCCCCCCATGCCTCTCGCGATTGGAATCGCAAAGGATGGAATTACTCCAAGTAGAAATGTCCAGAATATTTCCCCGCGAACGTTAGCGGAAAAATCAGCGTTAAGCGGGACTCGAATTTCCTCACCTTCGCGCACTGGAGTAATGACGAGGCGTGCGACCATCTCATTTAATTCACGGTCCATTGGAGCACTTGACAGCGCAGTAATGCCTTTTTGATTGGGATGAGTTTCGATTGCAGTTCGGTGATTCGCCATTGGACCAATTCCCGTAAAAGGGCGAGGACGCCCATCCATCATTGCACCTCGGTAGTTATCAGAAACGCCATCGGCTAATATTTCGATCTTCTTCGCTTCCAACTCCAATTGAACTTGCTCATGTGCATGCCGCCATTCGCCTTCACTTGGACAACGTATCTCCCACGATTTCACAGAATCAAGCCCGAGCTCAACAGAATCGAATCGCTCGGATAACTCCGTACAAATTTGTATCAGTCGTCCTCCACTCAATATGATTTCAGTTTCCTTAAGTTCGAGTAGTTCTTGTAATTGAGGCTGTGATAAAACCGATTTCATCACATAGAATTCAGGGCATTGAACTTCATGGCGAGGCCGTTGACTACCATACATCCATCCACCTTTTTCAGTTCCAAGAAAAACGCTACCTGCCTGAACGGGAGTGAATTCAATACCTCGATATTGAATTGACAACTTCTCACCTCATTGTATGCTTGCTTCCATGCGACGATACCATGCCATGCCATTGGTATGATCTTCAAGCAATGAGAATTGAGGGAATGGGGAAATGGAACGCATATAGCCAAATACTGAAAAATCTACGAGGTCTGGACTCTCTCCACCAAAGTAAGGTTGTGTGTTGTGCGCTTCAGTGAATTCTGTCAAGAGGTCATGCCAAAGTTGCTTTGGTTTACGTCCATCATTCTTGACTCTTTTTCGGGCAATAATGCCCCACATAATTGGGAACCCAGCCCACGCGTACAATCGCTTTGAAAAGAAACCAAACTTCTCAACTTTAGAAATCTTTAGTGTTGTTTTTAGTGCCGAACCTAAGGTCCCATAGAGAATTGGAATCGTGGCTTTTGACATTTTGGTATCAGCCCAATCGAGCCATTCCAGTTGACGCTCAGCATCCCCTATTGCAGCCAACTTCCCCTCGTTATAGGTGGAATCAATGTGTTTCAAAAGTGGAGTCGAGTCAACGTGGTATTCGCCATTTTCGTCGGTAAATACCGGTACTTTACCCCAATTATCAGTGAAACCCACTTCTTTCTTGATTTTCATCCCATTGACACTTACAAATTCGACGTCGAGTTTGAGATACTCAATCAATCCCCGTACCTTCCAACAAAAAGGGCAGGTAAAGAGCATATGGAGGGTAGGCGTTTGACCCATGGGTTGAGGGGGTTGCCGCCCCTTTTTCAATCCTCGTCATCCGACTCAGGTTTCCAACCAGGCTTCCAAAATTCAAGATTGTCAAGCCAAATTACCCATTCCGTATCTTCGCAAGTAAGCAAACGGAAAGCACGAGCATCCAATCCACTTCGATTGATATCGCTCAATATTCCATCACGGGCTGCATCGCTCCATTCGACCTGCATTCTCCGAATCTCTCTTCGGGCTTCGGCAGGATTATCAAAATTCAATTCGCATACATCTCTTAATTCAGAGATTAAAATGCGGTTATCCTTCAACAAAGGATCGTTGATTGGAGCGCGAGATGATTTCGCCTTTTTTCCAAACGGCCACCAACCCATGGTATTGAATCACTGGCCCTTCCCTAAGACATTTTGGACGCATGCGTATGAGGGCTTCTTGAATAAGGGCGCTTTGGCAAAACCATGGCAAGAGTTACCGTTCATCTTCACGGCGTTCCAAAGGAGAAAGCAAACCGAGAACTCATTGAAATGTATTCAAAGCGGATTTCATCACGCGGGATTCGTATTGAATATCACTCTGATAAAATGGGTGTTGATGCCTATACCGATTATCTTGGAAAAAGAAAAGGCACGGTGATTTATTTGGATGAAGGTGGTGTAATGCTCGACTCTCTCGAGTTTTCAAGCCGTGTTCAAGAGTGGAACATTGCAGGAGATGAAACTCATTTGGCAATCGGGCCGGCACAAGGCTGGTCTTCCGACAACATGCCGGGCAACGCCCAACGCCTGTCTCTTTCGAAAATGACCTATCCGCACGAGCTTGCAAGCGTTCTTTTGGTCGAACAATTATATCGTGCCACAGAGATTCTACGCGGAAGCGCTTATCACAAGGCCTGAGCAAAGGGTCAAAAAGTGCCGTTTTGTCGAATGATATAGAGGGCCATTATGTTAGCATTTGAAACAGATACTTTGCAGTGGATTTTGATTGGTTTTGAAGCAATCATAGGCCTTCTGTTGTGCATTGGTTCGAAAAGCCAACCCTTCCCGCGCCCCTCTCGAAGGTTTGGCCAGTTGATCTTGGTTCTTACTTCGCTGATCGCTGTGGGCCAAATGGCTCCAGCCCCCGTCACAGTGACGGGACATCTTGTCATACTCACTGGAATCGGTTCGTTTGGCCTTCTTGCTGGAATTCACCATTTAGTTCGAACTCGTAGAGAAGTACTCATTGCCCCATTCTCCGGATTTTTCTTCTGCGTGGGTGTCGGTGGATTGATGATTCAAACTTGGAATAGTTTGAATCAATTTGAACAGTGGGCCGGATTTTTCTCTCTCGTCATGCTTGGTGGAGGGCAGACATGGTTGGTATTTCGTGGCCTCTTAATTGGCCGTTTACCTCTCGCTTGGAGCCAAGCTGGAATGGTTGCTCTACAACGTGGGCACATCAGCGGTGAGAAAGGAGCGATAGCCTGTTTTGAAAAGGGCTGGGATGCAGAGGAAGAGCACTTGAATCCAATGGCATATCTCGCTCTTCACAGGATTCATCTCTTTATTGAAGACCAAGATACGGCGGAAGAATGGTTTGAATCACTTCTGTCAGCAGGTGGTGAAGAGGCTGTTGCTGTTGAATGGATTCAAGCGATTCATGAGGCACTCAAAAAGATCGATTCTTCGCGGGCACTCTGCCTTCCTACTCTCGACCTCTCTGAACAGGAATAGCATTTTTCCGGAAACAATACTGCTATATCCGGAATATTTCGGATGGATATAGGCACATTATGATGCATTAAGGCAAAGGGCTTAAGTGGCATAAAAACAATATAATACCATGGGAAAAACATTTGAGCCACAAGTAAAATGGACACGGGGCAACTTTTTTTGGTTGGCTGTTGTGATTTGGTTCTCTTCGAGTCTTCTTTCCCAAGCAGCCTATGTGGCGTTTTACGGTGTGCCGTACGATGCAATCTCTCTTCTCAAAGAATTTGGGCCACTGTATTATGCAGTGTTGGTTGTTGAATTACTGATGTGGACAGGTATCGGTTCTGTTGTTTTTCTTCGTTTTGCAAAAAAGATTGTTCCGAAGTTTCAATCCCCGCTGCCTTCCGTATGACTGCTGGCACCGATTTTCCCCATACCCCTCAAAAACGGCGAAATTCATCGTTCTTGGCCGATGACTTGATGGCCCTTCAAGTTAAGGAACGCATGTGAAAGAGCACTCAGAACTCCCCTTCTTTTCAGGACGTCCAATGGATGTCTGTTCTTTAGCGGATGAGGATGTTGCATTACGTACTCTACCGAGAGGAGCAAGAATAGTATCTCTTGAAGATGCCCGAGAGAACTTAACGAAAGCAACTCGATGGTTAGCAGAACTCCAAGCAATGAGTGATGAGGCCCATGACCTTACAGAAGAACTGGAAGTCTTACTTGAATCGCTCGAAGCGGAAAGTGAACATGTTGTGGAAGTTGCTGAACAATTAGCGCAACTCGTTACTCATTGGCAAAGCGTAACGTCAAAAATTGAAGCGACTGGGACGCGTATCGCTTGCTTAGAACCGGGCAGATTAGAATGGTATGGAGTGGTCGATCAACACCTGGCATTGTATTCATGGCGCTTTGGTGAAGAAGATATTGAATGGTATCATCCAATCGATGCAAGCTTCCTTGCCCGAAAACCACTCATAGAAGCATGACTTGGGACTGCCTGAGGCAGAGTCATGGTACGCATCACACGAGTCTATACAGGAACAGGAGACGAAGGAGAAACTTCACTTGTCGATGGGTCCCGACGTTCAAAAGCAGACCCGCGTCTTGAAGCAGTGGGTACATGCGATGAACTCAATGCACTTCTTGGAATGTGCCTTATGGAAATTGCACGCCGCCCAAAGCATGAGGACGGGGGTAATCGTTCTACCATCCAACGGGTTCAATTGATTGCGAATCAAGCCCTTCCCCGAATACAAAACGAACTTTTTGACCTTGGGGCCGAATTAGCATGTCCTCCATCGAAATTGCCCGAAGGAATGGTTGTGTTGAATGACAACCAAGCATCGGTCTTGATTGATGAAATGGATGCATGGCTCGAGCAACTTGAACCACTGACCAGTTTTATTCTCCCCTCAGGCGATGGGCCTGAAGCTGTGATTCATCTTACCCGTACCGTTACTCGACGTCTCGAGCGTACGGTTCTTCGTCTCGCTGAATCGGAAGGAAATGATGCCGTTCGACCGCTTGTTCTGGTATATCTCAATCGCCTTTCCGATTGGTTCTTTGTTTTCGGACGCTGGGTTTGTTTGGGTCTTGGAAATGATGAATCGCTTTGGATGCCTCTTGGACGCAGAGGCCCAGAAAGTGGCGTTGGTGCTTTGATTCGAAAATTAAATCAAAACGATGAGGAAGTCAATCAACTTTGAATCATTCCTTGCCAAGAGAAATCATATGGCGGCGCGCATTTTCGAGTATGCTCCGTGTTTCATCATGCGTAAGTTGTTCCTTTGCTTGTTCCCAATCCAGCCACATATGGCCTTGATGTTCATGCGAGAGAGTGACTGTAATACGTTCTGTCTCTGCCAAATACCAGTAGACTTGCTTCGTCCGTTTACGACCTTTGTGCCAGTATGAATATTCACTTCGCTCCACAAAATCGGGAACAAACTCAATTTCATTTATTCCAGTTTCTTCTCCAAGTTCACGCCGAGCCGTTGCATGATGGTCATCATCATTTTCTTCAACATGCCCTTTTGGAAAATCCCAGTGACCCTGCGGGTACTGGAGGAGAAGTATTGTCCCATAATTGACTAAAACGATGCCACAAGAGGTCTCCATGCAGTAAGCAGAACGGCAATAGGTCAAGTTAATTGTGGCTAAATGTTCACTAAATACCTTCTTGGAGAGCGCACACACCCATTGCGTTATGCCTCCTTCTTCGACGCCATTGAAAAGAGCAGGATTACCTGAATTTAGCCGAATTATTGCAGATTCAGACCTCGACGGACTTTGTGCAGCAGCTGTTCTTAAAGCAGCCAACCCCGATGCAGAAGTTCATTTCGCCCATGCTGCATTAGTTCGTTCGGGAGCTATCGATGCATTGGTTGACCGTTCTACTGCAATGGTGGATTTACCTTTCCACCCTGCATGCGGATGGTACCTCGACCATCACCAAACCAATCGCCCAAATGAAGAAGAAGAGGCACAGTTTGTACTCGATGGAGGCACCTGTCATTGGGAAGCAACACCCTCTGCTGCACGGCTTGCCTACGATGTCTTGAGCCCGTTTATTGATGTCTCTCACTTAGAAGAAATAATGCCCGTGGTCGATGCACTTGATTCAGGTCAAATCACCCGTGAGGAGTTTATTGAAGATGGACCCATACTCCAACTTGCCCGTTCACTTTCGCTTAGAGAATCAGAACATATGCATCATGTTCTCACTTTACTTTCTCAAGGTTCAAGTTTGAATGAAGTTTTACAAGATTCAAAAATCGCTCCACATATTGAGAGGGCCCGGCATGAACGTAAAGCAGCACAAGCAGTTGTTGAACAACATACTGAAATTATCGACCGACTTGCTGTTTGCCGGATGGATGAAAAAGGAGTTCGTTCAAACGGTTACCTAGTCACCGCATGGGCTGGAGAAAGGGCCGACGCTTGCTGCATCATTCACGGTTATGCTGACGGTTCGATTGAGACTCCTAACCGACCTGCACTTTCGGCAAGTTTCTATGCCAATTCATTTCTAGAAAATGGTCAAGGACGATACGATTTATCACGATTGGCTACAGCAATGGATCCAACGGGTGGAGGCCATGCAAATGCTTGCGGTTGTCGAATTCAAGCGCCAGGAATAGATTCAAACCTTGAGGTCTGGCTTCGAATGTGGAAAAACCGGAACGAAGAACTCGCAATAAAGTGAGTTCACAGTACGGTGAAAATGTACAAGAATCCCAAGAAGGCATGCAGGAAGGCCAAGACCACAATGAGGTCGGCAGCTCGTCCATGTTTCAAGGCGTGATGCGCAAATTTTTCGCCCTCGTTCCGAGCATCACGGGCTCGACGGCCCATACGTGCAAGTAGAAACAGCAAAACAAAACCAATTGGACCCATGAATCCGTGGAGACTTTGTGGAATCAATGAGGTGAGGATACTTTCATTTTCTCTCCAACCAACAAATGCACGGCTCAAAAAAGCAACACAAATGACAAAGAATGCAGACCAAATTAATCGGTTACCATACTTCTCATGTTGAGAGAGTGCTTTTTTCCGAGACTCTCCTTTGAGTTCATGGCTTTTTCTGCGCCATGAATATTGCCACCAAATCCAACCAAGCAGCCCTGTTGCAAGTAAAGGATGGAGCAATAAAACCACAATACGAACGATGTCCATTCTATTCCTCCATCTGCCTCCAAGTGTTCTTTGTTCAAGGATGTTCGCAGACTTCTGAAGGAAACGAATCGATTTGAGTTCTAGATGGCGCTTCCGGTGGATTGAAGGAGGGTAGGTTGAGCCAATAGAAGAGGAGGGGGAGCATTGCAAGAGAGCCACATGTCAAATTGTCTTGAAGTTGCTTTCAAAAGCAACATCACAAAACCTCGACGTCAGTCCTTAGTAGTGAAAACTGCTGACTGGCAATTACTTGAGAAACCATGGCGCCCAATCCTTCTTTTGGCCCTTGCCGAGACAGAACTTCCCGCGGCTGATGAAGATGAATCAGATTCACCATCTCGTCGCCGACCGTCCGGTGGACGAGGTAGAAACCGTCGTGGAGGTCGTGGTTCTTCTGGCCCAATGGATTCTCTTCCATCAGCCGCAGAAATGCTTCTTCCTTCAGATTACAGTGCTGCTTATCGGCTTGCAGTTTTGATGGTCCACAAACTTCTCAACAAAGAAGAGTGGGAAGACGAATGGGAAACAACTGAGAAATCACTACGCGAAACATGTTTGGAAAAGGGAGTTCATCCAGTTTGGCTTGACCTCGCTCAACGAACCGCTGTTCTTGGTCAATTCGCTGCTTTCCCGAAAGCAAAAGTGAGCAAGGCCAAAGCAGGTAAGAAGGTGAAATTAGATTTGGCTTTCATCAATCCGTTGAACACCGAGGATTTGATTGCAGCAATTGAGGAAATCTCAGTTACCGTTACAGACGCAGAGTCGCAAGTAGCCCTTCGAAATATTATTTCACAACTTTCCTCGGGAAGACAATTGCATCCGGCAGAAGTTCTCTATCAATTGGAAGGACAAGCCTCAGCATTGAGTGTACTGTTAGCATTAGCATCAGGCAAAGACCCTTCAGAACCTCTCGAACGACTCAAAGAGATCGATGCAGAATTGGCTGAACAACTGAATGACCTCCACATGCTTCGCCAAGGCAAAGTGTTGGACTGGAAGAAATCAAGAACCGCAAAAGGAAACCATTCATTGGCTTCTGCTCGGCAACTCTTGGCTTGGGAAAATACCCCAGATGCAGCATCAAAACTTTCTTCGAAGCAACTCGCTGAAGGACTTGAATTACTTCGTGAACATACTACGAATGCGGTTCAAATGGAGAAAATTATGTGGTGGCGATTGAACGCACTTCACAAAGAAGGTAAATCTGAAGAAACAATTCAACTCCTCACTAGTTTGAAACTCGACCATCATACTGAGTTGTCAACATTAGCTCCTTTACTCTCTGAACTCTCTGGTGATGTAATTGACCAGTGGTTGCTTGAACAAATCCCAATTTTGGATGACGGGTCGCTGGTGGCATTGATTCAAATGAAATCCTTACCTCTACATATTCGTTCGATGGCTGCAAAGAATCTCTCGCACGACACAAGCGAAGCATGGGAAAGCGTCTTCCCGCTTCTTATTGACATCTATACCCAAAGTATGGAATTAAAACTCCTTGCGCAAATGGTAACATCCAATGATTTAGTTCCAATCTCTCACCCTTACGAAACCTTACTCGTATCTCATTTACTTGATGCTGGAAGTAATAATGAACTTTGGATAAAAGTACGAACAGCCCGAAGAGCAGCCCTTTCAGAAGTTCATAGCATCGATGCACCCGACTCTTTCTCATCAACATCTGAAGCACTGCTTATGCTGTTCGAAGGGGAAAATATCGAAGACAACCGCCTTACTACGGTACTTGACAAGCAAGGCCTTTTGGCATTTGGACCGATTCGTCAAGCACTCAGAGATGGCGGTAGTGGAATTGCATCCTCGACGCACCTTTCAAATCTTGAACAAAGTATTGCTTCAGCAGAACTCACCGTTATGGAACGTGTTCTGTTCAATGCAGTCATCGCAACATTA
>JAPKCL010000178.1 GCA_028822955.1 Candidatus Poseidoniaceae archaeon
TTCAATTCCATCAGACGGAGATCCGTTAGCATCTTCAGCGTCCATGACGTAAAGTGCAAGGTTTCCATCCGTGTTGCCTTCTGCGAGGGAACTAGCCCACACATACAAGACACCAGCAAGTACCACAGTAATTGCGACCATTAGGATGGTAGCGATAACTGGGCTAACAGCTTCTTCGTTTCTATTTTCGTTTTTCATATTTTTGTCCTCCTTCCCGAAATCGGGGGTAGATGCTCTACCGTATCCGTGATATTTAACCCTACTCCTTACAATCATCGTAAAACATGCCGTAATGGGCTAAAATACGGGTTTATTGAAATGTGCTCTGGAGTCAAAATAGGTGCCAAACTAACTAGAGCAGAGTGTTTGTAAGCGCGAACTGCGCGGACGGTGTTCAAAAGAACCATATTCATGGTTTGTTATTTTTTTAGCCGTAAGGCTGGAGTGAATAAAGGTGAACAGGGTGAGAGTAATGCGGAGGGGATGGGATGCACTCAACTAAACTTCAACAGCCCTGTTCGTTTCAGTCCACGCATTCGCGGTTTATATTGGTTTTCAAGGAAAAAAGGAAGATTCTACGATTTCTCACCGAATCAATCACTCAACTGTCAAAATCTCTGCGCCGCCCGCAGTCATGTAAACAGTATGTTCAAATTGACAAATATTTCCACCATCCATGCATCTTAGTGCGTGGTAGGTTTCGAGGAAACGGATGCTGATCAATTTCTTCACTAGTGCATTCCATTTGCTTTGACGACTGGCTTCATCGGCTTCAGGGAATGGCTTTTCGAGCATTGGATAGGCCCAACGTTCAGCGAAGGGGAGCGTGGAGTACCTTTCTTCAAGGTTCCGAGCAAGTTGCGCCCCAAGAGGTTTCAATTGACCCTTAGCACGCGCTTTACGCGATGTTGTCAAACCGGTAACCCGATAGATATTGGAAGAACTTGACGACCCAATATTTTCAATCATTCCAGATTTACCTGTTGTGTTAAACGGTTCAACAGCATAGACGCTGCCTTCTTCAACTACGCCTTTGAAACCACGGTTTTCAGCACCGCACGCATAGGAAGGTATCGAAACACCAGCATGCAGTTCCCAAGGTTTCAGTTGATGGCCGCATAAATTTCGAATTGGTTGAAAGCCAGCATCAATCGACGGTTGGGCAGCCGCTGCCCCGACTTTGTACCAAGGCGTACCGGGATGCATCACTTCTATTGCAGCATCTCGAGCTTCTTTCGCTGCTTTGATTTGTTCGGTATGATTATTTGTATTTCCAACTTCATAGGTTAACGCGTTATCGCCAATGTGACCTTTGATATGGACTCCATAATCAATTTTCACACAATCACCTTTTTGCAAAACCATGTCGCCTTCCCAGCCTTCTGGCCCCTCAACCAAATGATTGGTCGTGAAATGCGCTGCGAGGTCGTTCGAATGGATTGTTGCAGGGAATGCCGGTTTACCGCCATGACGATGAATGAAACGTTCTGCCGATTCAATCACTTCATGATAGGTCTTACCTGGCTGTAATTCCAGCTTCATTGCCTCTAATGTACGACGTGCGACATGCCCTGCATCTCGCCAATACTTTAGTGATTCTTCAACATCCATGAGGTCACGTCAGTATGAGGTACAACGCCCTCTCTCATAACGCTTACCGAATAACCCGTGGGTGCACTCTCTGATTGTTCAACAGAAAGAAGAGTGCTACCTTGACCACCAGGGCAGTTTCCTTGAAGAATTGCATGGGGAATCAAGCCAAGTGCAAGACCCGCTTTTTCGGCATTCTGTAAAGGCGGAATACCTGCAATATTCGCACTTGTGGCGGTAACCGGGCCTACTGACTGGGCTAATGCAAGAGCTGTTGGGTGGGCAAAGACGCGAACCGCTACACGGCGGCCGCCTAAACGCGGGTCTAATGGGGTATGTGCATCAAGAATGAGCGTCAATGTGCCGGGTTCAAAACCTGCAAGTAAGCGATGAGCGAATTCTGGAACCTTCACGAAGAGTTCTGCTTGCTGTAAAGAAGCAACACCCAAACTCACAGGTTGATCTGCTTGACGTTGTTTCAAAGCAAACAGCGCATCGAGTGCTTCTGTTGTAGGAAGTGTCGCTAAACCTGGTAAGGTCGAAGTTGGGTAAGCAACTACTCCGTTTGAACGAAGTATAGTGAGTGTTTCATCAGGAATGACTTCCATTACTTCACCACTGTTACGCATGAGCCCACGTCGTCACATACTGTTCTGCAACTGCCGCAGCTAATGTTTTGTCTTCGGATTTGACCAAAAGTTTGCCACTTGGATAGAGTGTTAGGTCGCAAGGGCCTGAAAAAGTCCAACAAAGGCGGTTCCGAAGCTCAACTTCATATCCTGCTTCTTCGATGAGTAGGCCAACGTTTTCTAGATTGATGGAGGTGATTCCTTCAGGTACAATTTGCCATGCTGCCTTATTGCCGCATAATTTCATTACGAATCCGTCGCTCATGCACTCACTTCACAAGTTTTCAGGTCGAGAAGG
>JAPKCL010000063.1 GCA_028822955.1 Candidatus Poseidoniaceae archaeon
TGCACCTTCGCGTAATGGGTCTTGGAAACAACCACCTGCGATGAGGCCCAATACGCGAAGGTGCAGATATCATGACGGGTTCATCACACAAGACCTTCCCTGGACCACAAGGGGGATTTCTCTTATCTTCAAGCGAAGACCCTTCATTCCAACGTAAGTTGAATACCTCGATTTTCCCAGGTGTTTGTTCTTCTTATCACCTGCATCACGTCGCAGGAAAAGTTGTAGCATTAGCAGAGTTTGAAGAATACGGGGCTGCCTATGCCCATGACATCGTAAAGAACGGTCAAGCCTTTGCTTCCGCTTTGGCTGCAGAAGGCTTTGATGTTCTCGCAGAATCTCGTGGTTACACTGCTTCGCATCAAGTTTTGACTCGGCATGGTGAAACTGATTCGGGGGCAGGTGCAAAGGCTGCACGATTACTTGAAGATGCGGGAATCATAACCAACATGAACATGTTACCTGGAGATACCAAAGCCCTCACTCCTTCTGGACTGCGTCTTGGTGTGCAGGAGTTAACTCGAGTCGGCATGGGTGCGCTAGAAATGCAAGAAGTCGCCAAATTATATGCCCGTGTACTCCTTCATTCTGAAGATCCAGTAACCGTGAAGAAAGATGTTGCCCATCTCAAATCTGATTTTCAAACCATTCGTTATTGTTTCAATGAAGAGAATCTCACCGGCTATCCCTTCTGAGGCGAAAGAATGCCCAGTTCCAAGGATTCTGATTCCGCTTCAGTCACTCTCCTTGCATCGATACAAGCTCGTTTTCATTGTATGTCTGACGGAACAATACGTGATTCGAGTGGTCAAGGCTGGGTTGTCTGGAACATTGTTGATTTCCATCGTTGGTGGCATGCATTTGAAACGAATGCTGCTGTACCACTTGGCCGTAAATTAATGCACGCTGCGGCCGACCAAGAAGAGTACTCACTGAATCAATCCGCATTTTTTAAAATTGGTCGGTTCATGAGGAAAAAAAGATTGATTTCTTCTCTTTCGACACGCTGGTCCGAAATGGGATGGGGTGTGTATGAATTTGATTCATCGACCGCACTCTCAAATCTTCTTGCACCAACCTGCAGCGGATTTGCTTTGGCAGCGGTTGAAGGGATGACTGGTGAACGGAAAAAAATACAGTGGCATCAGGTATCAAATGTTATGATTCAACTCGATATGGAAAAAGATAGCCGTTCTATTTCCCTAGCTCCGCCGCCCCCTCAGTTCACGTGGGATTCTAATTCAGAGGTTCCTTCATTCCTTGAAGGGAAGCCAGTTGAGCTCGATTTGCAGTTCGTTGAGCATGGCTGGAGTAATTCTGGTGAACGCACATGCTTCTTACCATCAGGTCTCTTCCAAAGACTCTTTCAATATGTGAGAATGCAAGGACTTGTTCTTTCTCCAGATATACTTACTGCATGGGAATTACCCGAACAATCATCTCACACTGATTGGATTCCACTCATCCTCACCACACTTGCGGTAAACGAAATGATTTCTCAAAGTGAACTTCCAATCTACATTCAAGACCTTGACAGTTGGAATCAATTGAATGAAGCCTACCTTGAACCGTATGGGTTGGGTACATTTTCTCGTTTGACTGCACTCGATGAACAGGGTGGGGTTGAGTTCGAGTTGTGCTCCACATCCGTATTCCCGTTTACAGTTGCTTATCTCGTCGCTTATTGGCAGCGAGGAATTGGTCGAAAAGCGAGAGTGAAACTCGAACAAAAAAATGCCAAATGGATACTCCAATTAACATCACTTCGTTCATATTCGTTCTAAGAAGTTCGAAGGAATATCGAATTGATTACTATACCGCAATAACACATGAAGAGTTAAGGACTATAACCGAAACACTAAGTCGGTGATTCTGCACAGATGTGCACGGTGTTCAAAATGTCTCTTAGTCACAACCAAATGGCCTACGCTGCAATCATCTCTACCTTGATTTTCGGCTCCCTTTTTGTCGGTTTTTCCGGCTATTTCCAAACAAGTGAAGGTATTGGTGGTTTTGAAAGTGCTGCAGAAGAGGATTTGATTGGCACAGGCACCTCTGTCAGTGCTGCTACGGATACTGACGGAGACGGGCTATCTGATTTACTTGAATCAACACAGTATGGTACAAATCCAGAATTGGCCGATACTGATTTTGATGGTATGAGTGATGGGTGGGAAGTTGACCATGGATTAAACCCGCTTGACAATGGAGAGTCTGAGGATTTACTGCAAGACCCTTCCCAAGCAGAAGAGACCGATGATGCTAACATCGAAAATGAAACAGATTCGTGGCCAGACCCAGAACAAGGTCCAAATGGCGACCCTGACAACGACGGTCTCACCAATCAACAAGAACAAGAATTGGGCACTGACCCACAACGCTCGGATTCTGACAACGATGGACTTAACGACCTTTGGGAGTCAATGTATACTCAAACTGTTCAAACACCTGGTGGAGATGTAACATTGTTCAACCCTCTCAATGGTAACTGGGACTGCCTTTTGCTTGACCAAGCAATGGAGGACACATTGTCGACTTTCTATGATGCTACCGACGGCGCTTTACCATCTTGGGATGATTTGGCAAATGCAATGGGCATGCACTCCTGCGACATGGTACTCGATACAGATGAAGATGGTCTTCCGAACTTCCAAGAAGAACTCTTTGGTACCAACCCGACTGCTCGAGACTCCGATATGGACCTGCTTGATGACATCGTAGAGATTGGCAGCCTTACAGTAACGCTCTACAATGGTGTTGGCGAAAATTGTAATGTTGCTCTCCTCGACCCTATCGTAAGAGAATCGCCATTTTCAGGCCTCGACACTTCCTGGTTCCTCATGGACATGGATGGTGACGGATTCCTCAACGGTCCCTCGGATTGGGACACAGATGGCGACGGAATGCCTGACGGTTTCGAATTTTGCTATTCGGATGTGAACGACCACCCTCAAAATGATGCAAGCATGGTTCTTAATCCAGCAAATGCATCCGATGGCTACGGCGATTGGGATGAAGATGGATTGAATAATTTTGAAGAATACCAAGTTGCAAATCTGTTTGGTCCAACAAATTTCACTTCTCCATGGCGATTCGACACCGATCTTGATGGAATGCCAGATGGTTGGGAATCTACCAATGGTCTTCATCCACGTGATGGTGCAAACGGTAACCTTGACCCTGACCATGATGGATGGGATGTTGATGGTGACGGAGGAGTATTTTACAGCACACTTGATTCAACGACCATTGTCGTTGGAATTGATGTACTCAAGGACAGTTGGGTCGAAGCCAACTCAACAGTCGCACGTGGACAAATCACACTCGCTGGTGGTCAGAAGCAGACCATTGCCATGCTCGCTCCAGTTTCCGGATACGTTTACCAAATCGACGTTAGCGTCGGGCAAGCTGTCGAATCACGACTATTCCAATGGATGGAAATTGTCGAACCTGAAGAACAATTCACGAACATCATGGAATACAACGCTCGAGACCGAGACGGTGATGGAATCATTGACGGTCGTTCGACTGATCCACTTAACCCGGATACCGATGGTGACGGCCTTCTTGATGGAATCGAAGTAATGGGCTGGGAAATTTTGGTCGTCAACAACGGTGTCATCAAAACATGGGTTACTTCTGACCCTGGATTGTTTGATACTGATGAAGATGGTCTTTCTGACTATGATGAATTTTCGAATGTCTGTGCAAGCGGTTCAAATGCATCAAATCCAGATACTGATGGAGATGGTGAACTTGACCAAATCGAGGCACTCACTGGTTATTCATGGGAAGGAGTTGCATATTTCACTAGCCCTTGTATGTTCGATACGGATAACGATGGTCTCGAAGACGGAGAAGAAGTCATTGCAGGAAAAGATAATTTCCTCACACATGCAAACAATTCCGATACCGATAATGATAGCCTTGTTGATGGAAATGAAGTTCTGTTTGTCCCTCGACCATTCCAGAACCCTACCAATCCTTTGCAAAATGACACTGACTCAGACGGCATGCTCGATGGCTGGGAAATGCAAGTGAAATCTTCGGAAGAGAATACCAATTCACACAGTTTGTGGGTTGCTACATCCTCATGGCAACGTCCGGGTTGTGTCCCTTCTCAAAACAATGATTGCTCAATGGAAGCAGGTGGTTACGTTTGGCTGAACAACCTTGCCGGTTTCGTCAATGAAAAGAAGTACAGTATTTCTGAAATGAATCTCACTGGATTTGTAATGCCTGTGAACAGTTTCTGCGAATGTAATGGTCGATGGGCATTGGACCCCTCGCTCGATTCTTTGAAAGATGACACATTTGACATCGATAACGATTCTCTTCCGAACGGGGCTGAAGCTCCAGATAAATGGAATACGAATCCTGTCGACGATGATACCGATTCAGACAACCTCCCTGATGGGTGGGAAGTGTACTACTCCGGACTTGCCCTTGCGAACGGTTTGGTCGATAATGGTACCATCAATGCGTACGGTGCCCGTGGTGTGATGGACCCTTCAATGCCCGACAGTGACCTGGATGGGATTATGGATGGTGAAGAAGATCCTGATAATGATGGATTGAATCGAACTGGTCTCATCAAGAAGTACTGTTCTGGTTACAACGACTCAACAAATTCTGATTGCAATATTAATCCAGATACACCAGATGGAAAGAAGTTCTACGATAATTTAGAGAATTACACCAACTTTGAAGAAAAAGAAAATGGGACAAACCCGATTACAAACGACACAGATAGTGACGGTTGGAATGACGGCCCTGAAGTGTACTATCAAGACCACGATGACGATGGTATGGCTACTGGCTGGGAATTCCACTTCCAATTCGACCCGGATGACCCTGCAGATCGTATGATTGACACCGACGGTGACGGTCACGTGAACTATTGTGAATTCAAGTGGGATACAAACCCAAGAAACCCAACCAGCTTCCCTGGACAGGGTGAATTGTGTGATCCATTTGCTCAGTGATTCGTCTAGTAAGCCGAACATGAAGTCCGAACATTGATGTTTGGATGATGCGGAGATGAATATATGGGCGGCTCAAAGCGGTGCGTATATTTCGTGCTCCTATGCATGGTACTGCCGCTCTTACAATCTCCAATTGGTCTGGCTAACCCAATCTCGATTTCTCGTGATGTGACAATATTTCAGGATGACGGCCTCGTTTTTGAAGAGAATTTATCCTTAAACGGGACTTCGAATTACCCATTAGCCAATTCAAATTGGTTTTTATTCAACTTGGTCGATGAAGAAAAAGTTATCTTAGCCTCTGGAACATTGAGCAATGTAATGGCAGTTGGTGAAGGGATGTGGGCTTGGAGTCTTGAACTGAACGTATCTCTGTATAATTGCACGTGTGGTTTTCACATTTCCGAAGAATCTTCGAACCAACCACCTCCATTACCGCTTATCGTTTACCTTGGGTCTACTAATCATCAACCCCACATATTGCCCTTCTTCCATGACCGGCATGATATTGAAACAGCCCGCTATCTTCTGACCAATGAAGATCTCGTGTTGAAAGTGCCAGTAATTATTCCATTTGGTATAGCAAATGATTCATTTGTTCATCTTGAAGTATGCTCCGGCCGTTGGATTTTTTGCCTTGATAAAATGGTACCCTTCAATGACTATGATGTCGTGCAAAACGGTAGAGAGTTATCCCTTGTTTTTGAACGTGAGAACCTAAA
Organism: Candidatus Poseidoniaceae archaeon; assembly: GCA_028822955.1. GTDB lineage: Archaea > Thermoplasmatota > Poseidoniia > Poseidoniales > Poseidoniaceae > MGIIa-L1. Next base: position 5,708 of record JAPKCL010000063.1, read on the forward strand.
CTTGTCTGATGGATATTGGAAGTTTAGCATATCAGTCAATGATGCACTTTTACATACATCTAATCTCGAATATTTCGTTCTTCTCGTCGACCAGAACATTCCAACTGTTTCTTTAACGTGTGATCGTGATGAAATCAATCAATCCAGTGAAGAGAATCTACTCTTGCCGGAAATGATTTCTATTGAGGAGTTTTCACCTATCTCTTTTTCTGCAAGAGTCACTGATGGATATTCAGGTGGCGATAATATTCTTACTTGGACACTTTTGCTTCCCGATGGTTCACGTCGGGCTTTACTTCCAAACGAACTGGTGTCTGATGACTTAATTTCAGTGAAGCCAGATGCGGCTGGAACTTGGAGTGTTGAGTTATTAGTTCGCGATACTGCTGGCTGGTTAGTTCATTCTTCAATAGATTTTGAAGTCTACAACCTTGTTCCGATTATTCAAATTGAACTCGACTCCTTTGTTGTAACAGAAGGTTCGACTGTGACACTTGTTGAAGGTGAAGAATGGGAACTCAACAGCAGTAAGAGTTCCGATACTGCCAATGATGATTCGGATTTACTCTATACTTGGTATGTGAATGGTAATACATTCTTGACGGGTAAAAGTACCCTGGAGTCATCAGATTTCACCGAACCTGGTACCTATGAACTTCGTTTGGTCGTCGAGGATAATGACGGTGCAAAAAGTGAAGTTTCTTTTGAAGTACTAATTTCCAAAGCAATACCAACTGAAAATTCCAATGCCAATACAATGTTTATTTCTTTCACTGTCATTGTACTCTTGCTTCTCATCTCTGGATTTTTAGTGCGCACATCACGACGTCATTCGGGCCAAACAACAGTGCCAAAGTGGACTGTAAATGATTCATCTGTTAAATTCACAGAGAACGAAGAGCCAGAACTGTAAGAATTTCAATGCAATTATTGAATACTGTCGAACTGTTCGCTATGCCATGAACGAAGCTGCGATGAGCCATATCGGTCCGCAACCTATGCCCATCACTCTTGATGAGTATAAGGCAAGGCAATACCGTTTAACATCCCAACTCCGCCCAGATGATGTCTTGATTGTGTGTGCTGCTGAAGAATCAACACACTCGAATGATGTCCACTATCCATATCGAACAATGAGTGATATGCTGTACTTTGTTGGTTGGAGTGAGCCTGAGGCTATATTTGTGCTACGCTGTGTTGACGGCTCTTGGGTTTCTACACTCTTTGTTCAACCGAAAGACACACTCAAAGAGATTTGGGAAGGTCGCAGACCTGGCGTTGAAGGCGCCCTCGAACATTGGCCTATAGATGAAGCATATTCTCTCAACGATATGACGGATATTTTATCGTCATTTATTGATGAATCTCATCGTGTTCTTCTACGAACCGGTGTGCGTTCCAAGATTGATGACTTCATCCGAACTGCTATTGAACGCCGAGATAGGTCCCGACAGCACTTCGGTTCAGGGCCAATTTCTCTCGAAGATCCGAGTGCTCGAATTGCTGAACTCCGTCTTCGTAAATCTGCTGCCGAAATAGAACAAATGCGTTTTGCTTCTGATGTCAGCAGTTATGCACATATTTCCGCAATGCGCCATTCCAAACCAGGACGAATGGAATATCAATTTCAATCCACAATTGAAGGCTTCTTCGTGTATGCCGGAACTTCAGGTTGGGCCTACCCTTCAATCGTCGGTTGTGGTGACAACGCTACTGTTTTGCATTACAAAGAAAACAACGATGTTTGCGAGGATGGAGAAGTAATTTTAATCGATGCAGGGGCGGAATACCGTGGCTATGCAGCAGATATCACTCGCTCTTGGCCGATTAATGGAAAGTTTACTGATCCACAAAAGGAAATTTATCAAATCGTTCTTGATGCACAATATGCTGCAATCGACTGCTGCCGTGTTGGTCAACCCTACACTGCTCCACACGATGCAGCTCGCCGTGTCCTCGCAGAGGGGTTAATCGAACTGGGAATCATTCAACAAACCCTTGATGAGGCACTGGATATGGAAAATGGTGACCTTCGCAAGTGGTACATGCACAACACCAGTCATTGGATTGGTTTGGATGTTCACGATGTTGGAGTGTACAAACCAAATGGCTCACCGCGCTTACTTGAAGAGGGAATGTGTCTTACTGTTGAGCCAGGATTGTACTTCGGTGCTTGGCGCCCTGATGTGGATTGTCCTGAACGGTATGCAAACATTGGAATCCGTATCGAAGATGATGTCCTTGTCACCTCTGCAGACCCTGATGTTCTTACCTCAGCGTGTCCGAAGACCATTGAAGAAATTGAATCAATAACTGGAAACTCATTCTGAGGTGAATCTATGAATTGGTCTTCTATTTTGGAGCGTCAGGCATTGTGGCAACCCGAGCATGCAAAGGAATTCCGCCTTTCCGAAGAAGAAGCCGTTGAATTATATTCAAACGCTCCACTACATCAGTTGATGAGTGCTGCACTTCGGCGACGTAATGCCATGCATGGTCCTGAAAAGGTGACCTATTTGATTGATAGAAATATCAATTATACCAATGTCTGTACTATCAACTGTCAATTTTGCTCATTCTATCGCCCACCAGGCCATGACGAAACCTACACTCAAACCTTTGAACAAATCTCGCAACGAATCAAGGAGTTGGAAGAAATTGAAGGAGTCCGAATTTTGATGCAAGGTGGTGTCAATCCTGACTTACCTTTCGAATGGTATGAAAACCTCCTTCGTGAACTTCGAATTCAACACCCAACCATAGCCCTTGATTGCTTTAGTCCAATTGAAATTGAAGGTATTGCAGAAGTGAGCAAACTCTCTACACTCGAAGTCCTAATTCGCTTGAAAGAAGCAGGTATGCACGGATTACCAGGTGGTGGAGCTGAAATGCTTGTTGAGGATGTTCGAAAAGACGTGTCTCCGAAGAAGGGCGCTCCTGCAAATTGGCTTCGAGTCATGGAAGAAGCCCAATCTCTCGGACTTACAACCAGCGCAACCAATGTCATCGGATTTGGGGAAACATTCGAACAACGTGTCGAACACATGAGGCGTGTTCGAGAATTACAAGATCGTTCGCTCGAAGAATCGTCGTGTGGATTTACCTCGTTCATTGCTTGGCCGGTTCAACTTGAAGTGAACAGTTTCGGTCGTCGTAACCGTGGTCAAAATAAAGTTCAGTTGGGTTCGGGGTCGACAGAGTACTTACGTCACGTTGCCATCTCACGCTTATTTCTTGACAGTATACCAAACATACAATCTTCATGGCCCACAATGGGAATTAAGACTGCACAACTCGCACTCTTTGGTGGTGCAAACGATGTTGGTTCGACTATGATGGAAGAAAATGTCGTCTCTGCATCTGGTACAACGAAGTTTCAAGCTTCCGAAAAGGAATTGCAGGATGTAATCCTTCGAGCAGGATTCATACCACAACGACGTGATAGCGACTATGTCTATCTTGAAACTCCAATGAGAGGTACTCCTCCCGAAGAACTTCAATCGCCTCCACCGATGCAGGTTTGATTGACTTACGCTTGCAATGATGTTGTAGCGTTATAGTACACGACCCAGATTTCTGCATGAATATTTCGTTGTCCATTACCAACACCATCGGAA
>JAPKCL010000179.1 GCA_028822955.1 Candidatus Poseidoniaceae archaeon
GTTCGATTTGTTGTCCCGTTTGCGGCGGATACAGGGACTTCTTTCTTCATCACGAGCACTGATTCTTTGAATCGTTTTGACACGCTCAAATGGGCTTAAAACGCACTCCTGATGCAAGGGTGCAATGATCGACTTATGAACCGCTGCCAGGCCTGCACTGGCCACTACCAAAAACCGCCTCCTTTTGGCACAACAATGGGAACAACAACCACTTGAAAGGCCCTGAAAGGGCTGTCATTGCTCGATAGTTGTTAGTCCCCTACGGGCTACTTTCAAAATCCTCGCATCTTCAACAGGAGCGGGGATTTTTGCTTTGTAACCCTCGCTGGGCGTGTGAATGATAAAATTGCTGAGAGCTTTGCTTTTTAGGTATGAATAAACGAGCAGCAACATGAAGCATAACACATACCTCCTAATGGCCTTTATGTTGGGTGTAGCCCAATTATCAGAAGCACAGGTGACATGTGTTCCGTGTGGTATGTTGGGCATGTCGATGAATGTAAGTTCCCAAGAAACCTCGATCAATATTTACCATTCAGGTCAGTATATGACTCATCCTCAGGAACACAATGTTTTTGTTTGGGAGTTCAGTGACCAGCAAGGAAATACATTGCACCAAGAAACCATAGTGGATGATGCGTTTTGCAGTTTTGAACACAGTTGGTCCCTCACGGATACAATGAATGTTACAGTCACTTTAGTAAATCAAGAGGCTGTTTTGGATAACTGGTACATTTCTGAAGGGTTGCCGCCTACGGGCAATTCAATCAATTGTTTGTTTGAAGACCAGATATATTGGGAAACAGGTGAGCCCACTCCTTGGGGGAGCTAGACATTCATTCATAACAATCCCGGTGTTGATCTCAATACTCCAACAAGCATTGCCAGTCTAGTCGTGGATCAAAAGAAATTAATCAAAACGCTTGATGCTTTGGGCAGAGAGGTCAATCGCCCGACCAACCAAATCCTCTTTTACATCTATGATGATGGTTCGGTGGAGAAGCGATTCGTTGTTGAGTGAATTTTAAGCCCCAAGAGAAAGAACCAACCTGTGTTTACAACCTGTGTTTGACGGTAACGGATGATGCAGCGGGATGCAGCGACACCTACTGCGAATCAATCTCAGTAGATTCATTGGGCTTGCTGGACGGGTTTGTCGAAGGCTTTATCATCAACGTAATCGATGGTGGTGAGAGTGGTTCGGTCAACAGCGTGAATGAAGCAAACATGGTGTTCACGGATGCCATCGTTTACCCCAACCCTACCACCGACTACTTCATGGTGTCTGGACTCGAAGCAAATACCGTTTGGACGGGACGATTGGTTGATATTTCAGGCAGCCTTGTGCGCGATGTCAATGGCACAGGTTCAACCCGAATTGAACTGGCCGGCATCCAACGAGGTCTGTACTTCTTGCAATTGACTTCAAGTGCAACTGCATCAACAACCTTGCGCGTAATCATTCAATGATCGCCGCAATTCTGCTGAAGAAAGGCCCGCCTCGTATGGGCTTTTTTTTTGATTAAAAATCGGAAGTGAGCCATGCAACGTTCAAGGCTTGAGTCACGTTTCTTTCATTGTACGACTTAAAGGAGAGCGTACCTTCGGCTGAAGAAAGCGAGTAAATTGGTAAAACGTGTTAGAATGAAGGGAGGCAATGGTTTAGCTGCAGGCACTGTTCTTTGGTTGGTATTTACTGCTTTTGCAATCAACATTACAGCCGCTTTGCCGCCGGCGATGGACAGTTTGATGACCGTGTGGTCGGACGAGACGCTGCCCAGCGATGAGCGGTTTTCGGCCTTTGACAAGTTGTATCGGCAATTCTACCAGCAGTATCCCGATTCCTTGCTTCCTCAGCTGGAAAAGCTCCGCGCGGAAGCTCAAGCATTGAACCGACCACTCATCCTGTTTGAAGCGTTCAACCGAAAAGGCAACTTGCTGAGTTACCAGGGGAAGAATGATGATGCATTGTTGGCTTATGACCAAGCTGGAGAAGTGGCTGCCTCGTTAGGGGACTCGCTGCGCATGGGCACCACCATTGCAAACAGAGGAAATGTTTATGCCGGACTCAGCGATTACTTGGGCGCCACCCAGCAATACACCGCTGCGTTGCGCCTTTATGAATCCGCAGGTTATGTCCGCGGGCAACGAAACGTACGAATGGCGCTCGCGAACGTGTTTGTTTTGATTGACAACTATGAACTAGGAAAAACGTACTACGAGGATGTTTTTGTGGAGATGGGGGACGACGGGAGCGACCGGTTCAGTGGAATACTCCAAATGAATATGGGATGGTGTGAGTATAAGCTTGGCAACATGAATCGCGCCGAACAATTGTACCTCACAGCACTTGAGCTGCTGGAAAAAGCCGACGCAAGATTTCACTTAGCATCATGCTATGACAACTTGGCTGAGTTGTGCTTGGACTTGGACAGGGATGCAGAGGCCAAGAAATTAACGCAGCAGGGGTTGTCGATGCATCAAGAACTTGG
>JAPKCL010000003.1 GCA_028822955.1 Candidatus Poseidoniaceae archaeon
GGTGTAGTCGTCACTTCAATTCCGACACCAGCATCTTGCAAACGCTGTACAAAGGCTTCATCGGCAACATGATGGAGAGTATGACCGATCACTTCACCGCCCGTTTTTGAAGCAAGAAGGACGGCTGTCATGAATAAGCGATGGTCGTCAAAGGTCGGTACAGGCTGTTGCGGCATGATTGGTTTTTGGCTACCTTTGACCTCAATTCCATCAGCAAGAAGAGTCGCTTCAATTCCAAAATAACTGAGAACCTCAACTGTTCGAGATAAACGGTTACTCTCTTTGTGAACCGCATGGGCTGCACCAATGATTTTCCCTCCACATCCAAGTGAAAGCAATGCAGCAAGAGGAGGTAAGATATCGTTTGAGTCAGTAACATCAAGCGTAACTGGAACCTTTGAACTCACACCTAATAAAATATCATCATCCCACTTTATGCCACACTCTATAGCAGAGTCAAAGAGAATCTCATGGCCAATTGCCTGTTCAGAACCGGGCCATCCATGCAATTCGATTTCGGCATCAAGGCAATGTGTTGCTAAGAAAGCAAACGAAGTCATTGAAGCATCGCCTGGTACCGTATAGGCCTCTTCAAGTGATGGAGTCCAAGGTGAAAGCAGACATTGGGCGCCGTTTAATTCAACTTTACCACCGGTGAGTTGAATCATTTCCGCCGTTAATTTAGAATGTCGATTGGAGACGCCTTTTCCTTGAAGTTTGAGTTCAACGTCCATTGGAAGTGATGCTGATGCCAACATCCATGACGAAAGAGGTTGACTCGAACGACTAATGTCCAGTTCAATGCCTTGAGCGAGTTGCTCTTCTTTCCAAGGACCGCTAAGGATAACCGGTAATCGTTCTTTTCCTTGACCAATGGAAACCTCAACTCCGGCCTGTTTGAGCGAATCCCATAGTGCTTCAGAATCTCTTTGGCGTAGTGAAAGGTCTCCATCGAGCATAATTGGCCCTTCCATACGGGCGGCAATACCGGCCAAGAACCGAAGGGCAGTGCCCGAATTAGCGGCATTGAGAACACTGGCAGGACGCTTGAAACCGAGTGGCCCTACGCCACTGAGTACCCAACGTACTGAATCCGGATGTGGGCCAAGGTCGATTGGATTTATTTGGTGTAGGAGTTGGCCTTCTCGGTCATAATCTGCAAAATGAACGCCCATTTGGGCCAGGCTACAACGCATTGCACGCACATCATCACCAGCGGAGGCGACGTTTTCGAGGGTGACTTTTTGTTGCGTTTGAGAAAACAAAGCAAGTGCCCGAATGAGGTGACTCTTCGAAGGAGGTAATTGCCATTGAATCCGGGTTGATTCGGACCTCGGCGTGATACGGAGAATACGGAGGTCATTACGGCGGTGATCTTTGCCAGATGAGGTCCAGCGCTTCACCCAGCCTCTCGCCATGGCTGTCCCAGACTCCAAGCACCCATCAACCCTTGCAACACAGAATAAAAAGCCGAAGCCGCATAGCCTGTACGATGCAGTTGCAGGATTCACTCGGTCGCCCATTGAGGGACCTTCGAATCTCTATTACAGACCGATGCAATTTCCGTTGCACATATTGTATGCCAAGAGAAAACTTTGGCCCAGAGCATGACTTTTTGGCAAAAGAAGAAATCTTGAGCTATGAAGAAATGGCAAGTGTAGTTGCTTCGTTACTCCCTTTGGGACTTGCAAAAGTTAGAATCACTGGTGGAGAGCCACTTCTACGAAGGGATTTGCCTGTGCTCATCGCTATGCTAAGAGACCTTGATTCTGAACTTGACATTGCACTCACAACCAATGCTGTGCTGCTCGAAAGGCATGCAGAAGCACTGTTGAAGAGTGGACTTAATCGGATTACTGTGAGTCTTGATGCAGTGGAAACCGATTTATTTCAAGCCATCACTGACAGCAAAAATACGCCGGAAGAAATTTTCAAAGGCATCGAGAAAGCACAACAGATTGGACTTCCTGTCAAAGTTAATTGCGTCATTAAGAAAGGCGTGAATGATTCTCAAATTGTTCCGTTGACTCAAGCCTGTATAGAGCGCAACATTACCGTTCGGTTCATTGAATTCATGGATGTTGGAACTACAAATAATTGGAACTTGGATTCTGTGATGAGTGGAGATGAAATGAGAGGAGTATTGCGTGACCATTTTGGACCACTTGAACCAAAAAAATCAGCACATCCATCTGATGTAGCTCGATTATGGCATTTACCCGATGGTTCAAAGGTTGGGTTTATTGAATCAGTTTCGAAACCTTTCTGCGGAGATTGCTCTCGCGCTCGGCTTTCTGCCCATGGTTCAATCTATACATGCTTATTTTCCGAAAAGGGATTTGACTTACGTGGAGTCCTTCGGTTTGGTGCTGAAAAAGAAGAGATTGCCACAATAATTCGTGAGATTTGGACGCATCGAGAGAACCGATATTCGGAATTAAGAACTCAACTCAAAGAAAAAAGACAACCCGTAGAAATGTCTTTCATCGGGGGCTAACTAAGTTTCAATCGGTGGTAGAATAACGTCCACCATGACTGAGTTTGTTGATAAGTCAACGAGTTTGAATCGCCAGGTGCCAGAATCAGAGCCTACGGTTGTCGAATCAATGACAAAATAATCACCTTGACTCACTGAATATCCGGCATCACGATCATGGAACGAAACATTGGCTCCAATAAGCCCGTAAACACCTGGGTCACTGACTTTACCTCGTATGGGATTGCCGTCATCGAGATTCTCCGGAGAGAGGTCATATTGAATCTTAGCCGGGTCAATTGTTTGGTCAAGAGTCGTCATACGAATAACATGGAAACCGTTTGATAATCCACGAACGCTCACGGTTGCCTGCGCTGGTGGTTTCTCTGCAGTGGTAAGTGCTCCTTGCATCAAAACAAAGACCATGCTGGAAAGCATAACGGTAATTGCAAGTAGCAATACGGTAGCGATAACAGGGCTGACTGCCGTATTGTCAGACGACCTCCGCACGTTGCGCATGAAACCAGTGAACGAACGATAGGACTTGAAACAACCGTTTCTAAAGAAGGTGTGAACACCTCTTTGGTGTTGGTTCAGAAAAGCCACATCGGCTTATCGCACTCCATGGCCCGTTTGATTCCACCAATTGGACCTAGAATTCTCAATAATGATTCAGTAACAAAGTCTCCTTTGAAAAACGCATAACCCATGTTCTTGGAACGAAGCGAATTCTTCAATGCCCTTCCCATCGATGAGCGAACTCGAGTTTCGTACATGGTCAAAGGTGTTCCATCACGAAGGTGATCGAGAATTGTTTCGGCTGCGAAGCATCCAGAGATGATGGCTTGTGAAATACCGCCACCGTTACTTGGCATAACCAGGCCAGCCGCATCACCAATGGCCAATGTCGTACCATCAACCATCGTCTTAACAGGGCCACCCATTGGAATCCAACCGCCACCCCAGGAAAGGATTTCAAAGCCTAAGGAATCACAGAATTCTGTCAGATGTACTTTCAAATTACCCTCTAAGTAACCCGCACGAACTCCCAGACCAACATTGGCTGTATCAGGGCCCTTTGGGATAATCCAAGCATAGCCAGAAGGGGCTACTGAACCCAAAAATACATCAAATGTTTCAGGCACTTTGCCTTGTACTTGAGCATACACTGTTGGGACTTGGTCTTGAGGTCTATAGCGCTGATCTGTGCCATGACGCAATCGAGCAACATGTGCCAGTGAGCCACTTGCATCAATCAAAAAGTCGAATGAATAACGTCCATGGCTGGTAATCAAAAGGTCTCGGTCAAGTTTTGTTTGATGTTGAATTCGAGTCATTGCTTCACCGGTGTGGACCTCAGCGCCAGCATGAATTGCTTTATCACAAAGGAATCCATCAAAGTGTAAACGATGACCTGCGAACGCATCTAAATCAAAATGATAGGCTTTTCCGGAAGGAAGGAAAACCCGCATATTATCGAGATCATGAAGTTTCAAACGTTCAGGGAATTCAAAATAATCTTTCAACCATTGATGGTCATCGAGATCTGAAAAAGTACCAATCACTTCACCCCAATTCGGAATACATTCGCCACACTGAGCAGGGTTGCCGATAATTTCACGCCGTTCTATGACCAAGACATCGATTCCATCTTCGGCAAGTCGTTGCGCACATGCAGAGCCTGCAGGCCCAGCACCAATGACAATTACTTGACGATGTTCGACTTCTTTCCGGGCCATAGAATCCCTCACACATGCCGACGCATGACATAATCGGTGACATAGAGCATTAGTGATTTAGCATCACTATCTGGAAAGATATCAAGTTCGACGATTGCTCGTTCTAGATGTGTTCGAACTAAGATTTCCGCATAATGCAAACTGTCTGAATAGTTGAGCAATGCCATCAATTCATCGAAAGAGTCATCGGTAAAATTTTCGATGATGTGAGCTAAACGCTGACGTTCTTTACCGTGAGAGAGTGTTAGTGCGTGAATTAATGGTAATGTCATCTTACCTTCGATAACGTCTGCACCTCTCGGTTTACCCATGCGCTCATCGCCTCGTAAGTCAAGTAAATCATCTACCAGTTGGAAAGCGATACCAAGTTCCATTCCAAAACGCTTGAGCGAAGATGCTTGATGTTCAGAGAGTCCAGCAACTAAGCCCGCCGCATGACATCCAGCAGCAAAGGGTCCTGCGGTTTTCCCTCGGACAATGTTGAGATAGTCTTCGGGAGAAGTCGTAAGGTCGAGAACATGGTCAAGTTGTTCGAATTCTGCGACTGCGAGTTCTGCACAATACTGGGCAAGAATGCGAACAATAACCTCGTCATATCTTCCACCGAGCGCGAAACCTTGTGAAAACAACCAATCTCCGGCAATAACTGCCTTAGGAAGACCGACACGTGAATGAATGGTTTCGATTCCGCGTCGGTGTGATGCTTCATCATTGATGTCATCATGAACAAGAGTGGCAGTATGAATCATTTCCGAAGCGAGAGCAAGCGGCATAATTTCACCAATGTCAGTGCCTCCAGCGATTTCATGTGCCAGTAAAATCAACAGAGGACGAAGACGTTTACCTCCAGCGAGGAGTACTGTGCCACAGAGTTCTGCAACTTGCCCTGAACCATTTTTGATTTCGTTTTCGATTAATGATTCAAGCTCAGCGTCAACCAAAAGCCTCATCGATTCGAGGCGGTCACTGGCTTCTAACTCAACACTCGCCACAAACCTCCTACAGGGGTGTCCTTCTTAACCCGTAGTCTCCGGCCTTGTAATGTGAGGATTCATCCTCGCCGAGGTGATGTGTTGTCAGAAAAGGTTCGACTTGAAGTCCTAACCACTGCATCACGACGTGATGGTGTGCGTCTTCAAATAGAGCGAACTATCGAACAAAACCGCAACAACTTTGATTTCAAGTTGCGGGAACTTCCTCACATTGAATCTGCAGTAACTGCACTCCAAAAGGGCACTGGCGACCTTGTTGCAATGAGTGCATTGGATTGGCGAAACCTCGATGTTGAGGGTTTGGCAATCGTCGGAATCCTACCTCGCCGGGAGCCAACTTGGGTCCTCGTTTCAAACGATAAACCAGAGTATTTGTGTTCAAAGGCAGTTGTCGTGTGTGATAATGAATTGCTGCGACGACAAATGCGTCGCCTCCGTAGCGACCTCATCATACTGACCAGTGAGCAATTTGCAGAACGTATCGGGAAACTTGATGCATTCCTTAATCTGGATGAAGAAGATTGTATTCATTGGATTGAAGAATGTCGCCAAGATAAATTATTGGAAGGTTTTGTCGTTTCACGTGGTGAACACTCAGCATTGAGATTCAAATCACGCCGCCATACACTTGGACTGCAACGTGAAAACCCTGAGCGAACACATTTCGTACCTCCACCGTTGCATGGGTTCACACTCCTTGTCAGCCGTACTGGATTCCCAAGTGCAACAGTTCTCCCAATGTTTGATCCAAGTGCATACCTGGCTCATCGAATTGAAGCAGCACTGCTTGATTCACTACCGAAAGAAATTCATTCACTTGTTGGAATATTTGTTGAACAACGAAAGTTTAAGACAATTCTGAAAGAAGCACAACGCTCAAATGATGACTTTACCAATGGTTCGTTCCTTGACTCAAATCATGCTCAAGGAAAGGTGAGAGGAAAGAATTTGGTTGGAAGTGAGAAATGGGAACGCTCAGTTCCAAAGAAAGGCATGTCAACAAGCCCACGATTAGAAATTAAAGTTGAAACATTGAATCACGCTGGAACAGTGACTGCGAGTGCAGAACGTATCTCCACACTTGAGGAAAGCCACATGAGCATGGTGAATGTCCTTAAGGAATTCATGAATTTACTCGAAACTATGCAAATCGACCATGAAGAAATGGTTCGTAAATTCCCGGGTCTGCCCGAGGAATACAGTCTTGCCCGACCCCCACTGATGGATCTGCATTCTGTTCAAGCTTCTTCATCAGAAGAAGAATGAACTGGTATTTCTACCAAAGCCTCGTATCCTTGTTTGGAAATGAACTGTTCAAGGTCACTGAGTTCAGCAGGTTCATGATCATCACATAATTCATGTATTGATTCATCGATTTCACGGCCATTGCGCTCCCATGTCCCTGCAGAACGTTGAAGGTCCGAAGCAAACTTTTCGACAATTTCAATGGCATTCAAATGTGGATTAAGTACAGATTTGAGAGATTCGACAATGTTGTCGTTAGCCTCTCGAAGGCGAAATATGCGATCAGATAAATCGACCAAGAATTCACGTAACTGATTCACTTCATTTGAACGTGTGAAGCGATGTTGAGCACGCTCGAGGTCCTTTCGCATCACCCCAATCCCTGCAATGATGGCTAACTTTCCTTTCGTAGCCTCCAGAATTGCTTCTTCAGCATCACTAATTCGTGACTGAAGTATTTCTTCAAATGCCGTGTACTGATTTTTCAAATCAATCCACACGAGTTCGCGGAGGGATTCGACCAGCGTATCGGCTTCCTTAAGTGCGGCTTTAGTAGCCTTCACTGTTCTTGCCATCATTACTCACCAGTGACTCATAGTCTTCAAACCATTGCCAGTAAATCTACAGATTACATGTATATGGAGAGGTGTAAACAGTCGAAGAACTGCCCTTTTTATCATCTCCACACAGCGAAGACACATATACCCCTTTGAACCGAAAGTCAACGGTAGGTGAGACTGTGACTGCAAAAGGCGAACTCTTGAACGAACTCTATCAAGCGCGCTTTGATGGACTCAAAGAACTCGCGGTGACTTACAACTTATCCAAAACAGGTTCAGTTGAAGTGGTTAGAGGACGACTTATTCAGCAACTCATCTTAGATCAATGGGACCTTTCTCCAACTGGAATTAAGAACCTCATGAATGCTGAAATTGGCGAGATTCTTGGAGTCTTTGGTATCAAAAAGTCAGGCTCTGTTCGTGCTCGTCGTCAACGCCTCTACCTCCATCTCAATCATGACCCGAAACAATTCGTTCCTGAGTCACTTGATGCAATGACGCGTGATGAATTACATGAGTTGTGCAAGACACTGGAATTACCACTCTCTGGAAATAAGCAGGCATTGCTTGTCCGTATTGCAGGTGTTCTTGCCTATCAGCAAGGAGGCTGGGGCAAAGTCAAGAAGAGCCTACGCCGACCACGAAGTGGCGATTCTACCATCACTATCCCTACTCCATCCCAAGATTCCAGAAATGAATCTCCTGCTGAACCTCAAACCGAGGATCAAGACGTCATTCTTGAAACGGTCGAAACATTTGTATCTCAACATCCGAAAGGATGGACGTTTGAACAAGAGACTGAAATGCGTACTGAACTTGCACAAGAAGGAATCCCAATATCTCGAGCACCTCTTGCTGCTTCTATTGATGATGCTCTTCGAGCAGGACAAAAGCAAATGGAAGAAAGTGACGCACCAGCAATGGTCCAAAGCGCACATGTAGCAGAAGTTGAGGAACACAGTCTCGAAACGGAAGCAGTTTTACTTGAATTAACAGCTCGAGGTGCAGAAATTGAAGCAGCGGGTAGAGATTACTTAGCCGTAAGTAGTACCAGCGATGGTGAAGACCTTGAAGCATTCATTCGTAGCCTCTCCAGCCATGGTTTTGCTGTTGAGATTCCGGCTGTAAGTGACGGCATTCGCAATACGTTGATGGAACTTGAATTCAGGTCTCAAACTGAAAAGAATGCGGTCTTAGCTATGCCTAACTCATGGAGTGAACGGGAAGCACTACGAAATTTCGAAAACGCTCGTGATGTTCTGCGAGACCAATTGAACAACACTCTGGCAAATTCTGATGGGGATTTAGTCCGAGCACGAATGTCTTTCGAACAAATTGGACATGATATGGGCCTCGACTTGCGAATTCCAAGTATCTCTGGAAGACTCCACGCTCTTTTCGACTTACATGTAGAAATACATCAGGCTGAAGCACTTCAAGACCCGTCGATTGCACGACGTAATCGTATCCTACGTGTACTTCAACATGGCGCAGTTCATCTTTCTGATGTTGAACGAATGACGGTTGACCGCCTTGAGCGAAACATTACTGCCTTTGAAGAATTAGTCGAAACTGTTCTTGAATCAAGCGAAGGAAGTTTCTCTGACGCACAACAAGCCCTCGTGATTCGATTCCTTGAATCAAGAGGCTATGAAGTCAACACAGTTGACCTGCGGCCACGTGTTCTTGCGTGTGCTGGAATAATTGGTGCTGAATTAGGATTTATATCTCCTTCGGAAATACCTCGAATCGCACCTGGAATCATGGTTTCCGACACTCAAGTCGATGCAATTGTAACTGAACTCAAAGCACTTGCAGAAGCATTCAAACCGAAAACTGATGAACAACCAGATATTGAAATGGTCGTTGCTGAATCTGTCAGTGATGCCTCGGAGCGAGTCACTTCCGCTCGTGGTAAAATCGATGCTATCGATGATTTACTCGCTCGACTTCGTGGCTAATCCACTTCAACGGGATGCGTAGAAGTTCTGGATGACTTGTGTTACAGTTTGGATATCGTGGATATCACGCTGTGCTAAATCACGGATAATATTTTGCCGTTGTGTTACGTGCTTTTCGAACACATCTGGGGTAATTCCGGCAGCAGCACAAATTATTTCTCGAAGTTTGGAAGGTATCCCAGTTTCTTCAATTTGATCGGTAGCAGCATTGTATTTCCAAATAATGTTCAGACGTGGTTTGTCGCCTTCCATACCTGCAACTTCAGCAACCTCAGTGATTTTACGAGCAGTTTTACCGTTCACATGAAGTCGTGCTTGAATAATAATGAGGTCAAGTCCACCCAGCATAATAGGTGGGACATTCATTGGAGGATTAATCATTCGAGTGACAGTTTCCTGTGCAGTATTTGCGTGCAGTGAACCGAATGAACCGTCGTGACCGGTGTTCATTGCCGTAAGCAAAGTTGCTGCTTCAGGTCCACGAACTTCTCCAACAATGATACGGTCAGGACGCATACGAAGACTTGACTTGAGGCAGTCATTCATATCCACTTCAGATGTTCCATCTGGGCGTTGTCGTCGGGTTTCCATTCGAAGCCAGTGGTCGTGATAGACTTGCAATTCAGCAGTATCCTCGACCGTTAACAAACGACGATCCCATGGAATAAACATTCCAAGACAATTGAGCGTAGTGGTTTTACCAGAGCCTGTTCCACCTGCAATAACAAAGTTAGCAGGACGACTATCGAGGCCTTCTATCCAAACCCACATCATTGCAGCTAGACGGGAATTCACAGTGCCAAACTTCACCAGATCAATCATGGTCAATGGGTCTTCACGGAATTTACGAATGGTGAGCGTAGGTCCGTCAGGTGTGACTGGAGGAATCGTGCCGTTCACACGTGAACCATCAGGTAGACGTCCATCAAAGATGGGAACAAGACCTGGGCCATCGCCCAGTGGAACATTGGTAAACGCAGCGATATTCTTGGCAATCTGAATTCCAGAGTCATCATCAATCCAAATATTTGTTCTACACATACCATGGTCACGGTGTGCAATTTTCACACATTGTGTTCCACCATTGTACATTACTTCTTCAAGAGCATCATCTTCCAAAAGAATGGCAAGGTCGCCATAGGGATTTGGTTCAACTTCACCATCGACGTGATAGATTGGCGAAGGGTGATTTGCTTCAGTATAAATCGTAACTCGACCGTATTGTGCTAAGACTAATTCACTCATATTATTATCCTCCAATCATTATGACTGCCCCTAAATAGAGACTCATCGAAAGTGCAATCCACCCTGGCATCCACCAAAGTGCATCCTTGAACCGGCCGAGCATTCGCCCTGAAACACCAATTGCAATTGCAGATGCTGCTCCAAAGAAAAGTGAGAACGTGGTATTGAATGAGTCTATTTGGAAACCCTTACTGGCCGGGGCAAACAGTCCAACAATGAAGGCGATAAGAATTGGTAAACCGATGCTGATGAAAAGAACGATAAGTATGCCTTTACCCAACAATTCTTCCTCACGCTTATTCATCAAATCATTCAAGCGCTCGTAATCCATTGCTAAATCAGAAAGAATTCCTTGAAGGGGAGAATCTTGTTCAATTGCAGTTTCAATTAAGACCATGACTCGTTGAACTTGCGATGAACGAGTCTTTGCAGAAAAGGATGCGAGAGCTGCATCGAATGAGGAGGAGTGACTTTCTTCGAGGGTTTCTTTTAGTAATTTTCCGAGTAGTCCTGGAAGCGTTCTGGATTGTTCCATCATTGCTTCTTGAATACCACGCCCTGCACCCACAGAATCAGAGAGTGATTCGAGTAATGAAGGGAGTGTGTTTTCTATAGAACGGCGCCTATTACGCTCAAGCATTGGAGGAATTCCTCCAGCAGCACTGGCCATCCCAAAGACAACCAGCACTAACAAGAAGATATTCTCGTTAAATGTTTCAATGAGTCCATAAATCATGAAATCACAACCCCGGGTCCTTTGTATGGGCTTTCAAGCCAATCATAAACATTCCAAATAACGTCAAAACGAGTCCTGCGTTAACCACGAGATTGATGGTAGAAGCAGGTGGCAATTGCATGAAAGCACCCAAGTCTCCACTCATCAATTGTGGGACAAGTCCTGCAATAGCCAAGATAATCGGACCGATCATTCCGATTGAAAGAAGAGTTTCAGGAACTGAACCAAGTTCTTCAATGTACTTTTTGACTGACTCGGTTCGTTCGTTCTCCATACGTACGCCTTGCTTACGAATTGTATCGATGATGTCCGTGTTTTGTGTTACATTGGTATACATTGTATTGAGAAGACGACGGTATCCTTCAGAATCCGCCTTACCCATCATGCTCTTGAGTTCAGGTCCAAGTCCACGGCTGCTTCCTTTTCGCAAACGGTTCATCATACCGGAGAAGTCTTCTGAAATGATTCCGTAACCACCGCTACCAATAGTGTGAATTGCAGCTTCCAGTCCAACACCTGAGGACATCAAAACATCGAGCGTTCGGATGACATAGAGAACTTCTCTCTGTTCATCCAATTTACGCATAATTCCACCTCAAACAATATCTTCAAGCAATTCAAATTTGAACATTTGATTCGAACCATCATATTCCATTGAAGCAAAGATGACTTTGACATCTCGTTCTTCAAACGGGTCATGAATGTAAGGTTGTCCAGATCTGAACATGGTTAAAACTCGCTTGTAATCATCAAGCATGATTTCCCCCGTAACGGTGTAAACGGCAGATTCAGAGCCTTCATCATGCAAATCATCGCCTTCTTCACCACGAATGATTGTACGTGTGAGGCGGCGAGTGAGACGGACTTTCATATCACAATTCGGAATGCGAACCCAATCTGCACTCGTGGTTCCTGATGCGGGTCGAATAAAAAAATCCATGCCAGCCATATGTGAACCTCTATTTTACCCACGCAGTGGTAAGGACTTCAATGTTGGGGGTGGAAATCATCATGCCACGATTCTAAACCAACCAAATCTTGGTTCATGGAGTGTCCCTTCATTTGAAAGTTCATCGAGTTTTTCTTCTGCAAGAGTTCGGTCAAATCCACGTGCAACTGTATTGGTCAGAACGGTCTCAAAATCGACACCATCACCTTGGTCAAGTTGTTCGATAATCGATACAATCGTGTCCTTTACTTCAGTTTCGCCACCTGCGACAGCATCTCCACCATCACCATCAGCATCAGCATCAGCACTTGGAGCAGGGGTCGCAACAGGTTGACTGGCAGCCTCCATGCGTCCTTCGGCAATATCCAAAGCCTGCATGATGTTGAGCGTGTAGTTCTCAATTTCTATATCGCCATAATGATTACGAGCAACAAGAAGCCCGTCGATCATATGTTCTGGTATTTCAGCAGCAACCAAGCCTTCACGAGTTGGTTCTGCTGGTAAGGAATCAGTGAAATGCTTCATTCTCTGTAGCGTGTCCTCGCATGTTCGAGTCAGCCAAAGAGCATACTGCTGTGCATCGATTTCACAGGCTTCTTCAGGACGAAGTGAGGTGTAAATCGCTCCTTCATCGGTTTGATACCATTTTGATTTTGCCACCATGAGAAGGAGAACAGGTTCGCCTGCTTCGATTTTATTCACCAAAGCCAAGGTAAGTTCACGCATCGATTCACTTGCATAATCTCCAACAGAGAAATAATGAACACCTGATGGGTCACGCATTTGTCCTTGATAGAGGGATGAACCATTGGATGTTTCTCGAACTTCAAGTCGCTCCAAAAGTCCTGCTACAACGACTCGGTTAACTTTTGCACCAAGTTTCGTAATTACAAAGGATGGGTCGTATTCGCCCGAGCCTTTCTCGTTGAGTGTGGCTTCACTAAATTCTGAGGCAAGTATGTGCCAAGCGGGTTGACGCTTTGCCCGAGTAGTTCCAGCTTGCATTAAGCAACCCTCCATTGAGCACGTATTTCAGTCGCCCGTAAACCAGCATCTTCCTCAACCATTGAGGCACCATCGGCAAGTAGCATAGCACCCTGTTCATCGACGATACTACGGCCTGAAGCGTTGATTTTACGTCCGAGCATCTTTTCACGCAAGGATTGGACGAAAGCAACCTGTCCAACATCGTCAATCGCACCTTGAAGTTCAGATTCAGTCATTCCGAGAAGACTCAACGTGGCTTCTTTATTGGTTAGAACTGAAACACTCGAAAGACCATTATCAATTGCCAAACGCAATCTGACGTCACTGTTCCCATCGTTTGGACCATGGTCGGCACACACGCCTTCACGGAGCACTCGACGGCATTCTGTACAACGTAGAATAAAGCCAGAATCTTCACGGACACTGACGACAAGAGCACTGGTTGAGATTCCAACTCGGCTTGCACCAGTCGAGAGTTCATGCAGATCGACCTCCACGGTATGATTTTTCAAATCCAATTCGCTGTCCCAAGGTGGAGCATCAAGTATTTCCACTTGGTCTACAGTATCGACGGTAATATCTGGAATTCCTTGCCAAGCACGAACACGCACGCCTTTGAGTCGAACGGTTAACGGAAGTTGGTCTTCAGTAATTGGAAGTTCATTCCATGCACTCATTCGGCAACGACCGGTTGGGTCAGCGATTTGACCAGACCAGAGGAATCGTTCTTCTCCATCACGAGTGAATGTGCGTTTGGCCCATTCAGTGATTTGAACAATTGCATCAACGTCTCGTGCTCCATCTCGGAGTTCCGATAGCGTAACCATTGTCTTTTCGGAGAGTACCTCGACGTCAGCAAAATTCTTGTCATGATAGACTTCAATTTTTGTCGTGCGTCCGAAATTGAGTTCCGGTGTATCCCTAAATGTTCGGACTTGTGCACCTTCAATCTTGAGAAGCGTTCCGACTTCGTGAGCGAGTGGCTCCCAAGAAAGGAAACCAATCGTACCTGTTTCATCAGCCAAACGACCTCGTATGATATCTATCGAGCCTGAACCATCCTTACGATGAATCTGGTCGGGCCGTGTGGCTAGGACTCGTCCAACAATGCAGACATATCCATCAGATGGCAAACTCGAGATATCCTGAGGCTCGCCAGGTGCTACGATAGGTCGCGTACCTTCACGAATCACTGCAATACGAGTGGATTGGTTGATGTTCAGTGACATCTTCCCTTGATATTCATTGACTGATGCACCTTCAATTCGAACCACAGATCCAGGAGTGATATTCGAATTAGGACCCCAGTCTTTGAATTCCCAACGGGTTTTTTCTCCGTTCTCTTCCCAAGGGTTATCTTCAACAAGTCCGAAGGCGATTTGTTTTTCTTCGCCTCGAATCGTTTGGTTACGAATATTATGAGAAACAATTTCAACTTCAATTTCAATTTCTCGGTCATCGCCTTTCAATTCGCTTAATCGGCTCACCTTGCGTGTAGGCTTAGGCGCAGAAGAACTTCCAGAGGCCCCTGAGCCACCAGAGTTACCTGAAGACGGTGTAGGTGCCGTTTCACCTTTGAAACGTCGAAGAATAGAACGCATAGCGTCTTGTGGCGGAATAAAGAATTCTGTTTCATACTTTGCAAAAGCAGCAGAAACGGCTTCAGGATCAGCATCAGGGCATTCGGCAAGTATCGACTTGACGTGAGTTTCGTATTTTTCAGACATTGCAATGACCTCCGCCAGGCGTATTCGTTCGGGGCCTGTACGGAGAACAGGCTGCGGGCTTTCGTGCGGGTTGGTTGAGTCTGTACACTCCCTTGACCTCCATGGATAACCACAGGAGAGACGACAGGCCATAAAGAATGCCGTGAAGTTTGTTCCTATCCGATGATTATCGAATCAAGTCACTGAGAGACTTAGGCGGGGTTGATTCGCAGTCCTTGCATCAATAAGACGTCAGGAAGGTGCATGTTGCCGGAGGAATACGAACCTTGGATGCGAACATCATCTCCAAGGTACACATCTCGTGAAAGGGCCTTAGCAAGATTACCAGACAAACCGGCTTGTTTGACCGGTCCGAGTACTTGTCCACCTTCAACTCGCAAGAGCGTACTCGATGTGACCGAGAAATCCCCACTGGTTGGATTTGCAGTATGCGCACCCATGACGCTGTGAACGATATAACCGTCTTCCATTCGTTCAAGAAGGGCATCTTGAGAGGAACTTTTCATCGAGGAAATCATTTGCAAATCAGAACAACCAGTACCTGGTGGACTCTGATGGCTACCACGAACGGCACAGCCGTTGGTTTCTGCATGGTCAATACGACCTTCTGCGACTTGTTGCGCTGCGTCTCTTGTCGACCACATAGAACCAACGAGACGTCCATTTTCAATCAGAGTTTGGCGACGGGTTGGAACACCTTCTCCATCGCGGGAAGAAGACGACCTACCGCCTTCCATTCTCCCATCATCAATGAGTGAGAGGTCATCCGCAAGCACAATTTCTCCCTGCTTACCAGACCAGAATGATTCATCTCGGGCCAATCTGTCTCCACGAACTGCCGTAGGCACGACCATTGAAAACAATGGAGAAAAACCTTCACTGGTCATCAAAACAGGCGTATCATGAGCCTCGGTATTAACTTCGATTGGACCACGGGTTTTCTGAGCCCAATCAACAGCAACTGCGATACAGTCTGGAACATTTGGAAGACGTTGACTACTCGAATCGCCTTCATAGGAGCTGGTCAATTCGTCATCAGCATCGATGGAGACTTGAATCCCCATACCATGAGAAGTCGTTACACCACTCGATTCGATTCCTTCGCTTGAGAGAATAGCAGTAGCACTTGCGCCAACACCTAATCCACCACCGGTAACGACGGCTCGCTGGTCAAGAGAAGCAACTTCACTCAAGATCGCATCAGCCTGTTCCAGTAAATCTTCAGGGCCGATGCTGAGAATATTTTTATCAAACAATCCACCGACTTCTTTGGCCGTTTGTTCGCTTGGAAGTACAAAACCCTTGACAGAAGGGGAAACTTTAGCAATATCACGAGCTTGCTTAATAGCGTAATCTGCAGAACCTAAATCGACCAGATAGGCATAACCAAATCGGCCATCTTCGACAACCCGAATACCATATCCACCTTCACCGCCTCCGGCGGCAAGAGCAATTTTACCTGCTTCAATGTCAATACTGTGCCCGTACGATTGTGTGGCCACAATTTCCCATTGTTGAATACCTTGAGATTGGCAGATTTTCCCGATGGTTCGGCAACCTTCTGTAATACGGTCTAACGCATCATCTGGTAACATCTTCATCCCACCAATGCTTGAGAAATTCGCATAATTGGGCCACCGTCACCAACTGGAACGGTTTGTCCTTTACCACAGAAACCTGGAGCCGCAAGTCGGGCATCCCGAGTCAATCCATCGACGTCTTTGAGAATCTGAAGCGTCAGACCACTCACACTTACATCTTTCAATGGACGGGTGATTTCTCCGTTTTCAATTAACCAGGCTTCTTGGGCTGCAAATTGGAATGAACCTCGACCAGTATCGACTTGACCGCCTCGTGAACCACAAGCAAAAACACCATACTGAATGTCTTCCATCAATTCATCAACATCGTTGTGAGTTCCACCCTTGATGAGTGTGTTCGACATACGAACAAGTGGATGATGTAAGCCATCTTGAGCTCGTGCACCAGCATTTGGCGTAATTCCAAAGTGATGTGCAGATTCACGATGATTGAGATATTCGGTAAGAACGCCGTTCTTGATGAGGTTTTTCTCACGGGTATCGAGCCCTTCATCATCGATTGGGTGGGCGCCGTAGCCGCCACGAATCGTTGGGTCATCGACAACGGAAACAATGTCATTGCCAATCGTTTGACCGAGTTTTCCGGCGAGACACGAATCACCTGCTGCCACAAGGTCAGCCTCACAAGGGTGACCGAGAGCTTCGTGAATGTAGACTCCCGTCAAGTCACGGTCGGCAATCAATGGCAACTTACCAGAAGGTGCTCGTTCTGCTTTGAGGAGGCGTAAGGTAGCGATTCGAGCTGAATCACCAAGTGCTCCAAGGTCACATGCTTCGATGACTTCAAGACCACCTTCTCCGCCATGCCTCGTTCTATAGGAAACGACTTCCCCGCCGTCTCGACCAGTAACACTTGCATTGATGAGTGAACGTTGGAAGGACCAAACTCGATTCATACCTTCACTGGTCATCAGTTCAGTATGGAGGTGCTCATCGCTCCAACCACAAGTAACTGAAATGATTCGGTCATCATCTGCAGCACTGTTATGAAGTGTGTTCAAATGGTCTATTTTGGTTTGTAAATCAGTATTGCGGACATCTTGCTTTGGTTTCCAATGAATCTCGTCCTGTAAGATTGGGACTTCTGCCAACTGAACCGGCCGATCTTTGGAAGAACGACGAGCAGCAACTGCTTTTGCGAGCCGAACGGTTGATTCAATTTGAGATGGTAGAGAGACTAAATCTGTCGTCGAATGAACGCCCCACGCTCCATCAGCCAAGATTCTCAAGGTGACGCCTACTTCTTGGCCTGGAATTGCTCGCTCAAGTTTTGCATCTCGAAGAGCAACACTCGAATCAGTAATCGCCATCAATCGAACCTCTGCATACGATGCACCAAGGTCTTGTGCGTGGTCAAGCGCAGCTTGTATTTTTGATTGGTCGAGGTATCGACCGGTACTCGGCCTATGCTCATCGGTTGGACTTGCGCTCATCACCATACAGAGGCCCTAGGTGCAAGGGTGTTTGAACCCTGCTCTGTTTCGTTTTGCTTACGAGGTAAATTCAGACGAGAGAATATGGCCCAAAAGTGCAGATTCTGTAAGGACTTCCTGTTCAAAGTCGAATTTCATTCCCAAACGAATTGCCCCGGTTTTGGAAAGAATATACCCTTTATCCTCTACTTCGAGTCCAAGTTGAGAAAACATGGAGGTGGCTTTGGATTGGACTTCTTCAAAGTCATATTCGACGGCTTGACAGTCAGTTTGAGTATCATCTGTTACAGTTGCTTCTGGCAAAAAAAGAACAAATCCAGCAAGGTCACCCGTTCGCACACCCGCTCGTTTGAATGCTTCAGACACGTGGTGTGTCCCTGAAAGATAACGCAAGAACTCAGCATCAAGTGACCGAGCCAAGGAACTCTTTCGAATCCACCTGCGGGATGCACACATCCATGCAGTCCATAATTGAAGGTCGGATTGTATACATCCATCACCGACCATCACCCATTGTGAGTTTGGACGCAGTTCAAGAAAGGTGTTGAGGAGGCTTTTGGCATCGACAGGGTCTCCTGAACGCCAAGCAAAGCATGGGAACGGAGGTTGTGCCATGGTGAATCCAGTGAGGGATTCTCTTTCAATTATCCGATGAAGACTCATCCGAAAGAGGAACATCGTCATCACGGTGTTTAACACGTTTGTTTGGTGAGTTGGGAGATTCAGGGCGCTGAAGAACTTTTTCAACTTCTTTGTGAATCTTTTCGAGTAGTAAAGGCCCCCAACCACGTTTTGCTAAGAGTTGATTTCGAGTTGGCCGGTCCATGGCCATGACATCCTTCGGAGTCCGAATGCCCATACCTGCTAATTCACGTGCACGAGCACGGCCAATATTTTTGATATTGACCAATTGTAACAAATCTGGTTTGCAACCGTGACGGATCCGTTGCCGTAACATATCCAGCATCGTAGCAATGTCTCCAATAGTTGAGAGGTGTTCTTCTGCAAACACATCATCTGTCAAAAGAACCTGCTGGCCAGCAGCCAGAAGCCAACCCATGAGGTCAACTCGATAGTTGACATCCCCCGGACTTACATCAAGATCGCTTTCGATGGTGCGCAAGGTTTCCTCTTCCATCCACTTTTCAAGCATCCATGTTGATTTGACTTTACCAAGTAATCGCTCTTCGAGCGTATCATCTGCGAGTAGTTCGTCTTCAACTGCATTGGTTTTGAGCCATAGAGAAGAACTTCGTTCCATTTCAGAACTCTTTGCCCAAAGTGGTAAGAAATCCGGTGTTGAAGTTGCTAAATGCATCAGACCGAATTCGGTCACTGAACCGCTTTGACGAACCTTCCGACGGACAGCCCTTCGCAGTCCAGTTCGTAAGATCGATGCTGAAAGTGGGTCAAGATAGAGTTGTGTGATTCGCTCACCCATGAGAGTTGCTTCATACTCCATTGATGAATGATCATTTCCAGAAGGTTCAGACCAACCTCCGACTTGAGATAAATCAGAAGCAGAAGTGAAGCCTAAGGATGCCTGTGTAAAAGCAGATGATGATTTTGGTGCTGGTTTTTGTTGTGGTCGGCTTGAACGCAATTCAACACCACCAGTTGATTGGGCAATGGATGCCCAAATTGGCATTTCATCGTCCCAATTTTCTTCTTTACCGTCACCAACTTGAGCATCAGCACGACGTTGCGCATAGGCTTCATCAGTTCCTTTTTTACGAATAAAACGTTCATCAACTAACCAATTGAGCATCTCATCAAGGCGTTCATTCAGCAGTGTTTTGGAAATGGTTGCCCCAAGGAAAGTCGCTGCAAAGAAATCACCAATCTCGCCACGATGACGAAAGCCTCCAGTCGCAATTGATGCCAAAAGGTGAGCACGGAGTGCTGGCTCACTTGCTAATTTAGACGAAATCGATTCAACTGGTCCAAAGAAATACCGTTCGCTGACATCATCTGCAATGCCCCAACCATCCGTTCCTTTACACAAAACCCATGCTTCTCCAAAACTATCGTACTTTGGACGGCCTGCCCTACCGAGCATCTGACGTACTTCCATTACAGGTAGTGGACGACTCATTCCATCATCCCAACGCTTGAGGTCGCGAACCAAAACTCTTCGAGCCGGCAAATTGACTCCGGCTGCCAGTGTTGGAGTCGCAGTTAATCCAATCAGTAAACCTTCTTTGAAAGCGCCTTCAATAGCCTTTCTTTGCCCGTGAGTCAAGCCTGCATGATGGAATGCAATACCACCTCGAATGGATTCTGCCAGTCGTTCTGCCATAGCCGTTTGACTACGGCCTTCAAGCGTTGAAGCGAACTGCTCTAAGCGCTTTAAACGATCTGGGTCATCCTTTTTGAGTCTCTTTTCAACTCGTTTTGCAAGTTTCAAAGCCTCAGACTGTGCACTTCGTCGAGTACCGACAAAAATCAATACTTGCCCATCTTGGTCGATTGAATCATTGACCACAACCCAACTCGGATGGGATTTTGGCCCTTCAAGGTCACGCGGCGGTTGAAGAACATCTGCTTCGGTCGACATACCTGCCGATTGGACGAGGCGTGGTTCAAGGTGAAGGTCGTGAAAAGTACTGTACTCTAGTGCGACGGGCCTCCATGAAGAGAGCACGAGATTTGCATCCAGCCAAGTGGCGAGTTCCTCACAGTTGCCAACTGTGGCTGAAAGAGCGATAATTTGTGCTTTCGGGCGAAGATACCTCAACCGAGTGAGGTTTATTTCGAGAGTCGGACCACGGGTTGAATCATTCATAAGATGAAATTCATCTGCAATAACAATCGATACATTGGCCATCAATTCCGAACGGTTTCGCATCAACGAATCCAGTTTCTCTGATGTGCAGACCAGAATATCACAATCGTCAATTTTTTTGGCTTCTCCCGAAGCATCACCAATACCAAGCCCGACGGTTAATCCAACCGAGCCACCTAAAGCAACCAAATCTTCATGTTTCTCACTTGCCAAGGCTTTGAGAGGAACAATATACACTGCTTTTGAACCGGGGTCGTCAACAAGAAGTCGTCGAATAATTCCAATGTAAGCAACTAACGACTTACCGCTTGCAGTTGGAATTGCAAGTAAAGTATTGGCACCAGACATCACACTCGGCATAGCCTCATGTTGGGGGGGATGGAGTTGTTTTATTCCCCATGTCTTGGTCAAGAACTCAAGGGCCTTTGGAGGCAAATCTAAGCCCATCACATCCCGCTCGCTCCCCTCCATGAAGTGACAGCCGCGCCAACAGTCCAAAAGGACGACGCTTGGAAAGTTTCAATCCGACACCCATAAGACCCCTCTTCCCATGTCCTTACACATGGGCGATGATGTTGATACAATGGTTGATGAACGACTTTCGGTATTCCAAGACGAACCTGATATGAATGACTGGGTGGAAGTTATGTGTGGAGCAGCAATGGCTGTCCTCGGTATTTTTCACCTTGTACAACCATGGGAATTTGTCAATCCAGACGTTATGCGTTGGTTTGCTGCTGCTGTCATCGCAGCCGGTGCAGTTTGGGCCGGACACGGCCTCAAAGACATGGCCGTGAAGGAAGTGCGTCGTTCAATCGCCATCCTCGAAATGTCACAAATTGATGATGGTCCAAACCATGGACTCATTCGAGATGTACTTGTCAACCCAGAAGCATACCGTTCCTTCCTCTTAGAATCCTATGAATCCGCATGGGAAGATGGAATCATTACAGAAGAAGAATTGGCTGAATTGAAATCATTCCAAGAGGCTCTAGGCATTACTGATGAAGAGGCTGCAAAGATGAACATCGATGCAGTGGTCAAGTCTGCTTCCAAAGATGGAGAAATCTCAGAACGAGAAGAAAAAGATATCAAAGAAGCTGCTGAAAAGGCTGGTATCGATTCTGATGAAGTCATTAAGGATGCGAAATCAAAAGCAAAGAAAGGAAAGAAGTGAGCCTTAGTCCCACTTTGAACTTTCATTGAAGAACCGAGCAGCGATTGTTCTTGCTTTCTTCCGACGTTGATATTCAGTTCGACTTGCAAATGCACAGAGAACGATTCCAAGAAGAGTCACTGGTGTAGAATAACCGATGAGACCAGATGCATTTTCGATGTTGATCTGTGAAGGGATATCTCTGACATCAAATCCTGGTGAATCTGTAAAACGGATATCTAAGAGGTCAAAATCACAATCACAAAGACTCACTGATATTTGCTTGGGGAAAAGGTTTGCTTGAAGCAGAACCCAATCGTTAACACTGACTGAATCCGGTCGAGTGGACCATGCTGGAACACTTATGGAACCTGATGCTGGAGCGGTAACCATGTCGAAATCAACGTGGAATATTGAAGACTTTGGAGGCTCATCAACGACCATCATTGCTTCAAGCATCAACAAGTCAAGCAGAAGTGCGCGTCCTGCAAACAGAATGAAGCGAACCGTCTGTTGTTCAAGCATGCCTTCATCGGTCGTTTGAATCCCACCACGAGCCACTTGGGAAAAGATGGCTTGGTCCATACGCAGATCTTGTAATTCAGGAATAATCAATTGCCAACGACCATCTGGGAGTGGTTGTGCTTCTTCGACGACAAGTCGAAGTTGTAAATTATCACCGTCTAACATCCCCCAAGTTGCACCAAGATGAGTGCTAAGCACTTGTTCTGGAACGCCTGGGTAAGAGACGTCCCATAACTGTTGAAGCCGCATCTCAATTAAATCATCAAACTGTATTTCAGATTCGGTTTGGACCTCTTCAGCCAAAACCCACATTGGATGGAAAATTCCACCGACGAGTAATAAAATCACACCTGGTGAAAAAATACCGAAACGAAGTATTTTCGAGGTAGAATTACGAAGGCTGTCAAGCACAAAACCAATCACGAGCAAAAAGGATATGAAAAGAAAACTAAAGCCCGATTGAGTAAGTGATACCGCTTCATCTTCATCACCTAAAACTGCGGTACCAGCAGGGTAGAAAGCCTTGCCATCAAATTCGTATGGACTCAATGGCCCTATTCCTTCAAATGCGAGTTGTCCTGACCAAATGTAAGGTTGGAATTTACCCGCAGTTCCACCAATACAGAAGACATACTCTCCAATGGGTAAAGCCCGCCAACGATAGGTCATTCGGGTTGAATCATCATCCTCTTTGACAATCACTTCCGGTGCCTTTGAGAGACGTCCGGAAGGTTGTATCAAATCAGGCAGACCATGACTTTGCTGTATCTCAATTGGAACGCTTTCCCATTCTAAGTAGATGTTTATCAATTCATGTTCTCCAACTTCAAAGGTCCAGCAATCTCGATCATTTTCGAGTAAGGCACCATAGTGAATTGTTTCAAAATCAGTCGACCGTGGTTCGAGGTCACTTGATGGCTCGTCTGTGTTACGTGAATCGACATCTTCGGACCACGGGATGTCTAAATTCAAGAAAGAGGCTCCTCGGAGGTGTAATTCCCATGTCCCTGGCCGATCGAGAACAAATGTCAGTCGTAATCGTACGGTGTCTTCCGGCCATAGTAATCGGTCTCCATTTAGATTGAGTTCTTCATTTTCCAAAGTATAGGGATTAGAGGTGCCCCCTATCGGTATGATTTCTGCCTGAAAGTCCCATGTAGTCACTGTAGAACCAAGAATCAATGAAATTTCAAGTTCCGGCTTATTGGCACCTGAAACTTCACCGGTAAAGCGCAAATCGATTTCCATCGAAGCCAGAATACTCGGGAGGAGAGCCACTTCTTTTTGTTGCGGTTCCATTTCAAATTCAAGCGTAATTGTATCAGGTTGCGCAGGTGATGCGAAGATGGTATTGGAAATTATTTCTTCACCACTGGCAACAGAAGTCAAATAGCATTCATCATCTTGTATACAGGATAAAAAGAGCTCTCCACCGTCTGTTGAATCGTTCAAATTGGCTTGAACTGCCGGCATAAGAAGAGAGAACAGCAGTGTACTTAGAAGAAGCAGCAATGGGCGTAACGGTCGTTGTTCACCAACTTGATGACAGCCCATAAAACGCCGTAGCCATCATCTTCCTTCAATTCAATGGTTTAATGCTAAGCCAATGTGGAGATTTTTTTGTCAAGAAGAATCGTATTGCATTTTCGACATCGATATCGTCTGCGTGAAGGTTTTTGTCTTGGGAATTGTTGCTGACAATCAGGACAACACCACAGCCAAGTCGCTTTTTCTAAACGAAGATGTTCCGTAAATTGAATGCCCTGCTCTCCTGCTGTTCGACCCGGCCAAGCCGCCTCAAGTTGTCTGAAAAGGGTATTGTGTGCACGTAATCCTAGCGCATGAATATACTCATGATGTAAGACAAAAGCAGAATATGCCTTCCAATTTGGGTTCAACATTTTGGGATGAATATCAATCACTTCGACGTCTTCCGGTTGCAGTGAATGAAGGTCTACGCCCCGTTTCCAACGAGTGACACCATGACGTTGTGTCGCATTTCTTCGCAGAACACCCAAAGGTATTGAGCGTAAACGCTCAACCTCTGCATCAACCCATGCCGGCATATCTCGCATGACTTCAATGACGAAGTCTCGCAACTCATCTAACAGAAGAATCTGTTCTTTACTTGGTTTTGCCATTGGCAGATTCAACTCCATCGGTGATAGGCAGGATGCCCCTCTTTCACCGCTACAAACAGGCCACTTCCTGTTGCACAGACCTTGCCGTTAGCTTCCAATAGTAATTCGACTTCAACTCGATCACCACTCAATTCTTTGATTTGGCTGGTAACTTTGAGAGGGACGTCGATTGGTGTGGGTCGGCGTAATTGAACCGAATATGAGGCAGTTACTGTACAAGGTGGTTCTTCGAGTCCTTGTGCATCCATGAGTGCGATGGCAGCGGTCCAATTTCCATGACAATCCAGAAGAGTGCCAATTATTCCACCGTTAATCATACCGGGAAAGGCTTGGTGATGATGTTCAGGAAGGTATTCCATTGAAAGTCCGTTTTCGATACGTATACTGTTGATTTGCAAACCTTGTTGATTCGCTGGACCACAACCAAAACAGATTGAACTTGGAGCGTATTGACGTTGAACACCGACTTCTTCCATACCCTTGGGCTCACCTGTAAGCACTTGTTTTCTTTGCTTGTTTGTTTGTGAATATACGCATTCTTATTGAGTGGTGTTCGCTGCCGTAACCATGGCAGCAAAGAAACCACGGACAAAGTCCAAGATTCGTGTTGCTCATGAATTATCAAAACGTCGAAGAAATGCCATTCAAGAAGCAATGGCTGCCCATAAATTGGAAGACCGACCAGAATGGGACCGAAGCGCAAAATGGACGAATACTCGCTTCTATCGCAAAATCATCAAACCAGGAACAATGCGTACGATTCATCTACCACTTTTGGAAACTGACCTTGGTGACTCTTGGCCTATACCGGTCACAATTCTCCATGGTATTCGTCCAGGACCAACCATCACCATTCTTGGTGGTGTACATGGCGATGAATTGACTGGCCCTTCAACGTGCACGCATCTCCTTTCGAACACATTCACTGATTCGGGAAAGCCCCTTGACCCAATGCAGTTGGCGGGGACGATTCGGATTGTACCAATTGTGAATTTACCAGGATACCGTTCAAAATCAAGATATTTCCCTGATGGGCGTGATTTGAACCGACATTTCCCTGGTGACATGAAAGGTTCTACTACTCGGCGAGTGGCTGCCCAAACCTGGAAGTATTTGTTCTCTGATGTCGACGCTATTGTTGATTTACACAGCGCTGGAATCGGTCGCTCAAATATGCCACAACTTCGTGCAAATTTGGCGCATGCTGGTTCAAACATTCTCGCAAAGGCCTTTGGAATTGAAATCATACTCGATTCAAAACCACCGTCTGGCTCTTTGCGTAAAGCTGCCATAGAACAGGATATACCTGTCATCACCTACGAAGGTGGAGGAGCAAATCTGCTTGACCATGAAGCAGTCAAGGTCGCTATGCATGGTGTTTTGAATGTTCTTCGGTCACTGCGTATGATCGATGGTAATCCTCACCGCCCACGGTTCCGAATACTTGCAAGTGGCTCACATTGGCTGCGTGCGGGTGAAGGTGGATTGTTGGACATGTTTGTCTCGGCAGGCTCCGTTATGCGAGAAGGTGAAGTCATCGCCACCATTTCAGACCCTGGGACTCCGGGAATTACCGTGGATGTTGTCGCACCTGAAGATGGGTTAGTGATTGGAGCAGCAACCAACCCATTCACTGCAGCCGGAATGCCCGTAGGTCATTTCTTACCAATCTCAAAACATCTCCACTTGTTGAATGACCAAATTGATGAAAACGGTAAATTCATTGTATGTGGCTCACAAAGTGAACCTGTTTGGCGAGAAGAAACTGATGTTGATGAAGTCGCCGTTAAAGGAGAATGGAGTGGCGGAACTGTTGACCAAGAATGGACAGTAACAAAAGAAGTCAATGTCGAAAAAGGCGATACATTCACCGATAACGAAGAAGAGGCTGAGGCCTAATCAAGCGTTAAGGAAAGTATCGACGACATTCTTCACTTCTTGGTCTTCCATGTTCCGTTGTTGGGTTTTTGCCACTTCGAAAACATGAGATACAAGGTCATCTGAAGTTTCGTAGCCGTTTTGTTCAAGCCACCAGATGATGTTTGAACGTCCAGCCATATGCCCAATTCGAATGACTTGCTTTAGACCGAAATCTCCGGCAGGAACACCGGAATAAACACGGTCTGCTAGCCAATTGTCACCTTTTCGCATGGCTTTAATCACGGCAGAAGCGTGAACACCAGTTCCAGTTTCAAAAGCATCCATTCCAAAGACAGGATAGTTACGAGGAAGAGGTACTTCGATGTATTCGTTGGCCTTTTTCATGTAGGCATCCAATTGCGTAAGATCGTTATCAATAACTCCGAGGAGTTTGAGATTGACCAACGTTTGGTCGAGTGGAGCATTACCCGCACGTTCTCCAACACCTAACGCAGTTCCGTGAATCACATCAGCACCGGCTTCAACTGCTGCTATATTGTTGGCAACACCCAAACCACGGTCTTGGTGACCGTGCCAGTTAACTTCGATTTCAGAACGCTTGTAGCCTGCGTCTTTGATTACTTCTTCATCGATGAATTGTAGCAATTTTTTGACGCCGTTTGGAGTGACATGACCGCATGTATCACAGATGCAGAGACGACGAACTCCCAATTCCATTGCCCGTTGATAGATGATTTTGATATCCTCTGGTTTTGAACGAGTAGTATCTTCAGTAACGAACATGACCTTTACATCATTGTCAACAGCAAAAGAAACTGCTTTTTCCATGGTTGAAAGAAGTTTTTCGATGGTCCATCCTTCTGTATATTGGCGAATTGGACTGGTACCTAAGAAAGCACTCGCTTGGATTGGGGTACCGTGTTTGGCCTGTAGTTCAACCAAGGGCTCAATATCGTTCATGAGTGTTCGAACTGCAGCACCAGGTCGTATTTTGAAATCATTTTCAGTGATGTGATTCATCATTGCATCAATATGTTCCAAATGATAAGGGCCAGCACCTGGAAGACCGAGGTCGACTTTCTGAATCCCAAGGTTTTCCATGAAGGTGAGTAATTCTATTTTTTCCTCGATGGTTGGATTACGAGCACTTGGACTTTGCAATCCATCCCGAAGGGTTTCATCATCAAACCAGACTCCATGGGGGTGGTTTGCGGGATTTCGGTTGAGTTCATACTCCACAGTATTCCAGTCATAAATCAATGAGCGCTCATCCATAAAACATCACCGCATCGGCCAAGGGGGGCCGGTGCAGACACTCACAGTATGGAATCATGTTTGAAGGCGTCGCTCCGAGGAGAAGATCACTCTTCTTCAGAATTGCCTTCAGAATCATCATCCATCGAGTCGTTTTCAACCAATTCAGCAGGAAGACGAGCAGCGAAAATAATGTGGTCTACAAAGCCTGTTTTCTTTGCATTCCTCAATTCCATTACACGAGTTCCCTTTGACTTTTTATTCTTGGTTTCCTTTGTTTGACCAGCATTGATGCGTATCATCATACCTTTCTTAGTCAATAAGAACACGTTATCATCGAGATTCGGAATCTGTCGAGCACTGATGATGTAATCACCGCTTTCATGGTCGAGATTCATTGTATATGCACCCTTAGCACCAGGCTTGGTCTTTCGGTAACCATCGGTTCGCATCTTTCCTTCACCTGTTTCAGCATCGATCTTTTGGACACCTTCAGCGTTCATGTCAGGTATCTTTTCTGAAGTACCTAAGCGACTTCGCTTAGCCATTCCATTTCGAGTAATCGTCAGGATTTGCGTATCGGTATTCTCGGTTGACATCATAGCGACGACATGTCCGCCATCGGCATTCTTTCGATTACCGGTCTTGATACCATACACACCGGCAGAAACTCGGCCAGAGGAACGGATATCGGAACAAGCAAAGCGACTGGCGAAACCAGTGCTTGAAATCATAACGACTGCTGAGTCGTTCGTACCTGTTCGAACATTGACTAAACTGTCATCATCCAACTTGAAGCGGAGTGCATACTTTCCATTTCGGTTGATGCGGACATATTCTTCGAGCTTTGTTTTCTTGATGAGACCGAGTCGGGTAGCGAACAGTAAGAAGTGACCGTCTGGAGATTCAAGTAGATCACGAGTAATTGGCAAGATTGTGACAATGTTCTCATCATCCTGAATCTTTTCAATGACGTTACGAATGTGGCTACCACGGGCATGACGGCTGGCAAGAGGTGTTTCCCATGCCTTGAGGCCATACACACGACCTTTATCGGTGAAAATCAGCAAACGGTCTTTGCTGAAACATGTTACAATCAACTGAGGTGTATCTTCATTCTTGGTTGCAACACCTTTGAGTCCTTTACCGCCACGGTTCTGGACACGGAACATTTCCACAGGCATGTGGCGAATGTAATTGTCTTCACTGAGGGTAATAGCAATGGCTCGCTCTTCGATAAGATCTTCACGATCCATGGAGAGCGGCATTGGGTCGATGATCGAACGGCGTTCATCGCCATGGCGTTCTACCATCTCATCGAGTTCAGCCAGTAAGATGCTGAGTCTACGCTTTCGAGAAGCAATAATGTCTTGCAAATCGCTGATTCGAAGTTGTAATTCTTGGAATTCATTCTGGACCTTATCGACATCTAAACGGCTCAATTGGTAGAGACGGCGTTCAGCGATAGCCTTGGCTTGTGCTTCAGTGAAACTGAAGGCTGGAATACCTGGCATTGTTTCGTTGCCTTGTAGAACTGCTTCGAACTGTTCACGGCTGGAACTGGCTTTACCAACTGCAACAATCTCATCTATTCGGTCTTGAGCGATAAGAAGACCTTCGAGAATGTGAGCTCTTGCCTGTGCCTTATCCAAATCAAATTGGGCTCGACGTTCGATGATTAATTCACGGTGCGCCACATAGGTGTGCAGCATAACAGGGAGAGTCAAGAGGACTGGTCGTCCATCCAAAATACCCATCATGTTCGCAGAGTATGATTCTTGGAGACGGCTGGATTTGAACAATTGATTCAAAACAGCGTGAGGGTCGGCATTATTCTTGACTTCAATAACGACACGAATACCTTCTTTCGAAGATTCATCTCGGATATCTCGAATACCAATGATAGAACCTTTGGTTACCAATTCAGCGATGTGAACAAGCATATCTGCTTTCTTGACTTGATATGGGATCTCATGAATAATGATTCGCTTACCTTTCGAATCATCGTGAACATCACACTTGGAACGAACATGGAATTTACCCTTTCCAGTGGTATACATGTCATAGATTCCATCGATTCCGTGAATGGATGCACCCGTTGGGAAATCAGGACCTTTGACGTGCTCCATATACTCATCTATAGAGATTTGTGGCATGCCTCGGTTCGCTTCGCCTTCCTCGAGAGTACGGCTTACATGCAAGTGGATTGCACCAGCAACTTCAGTCAAATTATGTGGGGGGATACGAGTCGCCATTCCAACAGCAATACCGTCGCTCCCGTTGAGGAGGAGGTTCGGTAAACGAGCTGGGAGAACGGTCGGTTCTTGCTCAGAGTCATCGAAGTTTGGTTGGAAATCAACTGTTTTCTTATCGATATCTTCGAGCATATGCTTGGCGATTTTATCGAGGCGACTTTCAGTATAACGCATTGCTGCAGGCGGGTCACCGTCGATTGAACCAAAGTTTCCTTGGCCATCAATCAAAGGATAACGCAGTGAAAATTCTTGTGCCATACGAACCATAGTGTCGTAAATCGATTGATCGCCGTGCGGGTGATACTTACCCATGACTTCACCAACGGAACGTGCAGACTTACTGTATTTCTTTTCAGAGGTGTGGCCACCTTCGTACATACCGTAGAGAACACGGCGGTGAACGGGCTTCAAACCGTCTCGGGCATCTGGTAATGCACGACCAATAATGACCGACATTGCATAGTTGATGTACGATGTTTTCATTTCATCGGTGAGTGGGTGGTTCAGAACGTTTTCCGTGGAAATCGTTTCATCGACTTCTTCCTCTTCTTGGTTTTCTTCAATATCATCAGATGTCAAGGTTGGTCACCTCCTTAGCGTGGCGTTCAATAAACGCCCTTCTGTCTGGAACATCCTCGCCCATGAGGATCTCAAACATTCGATCGGTTTCTTCAGCATCTTTGACAGTTACTTTGAGCATTGTACGGGTTGCTGGGTCCATTGTGGTCTCCCACAATTGTTCCGGATTCATTTCACCAAGACCTTTGTAACGTTGTACACCAATCTTGACATTGGGGTTATCGCCACGTAATTCATCGATAATGGCATCACGTTCCTCATCCGAAAAGGCATACTTGCTAACCCTTCCTTTTGATAATTGATAGAGAGGTGGTTGCGCAATGTAGACGTGACCTCCGGTAATTGCAGGTCGCATAAAGCGCCACAAGAAGGTCAGCATCAAAGTCCGAATGTGAGCGCCGTCAATGTCAGCGTCAGTCATGATGATGAGTTTATGGTAGCGCAACTTTTCAGGATTGAATCCGCCTTCATCTTCAGGATTGTTTCCAACTCCTGCGCCGAAAGCTCGAATCATTGTTTGGATTTCTTGGTTCTGGAACACCTTTGCAATGTTGTGCTTTTGCCGTTCAACATTCAAGATTTTTCCACGCAGAGGGAGAATCGCTTGTATGCGTCGGTCACGGCCAGTCTTTGCTGAACCGCCAGCAGAATCACCTTCGACCAGATAGACTTCGCATTCTCTTGGATCACGGGACTGGCAATCAGCCAATTTACCAGGTAGGCCGCCGCCTTCGAGTACACCTTTGCGCCGAGTGAGGTCACGCGCTTTGCGAGCTGCTTCACGGGCTTTTGAGGCGAGGAGGGCTTTGTCGACGATTTGCTTGGCGACACTTGGATTCTCTTCAAAGAATTCACTTAATTTCTCGTAGACGATTTTTTGGACGATACCCGTGACTTCACTGCTCACGAGTTTGTCTTTTGTTTGAGAGGAAAACGAAGGATCTGGGTGCTTAACGCTGACCACAGCAGCAAGGCCCTCACGGACATCCTCGCCAGAGAGTGCATCGTTCTTGAGTAAATTCCGCCTCTTCGCATAGCCGTTCACGCAACTGGTCAATGCAGTTCGCAATCCTGAAAGGTGGGTGCCACCGTCTTTATTTTCAATTATGTTGGTAAAACATTGGATTGATTCGCTGAAAGCATCGGACCATTGGAGTGCCAATTCGACTGAAACCGGACCTAATTCAGGATCTGGGTGGTCTTTTTCACCAAGTATGGTGATGACTTCGGAGTGCATAACTTCTCGGCGCTCGTTTAATTGGCGAACGAAATCTGTCAAACCACCTTCATACAAGTGATCGATGGAATGCGGGTCATCTCCACGGACATCGGTGATGCTGATCTTCAACCCAGCGTTCAAGTAGCAAGTTTGCTTCATACGTTTGTCGATTGTTTCAAAATCAAATTCGGTCACGCCTGAAAAGATAGAAAGATCGGGCTTGAATGAAATAGTTGTGCCTGTATCGTCACAGGTGCCGATTTCTGCCAGCGGTGCGGCAGGCACTCCTGCTTCGAAACGCTGGAAATGGATGATGCCATTACGATGGATGGTTACATCCATCCAT
>JAPKCL010000064.1 GCA_028822955.1 Candidatus Poseidoniaceae archaeon
AATCATAAACGTCCATGACTGTGGTTCAGGCTTTTGTGCTATAGTATCTCGTTTGGCAAATAGTCTAACTTCACGCTAAACAATCATGTCTCTAGTAGAGGGGTGTGGAGCGTAGTATCTGCATTTCATCCGAGCCGACTTCGTATGATAACAGCAGCCATCAACAATCCATTGACACCTAGAATCAAATGTGGTAGGAAGTCGAGATTCTGCGTAAGTGCAAGTCCAAAGATGAGTATTGATTGCATGCCGTAGCCGAGTGAAGAAGAAGCAGTCAATTCAAACAGTAATTTCTTCGAACCTTTTCCGGTCAACGTGGAAATAATACTGTCTTGCCAACTGAAAAACACGAGGTATATTGTGTGAAAAATATTCACATTACGTTGGCTCTCCCATGGTTGAGCAACGGGACGAATACGCTCATCAATTCGGCTTGTTGAGTCACCCAAGCCCAAGACTCTCATCCGTATTGAAAAATGGTTAAACAATGAATACTGAAACAATACGGCTAAAATCATGAGTGAAGTTAAGCCGATTCCCCAAGCCAAAAGGCTTCCAAATGCCCACATAACAGCAATCAATCCAATCGTGTCAGCCACAGTATCCCAATACCTTCCAACGTGAGATGGCCGTTCACGAATACGGGCTAATTCACCATCAACCGCATCGAGCACTCCTTTGATGATTAACAGAAAGCAACCTTCTCTTGTGTGCCCCTCGAAAATGAGCCAAGCGCAGAACAAGGAAAGTACGAAATGAAGATTGGTGACCTGTATCACTGATACTGGTTTATCTTTCAAGAAGTTAGCAAGAATTCGAGCAAATGGCCTGCCCCATTCTGATAAATCAATGACATTGCTTTTGCCGTATTTTCTTTTAGTCACAGATACGCCCTTATCCATTCCTGCGGCACATTACACATAGGTATTGAGTATGAAAGTAACTCACATATCCCTACCTTATCGCCTTTGAGATTAGCCGTGAAGCCTCGTTCTTACGCAGTTCATAGAATTTAATTTGTACGATTAAGTCCTGTTCTCGACAGTCATAGCGAGACTGCGCATATCATTTTGACTTTTTTATTAAGAGTTGAATTCTAGATTGAGTGATGATCCTTAAGACGCCCTTTGGACTTCTTAAATCTCCACTTCGTGTAGATAAAAATAGAATTGATGCGGTGCAGCGCGCTTTACGTTGGTGTGAAACGATGCTCCCAGGGAGTCTTTGGACGCCGAAATCTGTTGGACACAAAATTTCACTTCAGCGGACCATTAATGAACAATTGATTGAAGTTTTTCCGCTTGAAGCCGCCTTTCTTGACCTTGGAATGAAATCACGCTTCATCGCAGCCCACCTCCCGATTCATCTCAACAATTCGAACGCATGTGTACGTTCAACACATTATCATCCTCGGCCTTTGCACACCGATATGATTGCCAGTGTAATTTTACTCTTGGGCTGTGCTGAATTCAATCCTGCCGAAGTTCCAAGTACGCTACGCTCGATTCTCACCGTAGAACAACTTGCTGCACTCCCCCCTCCCCCTCCTCGTGCACCCTATGTTCCTGCGCCGGTGTTGGATAGTTACCCTCTTACAATGACTGATGCTGAAGCACGCGAATTTTTTCTTTCAACCCCAGAACCTGATTGGCGTCATCATGCTGACCGTTTATCTGCTCATTTACAACCAAATACGCTCCGTTGGGTTTTGTTTCATTTGATAGGAACTCATCCTTCTACGGCTGCGTCCACCTGGGCGATTGAAAGACTCTATGTCGAAAGAGGCCTCTTTCCGTATGCAGACATCGTACAGGCTCTTTCCCACCCAAACATGCCGGTTCGCTCATGGGCAGTAATGAATCTCCATTCAGATGACGAAAAAGCAATCCTTGAATTGTTAAAACCGATGCGTTATGATGAAAACCCGTTGGTGACTCAGAAAGTATTGACTCGAATACGAGGGTTTGCCCTTTCAGATGAAGAGAAAATCGAATTGATAACTCCCTTATTCAATTCGGGCCGTTATCGAGGTGTGGCCATTATTCATCTGGGTCATCTTTCACTCAAACCAATTCGTAAGTTCGAGATATTGACACCGTTTCTTACAAGTATGAACACCGACGAAGTCATCTCAGCGATTCGAGGACTCCGTGATTCAGGCAGTGAACAAACTGAACAAGCATTGATTCAATGTTTTGACCACGAGAATCGCTTAGTCCTCAGGTGCTTACTCCAATCCGTTGCGTCATTTGGGCCATGGTTTGAACCGTATGCACAACACCTGAGTACCATTCCAGAATTATTTTACGATGTATTGAAAGCGATGAAACGGTCCTATGGCTTCAATCAAGTGCCGATTATTGGAGCAATCATCGATGGTGAACGGAACAGCATTGTTGTTCGAGGCTTAGCCCTTTTATCGAATATTCATTCAAATGAATCAATCGAAATTTTGGGCTCATACCTTTTGACTCATGAATCACGATACATCCGGCGTCATGCTGCAGAATACATCGGTGAAGCAGGTCTTCTCCTAGGATTGCCCTTCCTTCATCAAGCCAGTAGTGATCTCTCAAACGGCGTTCGAACATCAGCAAAGTGTTCCGTGGAGATGATTATCAAAGCCGAAAACTCGTTTCGAAATGATTAATCTTTCTTTAGATTCCGCTGACGTAGGGCTTCAACCGCTACGACACTGACAGCAACTTGCAGATTGTATGAAGGGACGAATCCATCCATTGGCAATAACACACAAGCATTTGCCGCAGCTAAGACTTGTTCACTGATTCCCTCTTTTTCAGCCCCGACAACCAGCATGACATCACCGGTCAAATCTTCATCCCAGGGTCCATGCGTACCAACATCTTCTACCGCAATAATCCGAACGCCGTGGGTTTTTGCTGCTTTTAGAATTTCATCGGTTGTGCTGTAAACAACAGGGATAAATCGGTCTGCTCGCATACTTGAGCGACGAATGGTCCGACGCTCTTCATGGGTCTTTGATACGTTCAGAACAACAGCATCAGCGCCTGAGACTTCCGCGCACCGAATAGCAAATCCGAGGTTGGTTGAATAGGTGACGCCGTCGAAAAACCAGATCGTTCCACCACGCTCCAAGACTTCATCCAAATCTCCGTTAGGGATACGTCCTGTCAAAGCCAGAGCATCAACAAAACCATCTGCAGACATTCTCCAAAGGTCGTTAGTTGAACCTTCTTCAAGAGGAATCTTGAGTTGTTCACACAAACTTCGAATCTCCACAGTGTCCTTTTCTCGGTCGACTAAAACCATCTCGATGGCATCGCCGGACAGAAGCGCAGCAAGTACTGCTTCTCTACCGGTAACCTGTCCTGCCATGATGTGGCGTGGGCCGTAGCACTCATGAGGCTATCCTCACTGGCAGGTCTATGGCCAAAAAGCATAGTCCGAAATTCCTCGCCATTGTCGAAGCAGCACGCGCAGAAATTCCTGAATGCGAAGCAAAGGAATTACGAATGATGTTGGAGGATGGAAAACCCCTCGTAATATTCGATGTTCGAGAACGGCATGAATACGAAAACGGCCATCTGGCGGGCGCCGTTCACATCGGAAAAGGTGTACTTGAACGAGACATCGAAAAGCATGAACTTGCTGACGACTCACGGATTGTATTGTACTGTGGCGGAGGCTTCCGAAGTGCAATCGCAGCCAAATCTCTCAAAGAAATGGGCTACAGTAATGCAATTTCTCTTTGGGGCGGCTGGCGCGGAATTCAAGCAGAAGGGTTGCCAATTGAGTGAAATTCCCAAGATAAAAACGGCAGCAGCACGCGTTTTACATCGTAATGGGAGACCGTTGACGCGTGGACAGACTCATAAAGGGGAGTTAAGTCGGCAGGATGCTGAGAAGCGCAGGTGTTCATTATGAGTCGAGGATTGTATCAACACGTTCGGGACACTTGGAAGAAGCCAAAAGACGCTGTGCCTCACATGTTCCGCCAGACTCGCATGGCTCAATGGCGCCGCGAACCGGTCAATTGCAAGATTGAACGTCCTACTCGAATCGATGCAGCTCGTCGTATGGGCTACAAAGCCAAGCAAGGCGTTGTTGTCATCCGAACCCGAATCCGCCGTGGTGGACTTCGTAAGGGTAAGATTCACATGAAGCGTAAGCCAAGTAAGGCTGGTATCAAGAAGATCACCATGGCAAAGAACACGCAACGTATGGCTGAAGAGCGTGTTGCACGTCACTTCCCGAACATGGAAGTTCTCAACTCGTACTGGGTTGGGCAAGACGGTAAGCACAAGTTCTACGAAGTCATCCTTCTCGACACACATCATCCTTCTATCATCGCTGACAAGCAACTCGGTGTGTTCAGTGCAGCAAACGGAAACAAGTCCCATCGTGGACGAGTTTACCGTGGTAAGACCTCAGCTGGAAAGCGAGGACGTGGTCTGCACAACAAGGGTAAGGGCGCAGAGAAGTTGCGACCTTCACTCAAGGCAAACCTCAACCGTGGCAAGTGATTGAGCCTTTTGCTCAACCCTGGCCAATGTCTTCAAGAAGTGTCGACGCTTTGTACAGTACATGGCAGGTTTGGCTGAATACGGATTGACGATACTCGGTGTTGCTTTAGGCATTGGAATTGGATGGCTTTTGGCCAAGAACCGTTACTCTGGTGATGTGATTCGTGCGGAAGCACAAGTAACAGCAATCTCGCAGAGTAAAGAATCGATGTTGGCCCAGATGCAAAGTGTCGCAACCAACGTTGCTCGACAGAATTCTGAAGACTTTCTTCGATTGGCTGAAGAGCGGCTTGGAAAAGTCGAATCTGAGGCAGTGAAAGACCACGATGCACGAAAGAAAGAAGTCGAATCACTGGTTTCACCGATCAAAGAACATCTCGAAAAACTTGAGAAAGCCACCAGTGAGATGGAATTGAAACGTGAAGGTGCGTATCAAGGACTCAAGCGGACGGCAGACATGTTGCACAAACAAACCGTTGACTTGCGTGACACCAATGTCCAACTTTCAACTGCACTCCGCGGCTCGGTCAAAGCTCGAGGAAACTGGGGCCAAGTTGCGCTCAAAAACATCGCAGAAGCCGCCGGTATGCTGGAACATTGTGATTTTGATACCGAAGTTACGCTCAAATCCGGTAAAGGCGGAGCACGCGTTGACCTTTTGGCCAAGATTCCCAATGGTGGTTCGATCCCCGTCGATTCCAAAGTACCCTTAGCAGCCTATTGGGATGGTCTTGAACTGGATGACGGTGAAGCACGTGCTGTTAAGATGAAAGAACACGCAAAAGCAGTGAAGAAGCATATCGACGACCTGGTGGACAGAGATTATCCACGCATGGTCGAAGGGGTTGACTTTACGGTCATGTTCAT
Organism: Candidatus Poseidoniaceae archaeon; assembly: GCA_028822955.1. Classification (GTDB taxonomy): domain Archaea; phylum Thermoplasmatota; class Poseidoniia; order Poseidoniales; family Poseidoniaceae; genus MGIIa-L1. Next base: position 5,373 of record JAPKCL010000064.1, read on the forward strand.
TCCTGCAGAACCGATACTTTCCACTGCCTTTGAATATGAGCCGTCATTGCAAGAATATGCATTCAGTAAGCATGTTCTGATTGTTACACCTGTAACCCTCATCGCTTTGTTACGAACCGTTGGTTTGTATTGGCAACAACAATCCATGGCCGAAAACGCCAAAGAGATTCATTCCAGAGCGCGGGAATTCTATGATCGAGTATCCAAATTCAGTCAGGACCTCGCAAAAATGGGCCGAGGCATCAATACTGCAGTTGGTGCCTATAATGATGCAGTCGGCTCGTATGACAGTCGAGTCATTCCGAGTGGACGACGATTGGAGGAACTGAAAGTCACCGAAGGAGCCCAAAGGAAGTTAGCAGATTTACCGCCAGTGGCGGTTGCACAAACGGTCAAACAACTTACGTCCTCAACAGAAGAAGAGTGATTAAACGGGTGTCTTGAAGCCCATTGCTCGAACAACACACCATCCGGCACGTGCTTCCCAAATGGTAAATGCACCACCAGCGATGCTTGCAGCAACAGCCCACCAACCAAGTGCTGGTAGCAAGCCAATACCGACCAATATCGCTAATCCAAGACCAGCGGCAACACCTATAATTCCAACTCTTAGTCTTGCGGCTTTGCCAGCAGCGTCAATATTACACGTGAGTGCCATGTCAAAGCGTTCCAGTTTGTAGTATATCAAGAAATGTTTTTCTTTACAGTTTCGAATAGTAACCCCTTTATCAACGGGTTAGTTTAATTAAGGGGGCAGGCCTTGGGTGAGTCATGGGTAAAAAAGTGAACATTTGGCTTGATGATGCTACTCTGAGGTTGTGGGAAAAAATACCCACAGGTGAACGCAGTTCAATCATTAAAGGAGCGATTCAAACCAATTCCAATAAAGAACCAATCGACCGAAAGTATGAGATGATTAAAGTCAAATTGATAGAACTTGAAAAAACTAATTCACAACTTGAACATTTGAATATGCAACGTGAAATGATTGAAGACGAACTCCTTTATTTGAGGTCGGGTGAAAAGATACTCAACATTTCGAAAGAACATTTCTGGAGTCAGATTGAAACCAGGGCTCTCCTCTATTCTCAGCATAAATCCGCTTATCACTCCTATTCTGGCAAATCTAAGTACTCAATATTCGACGTCATTAATGATAAAATCTACATCAGTAACATGAGGACGGGCCGGAATAATTCGAACTTCTCGAAAAGAACAATCGATGTGGCCATTGACCGATTAATTGCTCACGGTGGGAAGATCCCAGTTGGACAATTTATTCCTGTGAAGATGCATGAATATACTGTTGTAGCCTTGCACCCACAACTGTTTGAAAAAAACGGGCATGTGTGTTGGATTGATGAAGAAGTTACGCCGGTAACAGAAGAAATGATTCCACATCATAATGGGGAAATGCCACCCGAAGAGTGGGTTTCCAACGAAAACTTTCTCGCAGTATTGCTGGATGGTAAAAAGGCCTTGATTGGACAGGGAAGAAAGATCGTCATTTTCTTGAAAGAGAAACACGCTCATTTCGATGTTGAACTTGACAATTTTGAGTACCCATGGCAAACCAAACATTGGCTGATTATTGGGCCAGGAATGTTGTATTGGGGTCATGAACACCAAACACAGAAAATCGTGTCTTTCCCCAATACCTCAAAGTGAACTTGAGTACACATCGTTCAATGGTTCTAATGAGTCAAAATCTCGGGGTTCTTTTATTGCCCCTCGACTGGTGGCATTGATGAGGGATACGAATGACTGAAGGTGAAGATTCTGTGTCCCGACTTACGGGTCTTGAGGTCTTCTTACCCGATGGGCGTCGTTTGGGCGTTGTTCACGATGCAGTCATTGATGCAAACGGGTTGACCTGTACACACTTGTTTGTTCGCGATACGGAAGAGGAACTGGTCGAAGGCTCAGTCCATCTTGCAGTGCCTTGGCGCTGGGTTCGAGCCATCGACCGAATTGTGTTACTTCGTTGGTTCCCGCCGACGCCAATCCCATTACAAAGTTGAGGTGTTGTCATGCGTATGGAATTACACATCCTCGGAACTTCATCGGCTCGTCCTACCGGTAAGAGGCAGGTCAGTGGGAGCCTCATTCAATGTGAAGACGGCATAGCCGTTATCGATGCTGGTGAAGGTTTTCAAATACGATATGCCGACCAACGTAAGCGATTAAAAGCGCATGACAAAGGCAGTACCTTACGAGCATCTCGAATTCATGTAGTCTGTTTAACCCACGGACATTTAGATCACACTTGGGGTGTTTTACCATGGATGCATACCATGGCATTGGATAAGCGAGAAACCCCTCTCTTGGTACTTGGTCCTACTTCACCCGAAGTCTTTGATGCACTTCTCAAGGGCGAACCGATTCCTGAATCAGCGCCAAGTGCAGAATTAGCTCGACAAATAAGGGGCTGGCAAGAACTTGGTGCAACAACTGAAAGTTTGGGATATTCAGTTCGTTGGATCCTTGGAGACCTGGCCGAACAGCGTTGGCTTGAAATGGCGAGTGATGGTACAGCATCTCTTCTTGAGAGTATGCCTCAACCGGAGGGATGGAAGAAACACCGTATGCAACCATTAGCAACACGCCACACCGTTCCTTCGTGTGCATGGATGCTTGAATCCAAAGGCGGTGCTGGTAAATTCAATCGACTTAAAGCGGCTGAACTGCGATTAACCGATGAGCAAAAAGCACAACTCTCAATGGGTAATGACATCACAATGGAAGACGGAACCGAATTGAACGCAGACGATTTCCGTGGTGAAGAACGCCCCACTACGCGCATGGTTATCTCGGGCGATACTTCGGAAATGGCAGAATCATTGACCACACTTTCTGAAGTTGATGTGCTGGTGCATGAATCGACGTTCTTAGCAGAGGCCCAACAATGGGCAGATGAATTTCTCCACAGCACAAGTACCGGTGCTGCTCGGACTGCATTGGCTTGCAATGCGCGACATCTTGTCTTAACTCACTTCAGTGCCCGACTCAAGTATGCAGAAATACCACTTTCTGAAGCCAAGAATGAAATTGAAGCAAGTGACATATCGGTTACAGCAGCAGTAGACGGTGACCGAATTAAAATCTCAGACTCAGGTTCTATCAGCCATATGGTTTGGACTGGCGATGGCTGGTCATCTTGAACAAACGGCCACATCATTGAAGTGGATAACGGCTGACAGCGATATATGCGTTCCTCTCTTTTCGTTGCGTTGCTTCTCTGTGTGATGCTGATTCCGGCCTCATCTTTGGCTACAGAAGGCCGTGCTGAACCGAATTGTTTGAACGATACGCCCGCAGGTTTTTCCAGTTCAACTGTTATTGGGAACGGTGCATGTATCAAAGTCAGTCTTGGAACCTTAACACCTGGTGATGTCTTCGACCTTTCAATTATTGTGAGTGAAGGCGAACTCGACGTGTTGGTTTTTGACCAGAATTCGATACAACCCTACGACCTTGGTCAATCGTATCGTAATTCCTTTGAACAGATACCATCGACTGAATCAGCACTTGGAAGTTATCAGTTCCATTGGCAAGTTCCACCTTCAATCAATGACAAAACTTGGTACATTGTATTCGATAATGCCGCTCACTCCGGTGACCAAGGGATGGGTGATCAAGGGGGAATTGATAGCAGAGCTAGCCTCACAGTTACTCCAATTATTGAATCGTATTGGACTCCCTTCCACAATTTGATTGCTCTTGAGGATGATACATCTCAAAGTCTTCTTTCGGGTGATGATTTACGCCT
>JAPKCL010000065.1 GCA_028822955.1 Candidatus Poseidoniaceae archaeon
AAAATATACCCGAGGAGGATGATGAATGTGAGGGCGGTCAATGCCATAGCAAAACACTCATGGGCACTTTCATTTGGCATAATGTCGAGTTTGTTACTGAGCGGAATTTTTGTGTTCGATATCGTTTCAATCAACGGGCGGATTCTTCTTCTCCTTTCTTTCTCGACACTCTTACTCTCTCTCGGCCAGCACATTCCCACACGCTCTCGCCCATTCAATATGGATGAGCGTACCGGGCTTTTGAAAGCATATACTCCTCCGATTCACCCCTCGACATTAGAAATGGTGTTCAGCGATTTAGTAAAAACTCACATGGACCCACTCCTTCGTTCAGAATACGAAGTGTACTCAAAGGAAGTCGAAGCATATTTCAAGCCTAAAATCGACCCAATGTTCGCTCGAGAAAAAATCTTAATGACGCTGTATCGACATTCGAAAGGACTCGACTCCAAGACTATGGAATCCGAATTATCGGAAGTACTTACCGCTAAAGGGATGGAAGTAGTCAACAATCACCCAATTTTTACGATGGAGGAATGGCTTTCGATTCTCCAACATATCCAAGATTCTTGTCCAGCCTTTTTCCGAATCATTGGGCGGATTGAAGAAGATCTTGGTGCTGGTCGTCCGAGTACCTCGGCAGGAATTGTGTTTGAAGTGGATATGGAAAATGTAGTTCATGAACGTGCGAACTTGTTCACATTGATTCACAATCTTTCGGATACACCCCGAAACATTGTACTTCGTGTACAATCTCCGGATTTCAGGCCACACGATTTAGCCATGACCTATCGATTGGACCCTGGAGAGCGCCATTGGTGGTCGACAAAGTCACTCCCTCTTACCGCTAAAGGTGACGATGATGTTCTCGGCTTGATGTCTGGATTATTGCGAGATGGGACAGTTGCCTGGCAGTCGCTACTACCAGAACGGTTCGGAGAGGCAACAGTCTCGGTACGACTTGAAGAACAAAGTGGAGATTTGATTATTGGACGCCAAATCAATGTTCGTGTACGGACAAAGTACCTTGAACGAATTCGCACCTTCAGTTCAGTTACGACAAGCCTCATCGGAGTTCTCGGAATCGCACTTGGAATCTTCATTAAAGTACGAGATATCTTCGGAAACATTGGTGCCTAATCCACCGTTCTCAATGGGTAGATTTGAAATGGATAACTCTGTGGACGAGTTATGCGCGGAAGACCTGATGAAGCGACCCCGAGTCAAGATTCTGAACTCCAAGAAGAATTACAGGGCATGGAAGCACGTGTCCGAAAGATGAGAAACACTCGAAATTCATTCAGTGACCAGGCTCGAACGATTGGCGATAAACGCAATGCAGTTCAAGGCCAATACAAGGAACATCGAGATAAAATCGACCTCGTGATGGCTGAGATGAAAGCAATTCGGGCAGAGATTAAAATGTTCAAGGAAAAGCGTAATGCGATTCAACAACAACTTCGTGAAATTATCAATCAGGCAAAAGGTCGACGTGATGAAAAGGGAGAAAAGAAGTCTGCAACAGCAGAATATGCTAAACTTCGACATGATGTCCAATCTCTTGAAACAACCTTTGAAACCATTTCAGTTAGTCAAAAGAAAGAAAAGGAAATGATTAAGCAAATCAAGGAAATGAAAACCCGAATTAAAGAACTCGCACCAGAAGTCACCCATTTCGAGATGATTAATGTTGACCTTTCCGACATGGATACGGCAATCAAAACTTTGCGCTCTGAAGCAGATGCTGCTCATAAGGAAATGCTTGAAGCAGTCGCTCGAGCAGATGTCTTATCGCCTGAAGTTGATGAAGTATTTGCACATCGTGATTTCTTGAAGGCAGAAGGTGACCGTCTTCACACAGAATTCCTCGAACTTCGACAGAAGTCTGATGATATGCATAACAAAATCACTGAATTGATGGTGGATGTTAACAAAGTTCGTGATAAGTTAAACATGGCGCGCGATGAGCGAAAATCATGGATGACCGATCATAACGCATCTGTCAAAGCCGAAATGAAGACTGGAGCAGAATCTGCTGAAGTCGCAGATGAATTGGTCTCGACTCTCTTAGAATCTGGCGGAATTACCTTTGGTGGTATTGGTCAAACTGACGGTGGCTCTTCGAGTAAAAGAAAAGCCAAGTCGGGCAAGAAAAAGTCGATGCGTAAGCTCGACATGACCGCAAGTCGTCGACGCTGAGGTGATGTCGTGTTCGGTGTCATCATGGCTGGGGGCCAAGGCTCCCGACTTCGGCCATTGACACTCACTCGTCCGAAACCTATGGTTGAAGTTCTTGGACGTCCAGTGATTGATTTTGTTAAGGATGCCATGCAAGATGCTTCAATCGATACGATTGTCGTCACAACTGGCTATCGTGGTGAACAATTAGAACAGCACGTTGAATCCTGGAACACTCTTCCAAATCCGATTGACGCCTGGGTGAATCAAGAATCATCACCCATGGGTACTGCTGGTAGTGTACGACTTTTGTCTGAACACCTGACCGAAACATTCGTTGTTGGCTCGGGAGATTCAGTTGCTTCATTTGACATTGGTGCATTGCTCGCTGCACATCGAGCCAGTGGTGCAAAAGTAACCATGGCTCTCTGGGAAGTTGAGGATCCAACTGAATTTGGAATCGTTGGGCTTTCAAGGTCTCATCTCGGTTCCTTGGATGGTCAATTGCGCGAAGGGTATATCTGTCGTTTCAAAGAAAAACCAACAGTTGCTGAAGCCTTTAGCAATGTCATTAACGCAGGACTCTACATCATTGAGCCAGAAGTATTAGCACTTGTCCCCGAGGGTGAGAAATTTGACTTCAGTAAGCAACTGTTCCCCCTCGTCCTCGAAAAGGGCTGGCCTATGTATGCCAAAACTATCGATGGCGTTTGGTTCGATGTCGGGCACCCATCGGAATTGATTCGTGCCCAGCATACGCTTATCGCACAACGTCAGACTTTGCCATTCCCTTTACCAAAGGGTGATTTTGAAGGTAACAGTTTCGTTGCAGAAAGTGCAGAGATGAAAGGTACCTTGGAAGGTTCTGTAGTCTCATCACACAGTATGGTTGGATTGGGCACTCACTTGGAAGATGTATTAGTGATGTCAAACTGTACGATTGGAGAAAATTGTATGGTGCAAAATACGGTGATTGGGCAAGGAGTTTCAATCGGTTCAGGTTCCATTCTCAAGAATGTGATTCTCGGTGACGGGTCGATTCTCGAGGACAAGAGTTCGTACGAGAATTGCCGAATTCCAGCCTCGGAGTAGTCATACCGGCGTTTGACTCAAATACCTCGGGCATTGGGGCCCAAATGAAAGCCATGTCCTCCGATGCCAATCCACGCCGAACTTACGACCGTTCTTGGGAAGAAATCGAAGCGATGCTTAATCGAGCAGAACTCAAACGCAAGGAGTGGAAATCTTGGTTTGAAGAGTGTCGAAGGAATGAAGACAGAGACGGTATGAAAGAAGCTGCTCGAAACCATAAAGCTCTCGACGGCGTTGTAAAAACTCTCAAGTGGACACTTGGGGAAGAAGGCGTTGGCAATCCTTTGGATTGATTACCAACCACGTTGGTCATAACGAACTTCAAGCGTTTCCATCTCATCGCCTTTCATTGCTTTACCCAGCATCATAGCCATGGCTTCAGTAACTTTCTCGCCATCATCAAAGTGGGCAGTAGCCAAAACAATAGCATCAGCCATAGTTTTTGGATCTGTTGACTTGAAAATTCCAGAGCCGACAAAAATTCCGTCCATACCCATTCGCATCATGTGTGATGCATCAGCAGGCGTTGCGATTCCACCGGCAGAGAAGGTGACGACAGGAAGACGTCCCATCTCTTTGACATCGAGAAGGATGGATTGAATTCCATCTCGCATCGAATCGTCAATTGGTCCAAAGGGGGTCATTGGATGAAGGCCTGGGAGTTCTGATGTATCTGCAAGGACATGATATCGTTGCATGATCATCTGGGTTACCTTTTCGATTCCGACTTCATCAAGAGATTGTACTTGACGGATTTCTTGATCAATCAGTCGAGCATGGGTTACAGCAGCAACGAGATTTCCTGTTCCAGCCTCACCCTTGGTACGAATCATCGATGCACCTTCGTAAATACGACGAACTGCTTCACCTAATCCGGTAGCACCGCATACAAATGGAATAGAATAATCGCTTTTCTTAATGTGGAAAAACGGGTCTGCTGGTGTGAGGACTTCTGATTCATCGACCATGTCTACACCCATGGATTCGAGAACTCGTGCTTCACCTTCGTGACCAATGCGTGCTTTTGCCATGACGGGTATCGAAGTGCAATCTAAAATCCCTTGAATCATATCGGGGTGGCTCATACGGGCGACTCCACCATCACGACGAATGTCAGCAGGGACCCGTTCAAGTGCCATGACGGCGACAGCACCAGCATCTTCTGCAATGGCTGCTTGGTCCGGATTGACGACGTCCATAATCACGCCACCTTGCTGCATACGAGCAAAGCCACGCTTAAGCAAATCACTACCATTTCGGAGTTGAGTAAAGTCTGTTCGAACCATTCCAATCAATCCCTCCTAGTACGCGCCCTTCATGAACATTGGTTTATGTCAACGCGCTTTAACAAAACACATTTTGAGTGTGAGAGTATTAGTCTGAAGCGAGGACTGGTGTGTCGCCCTCTGCGATTTCTGCATCGATTGATTCATCGGCGTTACGGTCAATCCAGGATTCTTCTGAATCAGGAACGTCTGTGTCGGCAAAAATAGCATCGACTGGGCATTCTGGGATACACGCACCACAATCAATACATTCATCGGGATCGATGACCAAATATCGATCTGCTTCTCTAAATGCTTCAACAGGACATACTGCAACGCACTCTTGGTATTTGTGGTCGACGCAGGCTGTGGTAACGACGTGGGTAATGATAATTCCTCAAGTAACTCCAAACAGTCGTTCTACATGAAGCCTTTGAAGTAATCAAATACGTATCATTGTGCCTCAAGCCACTGATGGCCATAAAAATTCCATTGCTCCATGGTCCAACCTGTTGGCAATCCTTCCGCAGGTAATGGTGGCGGAGTCGGTTGGTTTTGTTGAACATACGGTGTTGGTTCGAATGGTGGGTTCAGAGCAGGTAAATCAATCATTGAACTGACTTGAGCAAATTGTGGCGTCGAATCTTGGATCCCAGTTTCCTGAAAGAACATATCGGCTTTGGTATATTCATTCTCGTTCTTCTTCGGAAACAATTGTTGACCAACCAAATAGAACAAAAGCCATGCTCCCGAGAACATCAAGACAAACGAGATTACTAATTGCGGAGTTCTGTTTGAAGCATCCGTTTTCGAATCGAGTTCTGTCGATGGTTGAGTTACATCGAGATTCGAATTGTTGTTGGCAGACTGGGTTGAATTCACCTGGTCAGCATCCGTGGTATTTCCGGAGTTCGCATCGGTCGTATTGGTTGCATCGGTTGCATTGGTTGGATTGTAATTTCCATCCGGTGTTTCATCACACCCATCTGGAACGCCGTCATCATCACCGTCCATTTGATCTTCAAAACCTTCGCAAACGTCGAGTTGATTGGCGATTCCATCACCGTCATTGTCAATCAAATCATCACAATTGTCCGGTATTGAATCGTTATCGATATCGAGGAAGTCGTCGAATCCTGGGCATTGGTCAAGAACATCGGAGACCATGTCAAAATCGCTATCAATCAATGAATCGCACCCATCTGGAATCGTATCATTATCCAAATCGATCAAGTCATCAAAGCCGGGACAGGAATCTATAGTATCGTTGACTCCGTCGTTATCAGAATCAATAAACGAATCGCATCCATCGGGTATGGAGTCATTGTCGAGGTCGATGGAATCATCGTATCCTTCACACGAGTCATCGGGGTCATTAATCGAGTCTCCATCCGAATCATCGATGCATCCATCCCCATCGATATCCCATGGTATTGATTCTTCATTCGGACAAAGATCAGACCATGTTTCAAGGTAGTCACCTGGCGTCATGTCTTTGTTAGTGAAGGCCGAAAACTCTTCGGAATACTTGCGTGCTTTGAAGACCGCATTTGCAGTTGTACCGGCATTGTTTCCTGCAGGAATCTCATCACCTTGAGTGAGGCTACCTTGGTTGGTAATCGGATTGATGTATTTCCATACGATTTCTCCGTTCAAATTCACTTCATACAGTGTCCCTTGCGTGCCATAGGTCACCAGTGTGTTTCCATTTGGTAAACGTTCAGCACCTGAAATTGACTGTGCATACATCTGTTCTCCAAGGTCCCATGACCAACTTGGTGCATTTGGCCCCCAGGTTCCGTTTGCTTCAAGTGGGTAATTTCCGTTGTTTGAAGGGGGGTGAATCACGTCAACAGATGAAACACTCGGAGAGCGTCCGTTACCGTTGTTAAACAGCAACAGGCCTCCAGCGTCAGTTCGTCCTTGCTCAATCCATTGAACATCATGTTGTCCGAACAACTGCTGGTTGCTGGAAAGCCCTGAATCATAGACTTGTGGATTCCCCCATCGATAGAGTATGTCTCCACCTTTACCAGAATTTCCGCCAGTATGCCCTGCTGCTTCTGCAGTGGTCGTACTGTGGTCGATAATGTAGATCTCATTCATGTTCTTACATGACAACACAATTTGGTCCAGGACAGCGTTGTAGTCAATACCGTTACAATGCATCCAATCTGCCCGGCCTGCTTGGTTTCCGGTTGCACCCATGAAATTGATATCGAGCCGTTCAGGATGGTCTGCGACCACACCAAAGTTATCGACCGATGCATCATAGTCCTGAATCAAATGGTCCCAAGCATTCCATTGCCACACAATATTTGCTTGGTTATTGGCTAAGGGTTCGATTTCGATAATGTGGTCTGGCCAAACATTGCTACTTCCACCGGGCGCATCACTCGCGATGGCTGGGTTACGACCTGCTTGGGCAGCTTCTGTCTCGGATTTGTCCTCCCATGCAATTGCGAGAATATTTCCATTTGGCATCGGTTCTAAATCATGGTGCGTGATGAAATCCATCGAGGAGTATTCCCAGGACCATTCGGCAGTACCGTCCCAGCCAATGCGCTCAATCTTACCTGCAATTCCTCCACCACTGAAGTCTCCAACGGCCTGTTGGGCAAGGTTAGCAGCACGGAGTAAATCCCCGTCTTCCAAAAGATATGAAGAAAGTCCAGGTCTATGCCCACCTGGTGATTCCCAAGAATGGACTTCCCTTCCCTGATGATCAATCAGGTAACTGGTTGTTGCGGGCATAGGTGAAAAAAGAGTGTAACCGGAGCTGGTCGAATTGGTACACGAAATCAAACCCATCGTCCAAGTATCGTTTCTATCTGCATGACAACTTGGAGGTTGATTGATGCTTTTGCCTTCTGAAGTAGAACCAGATGGGAGAACTGTCACACAGGTCAACATCATCATACTGAGTATGATGGCGCGTAACTGGACATTCATGTCCTTTGGTCTTTCAACTAGGTATTCAACTTAGTGGATTGCCGAGTTGTGACATCAAATTATCATTCATCCTGAACTTTTTCTAAGGCGAGTTTGAGGATATTTTTACATTCTTCAATCGCCACCTGTCCGGGATAAACTTCGATTTTGGTATGGCATTTGATGGTTGCAACTTGGCCCGAAGTTGCTAAAACGACTTCACCGTCAATGAATGCATCGAAATCTATGCGGAAATAGAGAGTGTGGTTTTCATCAAAACGAACATCGACTTCTTGAAGTAAGGTTTGAAGGCACTCCGCTCCGATTCGAGACAATGACTTGATTGAATGTGCTTTCTTTTTGCACACCCCAGTCACCATGTGGAGTTTGGAGCCATGGTAGGAGGTTGTCGATTCGATTTCGACCAATTCTGGGTCTCCAACGAGCCATGCTATGGCATCGGCTACAACCGTTTCGTCAGCAACGCCGCTCGCCGTCGCTCGCCAGGTGATGTGATGGAGGCCCACAACCACGGGGTTCACTTCATGCTCATGAGTTTACCGAATCGAACCGTTGATATGAATGCAAATTAAGGACCGCAGTGAATTGGACCAAGAGGCTTCTTCAAATAGGGGTGGTGAGTGGCCGACTTGCAAGTGGGGTAGCCCCCGCAAGACAACATCCCGAGATGATACAATGGCAAAGAAAATCAGTGTGAAGGCACGTGCAGCAGCACGGAAGCAGCGAGACAAGTGGAAGAACAAGATTTGGTACACCATTCGTGCACCTCGTACTCCATGGGATTTTAAGAAAATTGGAGAAACTCTGGGAGAGTCTGACGAACACATTCTCGGCCGTGTCTATGAAATGACACAACAAGAATTCAATGGCGATTTTACGAAGATGCACGTTATTCTTCGTTTCCGAGTTCATGAGTGCGTCGGTCAAGATGCATTGACGACTTTTATCGGCCACCACCACCAAACCGATCACATTCGCCGTCAAATCCGCCGCTACCGTGGCAAGGTTGACGATGTTGTTGATATTGTCTCGACAGATGGATACCTTGTCCGTCTCAAGCCTCTTATCATCACCCAGAAGCGTGTTCAGACTTCAGTCAAGCAAGCAATGCGAGCAAAGGCCCGTGACATGATCATCAGTTTTGCTTCGAAGTCGACCTACGCTAAGATCCAGACTCAAATCCTCGACGGAACTCTTGAAGAAGAAATCCGCAAGGCTGTTAAACCGATTTATCCGGTAAAGTCTGTCGCAATTCGTAAGAGCCAACTGCTCCAAGCTGGTGTTGTCGCTGGCAACGGAAAAACTCTTGATGAAATCCACTCTGAAGAAGCTCGAAGTGAAGCAGAAATCAAGGCCAAGAAAGCAGCAGTACTTGCTTCCGCAATGGACGACGAAGAGGAAGAGGATGTTTCCACTCCTTCTATTATCGATGCTGCTGAAGCAATGGAGCCTGCATCTGAAAAGGCACCTGCTGAAAAAGCACCTGCTGAAAA
>JAPKCL010000004.1 GCA_028822955.1 Candidatus Poseidoniaceae archaeon
CGTCGTATTGTTTTGACCAGTCATAAACGTCCATTGAAATGGCAACCAGGTGTACTTGGACTCCATGGCGATTGATGGCTCAAAAGACCACTATGGAATGGCGGGCGATGTGTCAGTTCTGGAGATTGGCGAATATTGCGCTCACATGAACTTGACCCAAAACGGCCAAAGCGAACCATATGTGTCTGAAAAAGATTGCACTATGGTTGAAGAAGAATCCGAGCCAAGCGATCGTTTAGTAGCCATCGCTGAAGCGTTCATGGAATCAGATTTGACCGATGTACTCGAACAGTTTGGCCTCAACATGGAAGACCGCCTTTCCGATGTAGCCCCTACTGAATTCCCATACAACGACGGCATGTGGGCTCCAATGTGGAGTAACGAACATGCAGCAATGGTTGGCGTTGGCGTTTATGCAATGGACGAAAACGGTTCCTACACAATGGCTGGGCCAGTGACTCAAGGGTACAGCGACGATGCCCCAACAAAGGTCAGCGTTCGTTACCTCACCGGTGTGCCTGCAAGCACAGCAGCTGAAGCAATGGAAAGTGCAAGCAGCATCACTGACATTGTCGATGCTGAAGACCACAATCTTGAAACAATTACAGAGGAACTTGAAGCAGCAGGTATCGATGTAAGTAACCTCACCTTGCCTCAATCCGACACTACTAATGGTACGGCGAATGGTGATGACTCTACACCTCCAACTGCTGAAGAATTAGCAGATGATGCTGGTTTGTTGCCGTTCCTCTCCCCGATTTCAATAGTTGCTGTTATCGCACTTGCCGGCGTTGTTGCTGGAAGTCGTCGAGATGAAGACCAAGAAGTCGACGAGTGATTGAACACTCAAGTACGGGTGGCTGGTGGGCAAAATATGGCCCTAAGACCCTCTCACAGCCGTGTCGGTGATGGATTACGGGTAACTGGCACTGTTTTGATTGCCATACACCTGGTACTCTCTGCTTGGCTTGTTATTCAATTTGAAGGCCAGTACACTGAAGGTCAACCTGCACCAACCAAAATTAAGGCGTTGGTCGCTATCGATAAAGAACAAACACTTATCGATGTCGAAATGGAGAATTCGACTTCGTTTTTATTGTATATGCTCTTCCGTGATTATGATGAACCAGCCAATTCTTCCCAGCAAACTTCGGACGATTCTTCATCGGATGATTCCAAGAAGTCTTCTTCAAAGGCAGAACAGAAGGATGATGTTGAGTGGTTAAAAATTGGACGTCAAGCGACGCTGGTATCCTTGGTTCTTCTCTGTTTAAGCGAATGCTTACTCATTGCTGGAATTCCATTCAGAGCCACTCTTCGTGCCGTGCTCATGTTTGGAGTTGTAGCGTGTTTCCTCTTCCTTCCTGCAGCCTATGTCATGGACTTAACGGGGGGGGATGATGGCGATGACGGTGATGAAAAGGATTCGATCGCAGGTGAAACCTTCGTTGCCCAAACCGAGCAAGGCGCCATGGCGCACGAAAAATCAAGTGTCGAAAGTTCTCTTCTCATGACCGGAATACGTTTGGAACTGATGTTCAGTGGGTATGACTTAGGTTTAGTCGAACCGAGTAATTACTCCGCTGTCCGTTCAGAGCCACCGGGTGAAAATGATACAGATGCCCGCTCATATGTCGAATTTAATTCGAAGTTGGATTTGAAGTTCGGCAAGAACCTCCCCTCGTTATTCTTTATCCCACTTCTGTGGTTTTTATTCCCAGCAAAACCAAGAGATAAATAGAAAAAGTACGCCCAACTTACTGAGCAAAAGTGATTGACTGAAAGGTTGAATCATGTGCGATGATGAATAAAGACTGTCCCGCAGACTTTGCACCATACTTTGGTTCCGTCTTTGCGCGGAATTGCTCCAGCGATGTCGATTTTTACGCCGCATACGCAAGCAACGATGTTCTCCATGATTGACCCGAAGCAGTTCCGCTTGATGAACTCAACGCTCAGGCAGACAGGTTCAACCAGGCTTCAAAACACATGAAACTCTTCGTTGTGGAAAAGCCTTTGACCTCTTTGAAAGAAAATTTTTCCACCGTTCCATTTGCCGAGGAAATCGCAAGATGTATCGCTGCTTCGTTTTCATGAGACTCCGCGCGCTCAACGATTGCCCAGCCACGCAATACTGTGGTTTGATTACGTTTTAGCAAAGGCAAAAGTGCTTCAATATGCTCAATACTGTGATGAGGTAGATTGACTAAAAGCAAATCTGCCTGGTGTATGTTTTGAGCATTCTTCGCCCAATCAAGAGCATCGCGACAATGGAGTTCAGCTGGATAGAAGGCTTGGGGCGAGTTCCCTGCTTCATCTTTACAGCGTGAAACCAAGGAGTTGAGGTTGAGTGTGAGTAATTCGGCAGCATCGGGGTTGAGATCTCCGACCATGTAACCCTGTAAGAGGCCAGGTTCGTTGAGCAACGCACCCATGCTTGGGCCGACACCTGCATATGGGTCACATACCACCAGTGAACGACCGAGTTCTCTTCGCAAGTGTTTAGCAGAAGCGAGCGTTTCGGTTCTTTCGTTGGATAAACGCGCTGAAAAATAGACTTTCGAAGGGTCAACCCAAAGCAAATAACCATTTTCACGGATACGAGTACGCGTCTCAACAGTGCCATCACGGCTCGCAAGAGGATGGAGTTCACGTACTCGGAACTCGCCTTTAACACCCATATCTGCACAAACGAGTCGGATGTTTGGCAGTTGAGTAAGCATAGCGTCAGCGATTAATTCCCCATAATCCCAGACAACTTCTTCAATTTTTACGATGAGGACGTCGCCTTGAATTTCATACGAACGAGGCCAATCTTCGCGGTGTGCATTCGCCAATTCTTCATCGACATGGTCAAGCCAATGCGTCGGTCCTTTCGGCTGAATCTCAATTTCGAGATGAGGATTACTTTCCCATACTTTATCTGATTCTGCAGGTGCTGAATCATTGAGTGGGAGGGCGTTTCTTCCATCTGCAAGACGTGTGACTCCAGCCTCATTACTGGACCAATTATGCGTGCGGCACATGTCCAACCAGAGTTGGGTTTGCGCGCTCGGCACACTCAAATGACGCATGACACTCGCTCAATCCAAGCGAGCACGGGGTTTGAGCATGGCGGAAGATTCTACACAATCGAGAACACTCCCCGAAACGGGTTTACTGTTGATTGGAATGGGGCCGGGAACCGTTGCTGGGATGACTCTTGAAGCACTTGAGGCTGCAAAAAAGGCCACACACCGCCGCTATGAAGCATACACTGCACTCTGGCCAAAATCCGAACTCGACGCTCTCGAAGAAAAGATTGGTAGCATTGAACGGGTCATGCGCCCCGAGGTCGAGCAACCTGACGAATTGTTTACTCTTGCCAAAACTTCTCTTGTGGCTTTACTGGTCGTCGGTGACCCGTTACAAGCAACAACGCACGTGGACCTTCAACTTCAAGCAGAAGAGGCTGGTATCGAATGCCTCGTATTCCATGGAGTTTCAATAACAACCATCGTTACCGGGGCTATCGGTTTGTCGAATTATCGATTTGGAAGACAAACCACGCTTACCTATCCTTACGGTGGATGGGTTGCTACGTCGCCATTGGAAGTTCTAGCAGCCAATCGATTCCGTAATCTGCATACTGTTGCTCTCCTCGACTTGGATCCGACCGGAGAAGGCACTGGCGACCAGCGTCCAATGATGCCTTCTGATGCTGTCAAATCACTCAAACTCATGTGGCCGAAGTTACAAAACGAATTGGTGGAAATGCCTCCCTCGGACGATTCCCCGCTTCAATCACTTCGACATACCATGTGCGAGCAGTATATTGCGCAAGGAATTGAAGACCTTGCCGTGGTGTTATGTGCAGACATGGGGACTGATGAACAACGAATTGTATCTACAACCGTAGGAGAACTGAGTTCAATTCGTGGTGGGCGTTTGAATTGTCTTGTATTTCCTGCAAGCGTGAGTGAGGTTGAAGAGAAAGCACTCCTTCGTTGGAGTAACGGTGAGTGATTTTAATGGACGATAGTGTACTTCTCTTAGGCTCATTCTTGTTGTTTATGCTCTTTTTTGCAGGTGTTGGACTTGCATCGATGCGCGTCAAAGAAGACACAACTGACGATTACCTTGTTGCTGGGAGGGGGATGCATCCGGCTTTAGCTGCATTGTCGGCCGTAAGTACCTGGAACTCGGGCTACATGTTCATCGGGTTTATCGGGTTCATTTTCATAAACGGGTATTCTGCCATCTGGATTGCAGTGGTCTCGACGATTGGCCAACTTGTGGCTTGGGTATGGCTCTACAAATACATTCAGAAGCAAGGGGAAGAACGGGGCATTCGCTCACTGTCATCCCTTGTATCGAACACTACGGGGTCGCCAGAAGCAAAAGTTGCCGCCATACTTTCCGTTATTTTCCTCTCCATCTATGCTGCTGCACAACTGACTGCGGGCGGTGTGGCCCTCGAAGTTATGCTCGACTGGGCCCCAACCATTGGGATTCTCATTGGTTTCGTTCTTGTTGTTGCATACTGTTACGCTGGTGGAATTCGTGCTTCAATTTGGACAGATGCGGCTCAGTCATGCGTCATGATTGTTGGCTCTGCAATCTTATGTTACGTGGCAATAAAGGGCTCCGGTGGCTTTTCTGGACTTCATAGTCAGTTGGAAACTATCGATCCGAACATGACCAACTTATTCCCTTCAGGGCTGAAGTTCGGCGCCACACTTTGGATCGCTGCATTCTTCCTCGGTGGACTTGGTGTCGCTGGCCAGCCACAAGTGGTTTCTCGTGTCATGACGCTAAAAGACGACAAGGCTCGTAAACAGGCAATGGTCTGGTTTTTCGTTTGGCAAACACCCTTCATCATCATCATGTTCCTCATCGGTCTGGCTTGCAGGGTTTTGCTACCAGAACTCGGAGCGGGTGGGGCTGAAACGGGATTGCCTAAACTTGCCATGGATAAATTGAGTCCTTTCCTTGGTGGATTGATTCTTGCTTCTATTTTTGCTGCTACAATGTCGACGGCTGACAGTCAAGTTCTTGCATGTACTGCAGCAATAACCGATGACATAAGACCCGAGTGGAGCCAAGACCATAAGACGACAAAGAAAGTCACCTTAGTCGTTGCAGCCTTTGCCACAATAATCTCACTCGTGGGTCAACAATTCCCCGGTTTCGGGGATTCTGTCTTTGCCTTGGTGGTTCTGGCCGTGTATGGCCTTGGTGCTATCTTTGTGCCACTGCTCTTGGTAAGAATGACGGGTTATGAGCCTGATTCAAAACACGCGATTGCCATGATGATGTCGGCCATGATTGGTGTCGTTGTTTGGACATTGCTCGGTTATGGCAGTGAAGTCTTTCCATCAGTGCCGGGAATGGCTGCTGCCTTTGCAACCCACTTCGGATTCTGTTGGTTTAGAAGCGAATCACCTGACAATCCATTTGGCCGATATGCAATTCCTGCTCAGAAAACACTTGGCATCGGTGCAGCAATTACGCTTCTGCTTGCAGCAAGTGTGGAGACTTCCTACTACGCCTTCGCTCCCGATGCTTCTGAATCATCCAGCGCTCCGGGAAGCTACAATGTGACTGGGAACTTCCGTACATTGGAGCTTGATAACGGTGGAGAATACATAGTCGACGGTGATACTTTTTCACTGAATTTGTCAACTGATTCATTAAACGATAATTCATTGAACATCGTCGGAGCTAAAATTTCAATGTCGTATTCCGAAGATGAAAGCAGTGCTGGTTTTGGATGTCTTGCGCCGGGCGCGTCGGATACCGAGTCCGATACCATCACTGGTATGTTGATGCACGATGAATTCAGTGGTTCTGAAAGCGGACAAAATCAGGAAGGCGCACCTGCCTCTCATGAAACACTGGTCGAATGGTATAATGCTTCGATGATTGGTGAAGTGTCCAATGTAACAAAAGCCGATATTATGGCTGGACTCGATTCAAACGGTGCTGGTCTTGGCGATTATTCAATAGATATTTCAGTTGACGTGGCTACTGGTAGTGGAGCTGGATGTCAACATACAGATGATGGTGAAAACGTCGATTACACGATTGAAGTCATCATACTGGAATATGTCATTACCTAAGTCAAAGCGTGAAGCGTTGACCTTGATGGGCAACCCCCCAACCTTGTTTGCTTACTTGCCTCATTTGCTCACCGCCTTGATTGTACAACGGGTTGGTATGGTTAAGGTGGGTGAACAAGATTTCTGGGTCGCCGTCTTTTTTATCACCAAGCATCTTGAGAGTTTGCAGCACCGGTGGATGAGGGACATGCGCTTGATTACGTCCGCCGAGTTCATCCTCTGACCAAAAAGTTCCATCAATCAATGCAATATCCACATTCATCTTTGACAACCACTCTCGAATTGAAGTACTGTTGTGAACGGCAAGAGTCTCGTCCCACGTATCGTGATCTGGGAGAAAGAGCAGTGATTTGTTTGGCCCTCGTATGATGAACGCATGCATATCGGAAAGTTCGTCACGGTGAGGTATTCGAACAGGTTCGATTTTGAGACTGCCTTGGTTGTAAAGGGCACTTCCAACGGCAAAGGTTTGAATTTCGAAAACGCCTTGTTGAACCATCAAATTCCATTGCGGTGTTTGGTCGACCAGATGATACATTTCTTCGGAAACATGCAGATGAATACCTTGCGCTGATAGTGTTTCACGGCCGAAAAGCCCAAGTCCGTCGACATGTCCAAAATGGGCGTGTGTGAGTAAAAGATGGTCAACATGAGTTTGTCCCCAGAGCGTAAATTGATCTCCGAGGTGACGAGTTGCTTCGACGAGGATGTTGGTTCCTTCCTCACTGTGTATTCCCAACGATACTGGGTAGTGTTGTTCAGTTAAATTGGCGCAACAGGGACGGAGACACCCTGGTTGTGGGTGGCCTCCGTCCTGTGCAATACCGAGCACCGTGACCTCGACCATGTGAAGGCCAAGGAAGCGTATATCATCAATCCATCAGTTCATTCACTGGACGTAAACATCTGCCTTCGGTTTAGCTTGTGGAGGGGCGTAAGGTGCAACTCTGTAAGCAAGTCCTCGGCGTTCCATGACGTCTTTGAGAGATGCGAGTAAGTGTTCTTTACCAATCTTGGTTTTATCTTGACTCAAGGCCAAAATGAGACTGTCCTGAACAATGGCTCGAATCCAAGCTCCGGTCAACCCTTCAGTTGACTTTGCCAATTTTTCCTTGACTTCAAGGGTCACGTTTCGAGCGATGTCGAGCTTTTGCAAGAGGTGATGGAAGATGTGGAAGCGTTGGTCCTTTCCGGGCAATCCAACTTCGATGATTCGGTCGAAACGCCCTGGGCGGTCAGCAATTGCGGGGTCGATTTTGTTGGAGTGGTTCGTTGTTGCAAGTGTAATCACGCCGTGATTTGGAACAATACCATCCATGGATTGCAAAAATTCGCCCAAGAGCGGGTGGTCGGATGCTCGACGGTCAAGAGCCCCTGCAGTATCGATGTCTTCGATAATGAGGAGGGTCGGAGAGAGTTTTCGTGCCATTTGAAAGCAAGACTTGATGTCATTACGACCGGTTATCATCTCGGCAGAAATCAGGATACAGGTGATGTCTGAATGAGCCGCAAGCCACTTGGCAATCATGGTCTTTCCAGTACCTGGTGGGCCTGCAAGAATTACGCCGCGTGAATTTGGAACGCCGCATTCACGAAGTTTTGGCATGGCTTTTTGAAAACCAATGATATCTTTCCACAATGCTTCTTTAACGGTTTCATCCCAAGCAATCAATTCATCGATGTCTTTGTCCCGAGTAATGAAATTATAGCGCAAATCAAAGAATGCACCCTTGAGAATGCCGCACTCATAGAAGTCAGATTCAACATGCCCAATAAGTTGGTCCGCTTCTTTACCGTGGACAAGGACTGTTAAATCTGCAGGCGTGTAAACTGAAAAGCGCTGGTCGCCATCGTGGTCGACAGTTGAAACGGTCACGATTTGATGTTTTGCTTCAGTTTTTGACTGATAGAACCGCGTACCTACGGCAAGAAAGCGGACACGGTTTTCTTCCTGTACCTCAATCGTTTCATACATGGCGGCTCGGATTTTACCCTGGTCAACCATGAATTCGTCAACTACGTCGTATTCTTCTTGGAGATACTTGTCAAAATGGAGTTTCATAAAAACGCCCAATTTACCACTCCAATAGCGCGAATCTCGCTTGTGTTTTGGACCAATGAAACTGTTCATGAGTTGTTCAACAAGTGGCAGTTGTGGTGCTTTTTTCTCGGCAGCGAGAACTGCCTTCTTTGCGTCATGATATTGTTTCATATCAATAGAAACTGGGCCCATTGGAGTTTGGATTTCCAAGACGGTGGAGGTTGATTGAGTAGTTTCGGGTTCAAGCTCCTTTTCATAATGGCGTTCAAGGGTCATTTCTTCTTCATTGGCAAATTCATCTGACATACTTATTCCTCTTTTGGGCATTAAGGGCTCTCGGTTTTTATCAAACCAAAGGCTTCTTTTCCGCTCCATTCTTTCACCTGTCAACAGTATTTAAGGCGCGAAGGAATCAAACGAGAGGGGCTTTTGGGCAGGTGTGAGGGGAATGTATGGCTGGTCCGTCGAAAGTTGAATTCCCTGGACAAAAGAAGCAGCGTATTCGTATGCGGGGCACCAAGCATGCCAACGAAGCAACTGCCAATAAACTCAAGCGCGAGCTTGCAAAGTTGTTGGAAAATCCAAGAGCGCACCTTCCCGTTATGACTTGGAAAGGAAAGCTGAGTTGGGGCCGAACTGATCCTGTGACAAAGACAATGCGGGCCCTTGAGGCAATTATCCGTAAGAAGGATAACGTCGCTTGGCTCGGTAAGCGCATGATGTCAAAGCGTGGTGATGATGTTGCCAAGGCGTTTGCAGGTTCCCTTCATGCAGCCCATGACGAAGAAATAACCATGGTTGGAAAATTCAGTTCAGGCTCTTTTGGTTCTGCATCTTTTATCCGACGCGGAGACGGAAAGCAAGGTTATCTCGCTGGCTTGCAAAATTATTCAAATCTCACTTTGCGAATGTTGCCATGGGAAGACCATGCAAAACGCGGAATGTACTTCTTCACCTGGAAAGGTGGCTTTGTGTGCACTGGCCCAAACCCAACGCCCCCTGATGAATGGCTTGATGATGTCTTACAACGTTCTCGATTTTCTTTTACGAAGCACAGTGATTTGTCGGTACCAATTTGGGTCACCGGAGATATTGATGCTCAATCTGTTCTTGATTTCAAACCAAGTGGTAGTGGTTATATTCGATTCTCATTCAAACATGGACCTGTTCTTGCCATTAGTTTTGAAGATTTATCAAAGACCGAAAAGAAAGAGTCTTCGTTCATTCACCATCTCGCACTATCGATGTTGCCGCCGTTCCTACCTTCAATTCTCACGATTGATGCGAATTGGGCACCAAAAGGTTGGGATAAAGACACGCCCCTTCCAGATGCTGCATCGGAAGGAATGGACAAAATAATCGATGCTTGGCAAGGCTTAACCATGAATGAAGGCGTTATTGCACTTGCAATACGAAGGGCGGTTTTAGATTCAATTGATTCAGGACTCGTCGTTGGAGAATCATGGATCACTGGCTCTGATTTTGACTCGATTGAAGCGGCTTTACAATCCCATCCGGGCTCCTCAGATGAACGCCACCTTACTGCACATATGTTGTTCGCTTCGATGCAAGAGGGTTCCGTAGATGGAGAAGGATTGCGTATCACTCCGAAGGGAGATGTTTCTGAAAGGAAGGCTGAGGCTTTGGAAGTCATGGAAGGTACCAGTTGTGGAAACATCCTCGGCGCTCTTTGGGAAAAGTGGGGCATGAAGGGCCTCGAAGGCCTTGGTATCACGGGCGCTGAAGCCGAAGAGATTTGGAAAAAGCAACAGAAAAAACCGCAACCGTTTGGTACTTTCCTCAAGAGTTTAGATTCCACACGGGCGTTGGCGCAAAAGGTAGCCCGATTCCCAACCCGTGGCGATACGCTACCTGGAGCAACTGGGGCGGTTCATGATTTGATTCTTCAAGGGCTCTTAGAAGGCGATGGGAAAGCGGAACGGGCAGCAACTCAACGGCATGATTCAATCGATTCTGCTGCTGCTGCTTGGGCATGGCTACTGGCTTCAGGTCGCTCTGCTGGACAAGAATGGCATTTTGAAATCAACGCCAGAGACCGTGGTGGTGCTTGGCAGGCCGCCACCAAACAATTACTCGAAGCAGGAAAAGCACTGTATAATTGTGAGAACGAGGATGTCGAACGTGAAACGGTGACGTGGATGGAATCATTTACGGCTCTCAAAACCGTCACTGGTGAAGCAAACTAAACTCAGATATTGGCGAATCCTCTTTCGAGGTCAGCCCACAAATCTTCGAGGTCTTCAATGCCGATACTAAGTCGAACATAGCCTGGGATAAGACCCGCTGCATGACGGACATCTTCTGGAATCATCATATGGCTTGAATTAAACGGGCATTCAACGAGTGATTCAACACCACCAAGACTTGTTGCTTCATAGATCATTTCAAGACCGCGCATGAATTTCAAAGCAGCGTCATCGCCACCTTTGACGACAAAGCCAATCATTCCTGTTCCTTTCGGCATGACTCGTTGTGCAACTTCATAATCGGCATGAGACTTGAGAGTCGGGTGGTTCACCTTCTCAATCATCGAGTGTGCTTCAAGTCGCTTCGCTAACTCTGCTGCATTGTTGCACAAAACTGGCATGCGGACGTGGAGAGTTCGCATTCCTCGCTCAAGCAAGTAGCAATTATGCGGGTCGGGGCTGGCACCAAAGTGTACTTTTCGAGGGAAGATTTGAGCGATTAATTCCTTTGAACCGACGACTGCTCCGCCGATGATATCTGAATGACCACCGAGGTATTTGGTCGTCGAGTGGATGACGAGGTCGACACCCATGGAAAGCGGTTGACACGCCCATGGAGATGCGAATGTGTTGTCGATAATACAAAGCAGATTATGGCGCTTCGCAAGTTGGACCATTGCAGGTATATCGCAGACCTTGAGAACAGGATTCGTAAGCGTCTCAATATAGAGAATCTTCGTATTCGGCTGAATTGCTGCCTCATATGCTGCAGGGTCTCGCATGTCAGTCATCGTAGTTTCAATTCCAAAACGTGGAAGCTCTTCAGTGAGCAAACCGTAGGTTCCACCGTAAACGTCTGGGGAGGCAACAATGTGGTCTCCCGCAGAGAGGAACGACATCAATGTCGTCGAAATTGCCGCCATTCCTGAAGCAAAAACTTCTGCATCCTCACCGTCTTCAAGAGCCGTTAGTTTTTGCGCTACTGCATCAGAATTTACTGAAGAAAGGCGAGCATAAAGAAGAGTGTGTTGTGCACCGGCCGCCCAACCGGCATAGCGCTCATCAGTCAGTTTGTAGGTAGAGGATTGAAAAATTGGAGTATTGACTGCATCGCCCACATGGTTTGTCCCACTGTGAACTGCCTTACTTCCAAATCCATTCAAATCGAGTTTTTTATCTGCTGCCATAGAATCCCTCTTTTCCTTCGAAACGGTGTCCGTCATTTACTCTTCCTCATCGGCGCTTGTGAAGACTTCAACAACAATATTTCCAATGAACAATGCTCCGCCGCCAACAAGAATCCACCCACTCCAGTGGTCAAGACCTAAACTCAAGCCGTAAAAGGTCGCCCATACCGGCTCAAACGCATAGATAATAGCTGCTTGAATTGGATGTAAAAAGCGTTGAAAGAGATTGAGTAAAAGCAAGCAAAACAGTGAGCCACCAATTCCAAGGCAAAGAATTTGAACAAATACTCCATCCTTGAAGACCAGATCCCATTGCGAAATTGAACGGCCGCCTCCAATCAATAACAAGAGGAGGAAAGAGCCGATGGTCACCACAATAAAGGAGGTTTGAGTTACGCCGATCGGTTCGAGTTGTTGTGTGATTTTTTGAGTATAAATAATATGCAAAGCAAAGAAGACGGCGCAGATAACCGTGAGGATTTCTCCAAGGCCCCATGTTAAGTGCGGAGGGCCCTGAATGAAGCCTGCTCCGAACGTGGCGAGAAGAACGCCAAGAATCAATGCTCGAGAAGGGCGCGACTTGGTGAAAATCACAGTGATTAATGCAGTAAAAACGACATAGAGGGATGTTAAGAAAGCGGACACTGAAGGGCTAATATCCTCCAAACCAATCATTTGAGTTACAAATCCAACAAGCATAATTCCTCCAAGAACCAATCCCCCGCGCCATTGTTCAGGGTGTTTGAGGGCTGCTCTGGCCTTTGGAAAGAGGAGAAGCATCGCGATTGCCGCTACAGCAAAACGAGCAGCGACCAGAATCGCCACGACTTGGAACCGGCCAATGTCTTGTATTTCTGGTTCAAGGGAATTGAGTGCCTGCTTCATCCAAATGAAGGTCGCACCCCAAACCGAAGTAACAACCAGTAGCGCAATCAAGGCCTTCTTGCGCTGAAGGGGCGTTGCAGGGCTGGCTTCCAAACCGATGCCGAGTTGCGAAAGAGGTTCGCCCATATCCTATGGCCGGAGTGGCGCCGAATGAGTATGACGGTCAAGAGTGGTGATTTGCAACCACTTGAACGCTAAGACTCAAGGAGTGAGCCGGTTGAGTGGTTAACATGACGGCGGACACCGACTCTGTAGTGCGCTCATGGGAACACCCCATTGAGACAGGCGAAATGCCGGAAAGTGGTACGGAATTCGATGCAATCATTGTTGGCGGAGGCCCTGGTGGTGCTGCTGCTGCCGGATACTTGGCTAAATCCGGTGCTCGTGTCCTGATGATCGAAAAAGAAGTCTGGCCGCGCGACAAAATTTGTGGCGATGCTGTCGGTGGAAAGTCGCTTTCTCACGTCAGTGAACTCGGTGTCAAAGCCGATTTAGAAGCGACACCCCACTTCAGAGTCACAGGGATTGTCTTCTCTTCACCAAAGGGTAACACGGTACGCGTCCCGTTACCAGAAGATGACGTCGAAAGAATGGAAGCTGGGTATGCATTGCCT
Organism: Candidatus Poseidoniaceae archaeon; assembly: GCA_028822955.1. Classification (GTDB taxonomy): domain Archaea; phylum Thermoplasmatota; class Poseidoniia; order Poseidoniales; family Poseidoniaceae; genus MGIIa-L1. Next base: position 13,036 of record JAPKCL010000004.1, read on the forward strand.
CGAGCCCAATTCGATTCGTTACTGTTCAACCGTTGCCAAGCATTAGTGCGTGGAGCAGGTGGTTCAATTATCCAAGGCGGGGATGTTCGCACCGTTCTGTTTGATGATGGCGCTGGAGGAGAAGACCCTGGCGAAGGAAGCGGAGATGCTCGACATGCCGCTGGAATTATTGTTCGAATCGGAGGAAGAAACGGAGAAGAGCGAACATTCTATTCTCGTGAATTGGTCGGTGCGGCAGGCTATAGGTGCCCAGTCGCCCGTTCAGTCGTGGAGTCCTCATACAGTGAAGCCATGATGGACCGCGACCATTATTGCGGCGGATATCGAGAATATTGGAGAAATGTCAAAGGATGCGAGGCAAATGTCGGCGATATTGAAATTCATTTTGTTGACTCTGTCATTCCCGGATACTTCTGGCTCTTCCCAGTCTCAGAAAACGTAGTCAATGTTGGCATTGGAATGGTCATGGGGCTTTTGGATAAACAAAAGAAGAAATTAAAGGCACTTCAAGCGGATGTTATCGCAAACCATCCGATGTTTAAAGACCGATTTGCAGAAGCAGAAATGGTACCTGGTTCAGCCAAAGGTTGGCAACTTCCATTCGGCTCACCTCGTAAGAAAAGCAGTAATCAACCTCGCCGTTCCAGCATGAATGGTATTCGATTGGTTGGCGATGCTGCTTCTTTAATTGACCCGTTTTCGGGCGAAGGAGTTGGAAACGCATTGGTGACTGGAGAGATGGCTGCTCGACACATTATGGAAAAAAGACCATTCGTTGAGTATCAAGATGAGGTGTGGAAAGTGTTAGGCCCTGAACTCATCAACTCCTACCGTATGCAAAAACTCAGCCGAAAGTCTTGGCTCCTCAACTGGTTTGTCGGAAAGGCGGAGAAAAAGCCTGTCTTGCAGGAAATGATGACTGAAATGATTGCCAGTAAAGAAGCCCAAGAGAATTTACATTCACCTTGGTTTATGATGAAGACATTGTTGTTTTGAGGTGAGAAAATGGATGCGCAGCTCGACGAAATTGATGCGGTTTTTCTTGATTTAGATGGTACTATCTATCTTGGTAACAACCTGATTGAAGGTGCTCTTGAATTTCTAGATCGATGTGATAAACGCGGTGTTAAACGCTATTTCCTATCCAATAATTCAAGTCGTTCGGTCAAGCAATACGTAAAGAAATTGCATGCGTTTGGCATCCCTGCTGTCGAAGATGATGTCTTGCTTTCTACTCACGATTTGTTAGCATGGCTCAAATCCAACTCAGTCACGAAAACATGGTTAATTGGTACTGAAGGCATGCGAGAAATGCTTGAAGAAAAAGGCATTGAAACTCGAAGTGAACGCCCAGAATACGTTGTCCTTGGCTACGACACGGAAATCGATTATGAAAAACTCTCCAGAGCGAGTATCTTTCTCCATGCTGGCGTCCCACTGGTCGCAAGTCACCCCGACATGGTTTGCCCGTCACCCGATGGCGGTTTGCCTGATGTCGGTGCCTATCTCGCCTTACTCAAAACCACGACCGGCGTAGATCCTGTTCATATCACTGGAAAGCCAAATGCAGGTATGATTTTGCATAAAATTGAGGCTTTGGGCCTCGATCCCGCTCGTTGCGCAATGGTTGGAGACCGGTTGTATACCGACCTGGCCATGGCGACAAGGGCTGGCTGTGTTGGCGTGTTGGTGCTCTCTGGTGAAGCGACAATGACTGATGTTTCTGAACTTGAAGTTGGGGCCGAACAACAACCCACTGTCATCGTTGAAAGCGTTGACCAATTGTTACGGTGATGGATTTCTATGACGATGGGTGTTCGTTGGAAATGGTGGCGCTCTCGGCGCTTAAAGCACCCTCCTGACGACATACACCGCGCTGGGGACCTTGCTGAAATGCGGCTATGTAAATTATCAAGGGCGGCCGGGCGTGAAAACGGTTGGAAAATTTTTGAATCGGTTCGTATTCCCGACCCCGATGGTGGTCGAAGAGAAATTGACATGGTCGTCATCGGAGGCAATACCATGCTGGTTGTTGAACAAAAACACTGGGCCGGCTCATTTGTCATCACCGATGAACACCATTTTGTTCAAAACCGAAATAATGGAACACAACATAACCACGATGGCGTTGCTGACCGTATTGCACGTAAGGCGAAAATATTGAATGCATTACACGAAAAACGACTCTCACTTTCAAAGGATAAGGCGCTTGAAATGCAGGTTATTGTGGCCATGACTCATCAGCGGCTTGAGTGGCCGAAAATCCCTGGGGATTTGGCGGCAGAAATGGTTGATGAAGCGGGCTTCATTAAAATTCTCGAAACAACCAGCCCGGGGGAAATGAATCCTGATTTGGTGGAGACACTGGAAGGATTCAACACGTGGGATGAAGTTCACCTCCACGGCGGTTTGATGTTGAAAGGAGATGTCTTTGGTCTTGGACTCGGCGACCATTTGCGTTCATGGTTTGCCGACCGAAAAAGCCCAGTTCAGGCTACTGCAGAACATAAGCGTTCGATATTTTCTTTATTCAACAACAACCCAAGTGAAGTCACGTTGAAAACCGGTGGAAAAAACATCGTTGCCAAAATTCCATTTGGGCTCTCTCTGGATATGCATGTTGTTGGAGAGAAAGCACCGAGAAAAGTCGATTGGGCAACAATCACACACATCAGTGTTTCAAAGCCTCCCGTTGACTGGGCCAAGAACATTTGAGGCTCGCGAAGTTTGATGTGGGTCGGTCCAACGGCTATGGCTATGGCTGCTCTATGGATTGAGGCAATTGGTTTACTCGCTGGCGTCATCGGGATTTTTGCTTGGATTCCTCAGATTATCCAAGTATGGGTCCACAAACGACATGATGGAATCTCTTTGACAACATTTGCTGTTGTTTCTTTCGCACTGGGATTGTGGCTTCTTTACGGTATTCTTGTCGATTCCTTTGCAATGATTGCTGCCAATATCATGACCTTAACGGTCATTGGTGCAGTCATTATCGGAGTTCTTAGAGTTCGCAAAAGTGAACAGCAATCGGAAGAGAATCAGTTGTAAGAAGCCTTTGTTGTTGAAATAATCACTGCCCCAATCTTGTAGGGGTCTCCATTCGACGCTGGTCTACGATCTTCGAGACGGCCGGTCCACCCATCATCGACGGTCGTGATTGGAATTCGAATAGAAGCTCCGCGGTCTGAAACTCCATATGAGAATTGGTCAATAGATTGTGTTTCATGCAATCCCGTTAGGCGCTGGTCGTTGAATTCTCCATACACATCCATGTGCTTCTTGATGTTCTTTCCAAATTCTTCACAGATTTTGGTAAACAATGCCTCGCCACCTTGGTCACGCATTTTTCCATCGGAGAAGTTTGCATGCATTCCAGAACCGTTCCAATCGCCCTTGACTGGTTTTGGATGATATTCGATGTAGCAGCCATGGCTTTCTGTCAGTCGGTCAATCAAGTAGCGAGCAACCCAGAGTTCATCTCCGGCTCTTTTAGCGCCCTTAGCAAAGACTTGGAATTCCCATTGCCCACAAGCAACTTCTTGATTAATTCCTTCAAAATTGATTCCAGCATCCAAGCACAAGTCAGCATGCTCTTCAACCAGTGAACGACCATGTGTATTTCTTCCACCAACAGAACAGTAGTACATTCCTTGAGGTCCTGGGAATCCGCCAACAGGGAAGCCAAGTGGAAGTTGTGTTTCAGTATCCATGATGAAATATTCTTGCTCAAATCCAAACCAGAAGTCTTCATCATCGTCTTCGATTGTTGCTCGGCCATTGCTCGGATGAGGTGTTCCGTCTGCATTCATTACTTCACACATAACCAAAAAGCCGTTGAAACGTTGAGGGTCGGGGAAGATCGCAACAGGTTTGAGAAGGCAGTCTGAATCATCGCCCATTGCTTGACGGGTTGAAGATCCATCGAAGCACCAAACAGGGCATTCTTCAAGCGTTCCGGTGAAATCTGGGCGAACCAAGGTTTTGCTTCGCATGTTTTGTGTCGGGCTGTATCCATCGAGCCAAATGTATTCCAATTTTGCTTTATCCATCATAGGTATCGGTTCAGGGCTTGCAAAGACGGTATATCAACCATACGCCCATCTTTTACCTAATTTATTTTGTCAAATGTTTACTTTTTTAACTATTTAATAAATATTTGACTACTTATATCGATTATCATCGCGTTCTTTTTTATTCAATTGTTTGCCTCTTTCCGAAATATTTGAACATTTGAACAGAGTGTTGTAAATCAGCAAAGATGATGAAAAATTGAGGGCCGACCGGTGAACTCATTGGTAGTGGGCTCCACGGGTAAACAATGGAAATTCCAACCGGCGGGTATTTGCGGCAATGGCGCAAATCTTTGGGACTCACACAGTCGTTGTTAGCTGAACGCTCGGGGTTGACGCAATCCGTCATTGCGAAAGTGGAAACAGGGTCTGTTGACCCGCGTGCTTCGACGCTTCGGAAAATGGTTGGAGCGCTCAAGCGAGAAGAACAACCGGACCAGGCTCATACGGCGGGCGATATTATGATCTCTGAAGTCACGACGTTGGTCCGTACGGATACCGTCCAATCTGCAATTGACAAAATGGTTCTTGGCGGCATCAGTCAATTACCAGTCCTCAGTGAAACCGGTTCTGTCGTCGGCCTAGTATCGGAATCGAGCCTCTTGAAGGGCGATGTTGGCAGAGGTACTTGTGTCGATGAGGTCATGCGAGTTAACTTCTCGATGGTTGATGTTGATATCTCAATTGGCGAAGCACGGCGCTTGCTCGGAGAAGAAGAAGTGCTACTGGTAAATCGTCGAGGAGTCTTCGTTGGCCTTGTAGGCCGCATCGACATGGTGCGTGCATTGCGTGATACTGGTGGCAATTACTGATTATTAGCAGCATCGTCGCCTTGAGGTGTAATGAGCACGTTGCTTCCATCACGATCAATGTGAGGTACCGAAAGAACTCCTCCGTTCACAGTAATTGGGCACAGGACTCCGCAAGCAGGAGCAAGGTAGTCCTCTCTTGTGCTGACAGAAACAGGAGAGGACTACCTTGCTCCTGCTTGCGGAGTCCTCTCCTGTTTCTGTCAGCACAAGACGAATGCCATGTCCTGCGGGCAAAAGGGCATCGATGGCTTGGAATTCCATGAGCATGATGAGACTTTGACCTGGGAGGACTGTGGTCGGTTCGCTACCGCCTTGATGATAGCGAATATCCATGGTTGCATGACCTATACGAAGATTGGTTTCTGCATCTTGAATCTCTACGAAAATTTGTCCTCCATCCATAGCCGCTTGAACTTCGAGGTGGAGAGTTGTTAGTCCTGAAATGTGAATATCGTCTTCGGTGCTGAGGGCATCGCATTCAATCACCACGCCACTCACGCTTCCGCCAGAGCCCGAAACTCCTTGAACTCGGGTTCCAGTTTGAACGCAGGTATCGAGTGGGACTTCGGTTGAGGTTCGGTCAAGCGGTGGCCAAGTGTCTTCGATTCGCCATTGACCGTCATTACGTTGAATTTGAGCGTGGAGTTCTGGCTTCTCTCCGATGCCTTTTAGGTAATACTCAAACCATTCAAACAAATCTTGGCCCCAATCCCAGCGCGTCATATTTTGAATGGCTTCTCCACCGTATCCGCTTTCCTGTGCGTTATGCTTTGACCATTGATCTGGATAGTTGTGCTCCCATTGGCCAAGCATGCCTCGAACATCAAAACCTGCATCGATAAACATCTGATACCACGGGAATACTTGGTGTGGGTCTACATTCCAGTCTTGCATTCCCTGAACCCAGTAAACGCTGCCGTTATAGTTGGTAAGTGCCTTCGAAATATGTTCTCTTTCCTCGTAATAATTTGCCATGTAAGGGTCGAGTTCACCCATGCCATACGTCACCGGGCCTGCAAAAAGACCTTCGATAATATCTGGGCAAATATTGTCCAGGTCTTCGCCGTTATAATCAACAGTACTACCAAAATAATTCATGTGCATCACTTGGCTACGCGCCTCTGCACTTCCGTTCTTGTAGAGCAGTGGGTGGAGGCCGGTTGTGCCTGAAATTGGAACGATGGTTGCGAGATGTTCGCTGCCATGAACGGCTGCTTCCCATTGTGTTGCGCCTTCGTATGACTTCCCATACAATCCAACTTTTCCATTGGACCAGTTTTGTGTACCGAGCCATTCAACCGCTTGGTGAATTCCCCAGCCTTCTCCTTCGCCGCGATAGTCAAAGCATCCCGAGGATTCTTCGGTTCCGAAAACTGAGACTTGGGCAAATGCATAGCCGTGTGGGATGTAATTATCGTAGATAAACTCGCCACGGCCGCCACCTACGACATTGGTCGCTCCAGACTCATCTCCCGGTTGACCGAACGAAAAATAGGGGCTAACGACGGCGATGACTGGAACTGTTTCGCCCATTTCTGTGTTCGAAGGCAACCAATATGAAAGATGGATGTTGGCCGTAGCCGGGCCTGTTTCCCATACATCGGATGTATCAACCTCAAAGGTCGCTTCTTGAACTCCGAGAGCCGTATATGGGCCTGGTTGTAAGACGTAGGAGTAACTGTCTGTCCAATTCCAATCGAGGGTGTGACGCTCCCATTCTGTTGGATACTGGGTCGTTTCGACCTCTTCCATGAGTGAAGATTCTGCCCCGAAACAGCCCGAAAGTGGACCGAGGAAAATCAACATCGAGAGGAAGACGGCAATACGCATTGGTCAAGGCATGAAGTGGGGTGGCATCAATGTGATGTTTCAGGAACGATACATCAAGAAGGCGTAGCTCTTCGCTTCAGCATGGGCGTTCTCGTAACTGGTGCTGCAGGCTTTATTGGCTCACATGTGGTTCACCTCTTGTTAGAAAAAGGCTACAATGTTCGGGCAACTGCTCGGAATCCGGAAAGTGCGAAGTTTCTCGAATCGTTTCCAAAGCACAAAGATGCAGCGCTTGAAATTTATCAGATGGATTTGTTCAATGCTGATGAAGTGGATGCTGCTGTTGAGGGGTGCGAGGTTGTCATTCATTGTGCTGCTGCACTAATGATTGGGGTGCGAGACGCTCAACGCGATGTTGTTGATCCTTCTGTTCTTGGGACTGAAAATCTTTGCAATGCAATACAAAAAGCAGGTTGTGCACGATCTATTGTTCACACTTCATCTGTAGCGGCAATCCGGAGAACTCACAGTACAAATGGGCAAATTTTCACTTCATCTGATTGGTGCGATGATGCTTCACTCACCTCGAACCCTTATGGTTTGGCAAAAGCGGAAGCGGAGCGCGTTATGCGGAACTTTGTCGAGCGGCTCACCGATGAGCAACGCCCAAGGCTCGTGACAATACATCCATCAATTGTGTTTGGACCGGTGTTTCAAAAGCGCCATACGCATGGCTCGATGGCTTATCTCAAACATTTCACTGGCCGATTGCCGTTTGTCCTTCACACCCACCTGAACTTTGTCGATGTCCGAGACGTAGCAAAGGCGCATGTTGCCGCCATTGAAGGTGGCAAAGATGGTGGCCGGTATATCTTGCACAAAGAAGGAATGTGGATGCGCGATATAGGGCGCAGTTTGCGTCAATTCGCCCCTGGGAAAAAGTGGGCTACGTTCTGCCTACCTTCGCCTATGGCCACAGTTATGGCCGTATTTCATCCAAAACTCACTGTTCGACAAGTTCGCTCTTCACTCGGCAAACAGGTTGGCTATGACATTGGACCAATGGAAGAAGAATTAGGAATTATACTTCATTCGACAGAGAAAACACTCGCCGATTCAGTCGAGTCTTTGTTGGCCTTAAGCCGTAAGGTATGAGTGGAGAGACCCTTTGGCACAACCATGCAGGCGAACGAGTCATGGGGTCGTCGTTGGAGTGAGGACTCACTTGCAATGGCCCGCACCTACATGGAAGTGGCTTGTCGGAAACAAAGTTTGGTTTGTCTCGCTGCAGACCGCTCTACAATGGCCGAACTGAATCAATTAATCGATGAAGTTGGGCCATACCTTGCGGCACTCAAAACTCATGTTGACTTGGTTGACGATTGGACGCCTGAAGCATGGTCTGCGTTTTGTGACAAGGCTTCGGCAGCCGACTTATTGGTTTTTGAAGACCGGAAGTTTGCAGATATTGGTGGCATTAGCCGTAAACAAATGTCGGGAATTTACGACATTCGTTCTTGGGCCGACCTGGTCACAGCGCACCTCATTTCGGGACCGGATATCGTCGATGGTTTACAAGCAGGATGGAGTGATGTCGGAAGAGAAGGGGGCGTACTTCTCTTAGCTCAAATGTCAAGTAGAGGTAATTTACTCGACCCTGAATATACTGCAAAAGTCGTCGCTCTAGGTAAATCTCACCCTGGCGTTTTCGGATTTATTGGGAACGGTTCTCGCCCTGATGATTTGAAATTATTACGTCAAGCAGTTGGAGATGGTAAACTCATTTGGACACCTGGTGTCAACCTTGCAGTTGGTGATGGAGAAATGGGTCAACGGTATGGAGACCCGCGAGAAGCGGTACTCGCAGGTTCGGATTGCATTATCGTAGGTTCCGGAATTCACAAATCATCAAATCCATCGCAACAAGCAAAAGCGTATGCTAAGGCATCATGGGATGCTCTGCTTGAACGGAAGCAAAAGTAGGAATGGTACAATGATCGGAACATTCCTGTGGTTTTTGGCTGTGGGGTTATTTGGAATCCCAATGTGGATCCTTTGGAATGCAGGCCAAAAGGCTGCGTCACTTGATTTTAGACTCGCGCAAAATGATGCTTCGTTACTCGAAGATGATGGGGTTATCGTGACCCAGATGACTGGTTTACCCCCGGGCACAAACATTGTGCCAGATGCCCATGTTGTGATTGTACCTGAACAGCCTCAACTTGAAAATCCGCATGTGCATCAAGAAGCAATATGGCCGAGTGAGACTATTCAGAACTGATCTAAAAGTCCATTTTGACTTGCATAAACGAAAGCCCCTATTCCTACCAGCGTTAGGATGATTAAGAATTTGAACATTCTCCGTTTTGGCTTGGGTTTGTCTTCAGAAAGAAGAGTTGCTTGCAAATCTGGAAGCGGTTGAATCGAAACTCCAGGCAATGCTAAGGCTGGCATTCCGGGCAAAGGTGGAAGCGCCATAAGGCCTTCATCGGCCTGTGGCTTAATTCGGTCTTCGGGATAAAGTTGGTCGAGGTCTTCAAGTCCTGGTGCATCGGGGATTGGGCCAAGGATTTCGCTCCAACGCTCTTCGATTACTGTGGAAGAAATGGGCTTTTCAAGCCACGCAACTGCTCCTGCAGAGTAACTTGCGTCCTCTGCCAATTGTGCCTGCCTTCGTGAGGCGACAAACACAATACGGCTTTCTCCACCATGTTCTCGCATTTCTAAAGCAGCAAGATGTCCGTCAAGAGAAGGGAGGTCCAAGGCAATTACAACCAATTCTGGGTCGATTCGAATATATTCGTCAACTGCTTGGTCACCATCTTCACAGACTTCGACGTTAAACTCGCGAATTTTGAATATTTCTCGTAGTCGCATCAACGACATTGAGTTGTTATCCACAATCAGTACCGTTGGTGCGGTTTCTTCGGCAGTCGGTGTGACATAAGCCATGTGAATCATCTCTCTGATATCGCCATTACACATCAAATAACCGCTCAAGAAAGGTCATTCTTCACTGTCTTCGGTACTACTGAGGTCTTCGACTGGTCCGTTTTGAGGATTGGTGAAGGCTTCACGAATCGTTTCGGATTGTGCAGCATCGCTCTCTGCTTCACGGCGGCGAGCGGGTGCTTTTAGAAATTGTAATTGTAATTCACTGACAATACCTTTCAGCAATCGTTCTTCTTGGTCACTTAGATTTCCTTTGGTTTTTCCTTGCAACATTATCAATAAGTCGATACCGGCCTTCGCTTCCCCGAGATTGAACATCATGTTCCCTTCCTGGTCTGGTAAAAGCCCTAGGTGGAGCATAGCCGACCGTTGGAACATGTGAATCAATTGAAAGAACTCTTCCGTTTCCCCGTCTTTGAAGGTACCCGCCATGATGTTCGGAGGGGTTTGGGGTCTAAGTCCTCATCGCTTCTCTTCAGTCGAACATTTGCTCAAGGAGCCAGTCGGGGTCGAATTGTTTCAAATCGTGATAGCCTTGCCCTACGCCGGCAAATACAATTGGTCTGCCAGTTGAAAAGGCGATAGAAAGACCTGCACCACCTTTGGCATCGGTATCGATTTTGGTTAAAACCGCTCCATCAAACTTCATAATTTCCTGAAACATTCTTGCTTGTTCAACAGCATCATTGCCGGCAAGAGAGTCGCCTACGAATAAGGTGAGGTGGGGGTTTGCAACACGGCGAACCTTGTTGAGTTCGTTCATGAGATTGACTTTATTTTGCATTCGCCCTGCCGTATCGACAAGAACTACATCGATGTTTTTGGCTTTAGCTGATTCAATTGCATCACGGGCAATTGCTGCTGTGTCACCGCCACGCTGGCTGGATATGCATCGGATTCCGAGGTTTTCACAGTGGGACTCGAGTTGTTGAATTGCGCCAGCACGGAACGTGTCTCCTGCTGCTGCGACCACTGTGAGGTTTTGATCGAGAAGGCGTTGAGCGATTTTCGCAGCTGTTGTTGTCTTCCCCGTCCCATTCACGCCCACAAGCATGATGACAACTGGTGTATCTCCAGCCTCGACAAATGATTTGACGGTTGCATCAAAGTCCCAGTATCCTGCAGCAAGAATATTACGAAGCGCTCGCTTGAGTGCGGCTTCGAGAACTTTTGAGAGGTCTGCGCCTTTACGAAGCCGTGAACCGATGAGGCTGGAACGGAGTGCTTCGATTACAGCAGTTACAGCGTCGCTTGAAATATCCGATTCAAGAAGGACCCATTCCAATTCTTCAAGGAGGTTGTCAAGAGCGCCGCCGGCTTTAATCACTCTTCCACCTTCAGAAACAACTCCTCCACCGAGTTCAACTTTGACCTTTGTACCGGCTTCGGTTTTTATTTCAGCCTCTTTAACAGAGCCTTTAGGGGTCGATTGTACGCTGACTAATTGACGACCTGTTGTCGTCCTCATCATTGAAAGGTCGACATGTGAGCCTTTAGGGCGCGCTATTTCAACTGCGCCGCGTTTCTTCATTTCTTTGTTTTTCTTGGACATTCGCTTTTCATCAGAACGGCGGATATTATCGAGACGTTTCTTTTCTTTCCGAGATATTTCGGCAGGAAGTGCAACATCCTCTTCTTCATCGAAGTCTTCCCATTCGTCGATGGGGGCTTCCGGAAGTTCCGCCTCTTCTAATGCTTCAAGGTCTTCCCATTCATCGTCAGCGTCAGCATCATCAACAACGTGTTCGATAAGTTCGGCCTCTTGGATAGAAGGGGTTGCTTCAGAGTGGAGTTGGTCGGCTGCGACAAGAGCCTCTTGTGCTTCTTGGGAGGAGGCTTCAGCTGAAAGTTCATCCGTATCAACTTCAGAGGCAACTTCGGTTACCCGTTTTCTGAAGCGGTCAAACAATCCCATTAGGCTCCCTCAGTCATCGAGTGTTAATTCATTTCCAAACCGGCTGCCGCGTCGTTGCGGCCGACGAGTTTCTTTCTCTTCTGATGAAGATGGGGGGGTTGGTGATTTTGGAGGAGTTGGTGATTCAAAGACTGGGGTTGTTGCAGGTTTGGATGGTTGGAGTTGTTCGGCTGCTGCATTGAACTCTTGTGCCAAGTGCGTGATTTTTTCTTCTAAGCTTGCTGACTGCTCAGAAAGATCTTTGTGAAGCAGCGTGATGTTTTCTTGTCGTTCAACGGTCATGGTAAATGCTTCGGACCATGGTTTTTCACCGAAAACTCCACTGCCTATATCGACAAGTGCGGTTCCTTCTTCCTTACTTTCATGGATATAATTCAAGGTCACGCCAGAACCAATTGAGAGTTGAGCCCCAGTTTTGCCGGTTTTACTCGACTCTTGGAGGTGATTGAGAATCCCTGAAGTAACCTGATGCTCATCGATAATGGCTGTCACTTGGTCAATTCGCGAATGGAGGTCTTCGAGTTGTTTTCTATGGGCGTCAATAGTGCGCGCCATTTTTTGTAACTCGCTTCGTTCAACCATGCGGCTCACGTAGTCCGAGATGGTTGTCATTCAAGAAGGCGGCGAAAGATTCACTCTTCTTCGCTTGAAGATGAGATGAGTCCGCCAGCAGCGGCGATTTCTTCACGGAAATGGTCAGTAACACGAGGTTCTGTGGAAGTACGTGGGTCGATTTCTTCAACGGATAGAAGGTCAATGGAACGGCGGTTAGCCTTGTGCCGAGAGCCCATGATGGAGTAAGTTCGGTGCTCTGCATCGTTAACATCAGCAGCTGGCAAGTCTAAAGAAAATTGTTGTCGCACGCTACCAAATGGTGCGACTCCTGTTACGCGATAGGCCTTCATCGAAGTGGGCGACTCGCAAACCCGACTTAAACGCGCCGTCGCGCATTATCTGTAAGATTTGACCACGAGATTGACAAAGTTTGAGGATTCTACAAGATTCATGCGACCCGCTTTGTTTGTCACGATGCTGTTGTTGCTGCCCCTGGCTCAAGGCCTCGGGTCGTCGTTGTTCCCAGTGGATATTTCGGGAGAAGAGCGCGTGTTGATTCTCGAAGAAGGCGTATGGACGCAAGAACTGTGGGAATCGCTTGGCGATGTTGGATATGCTCCTTTGCGAATGTTGAGTTCGACCGAAGTATTGGTTTGGAGTTCATCGGATACTGGGCAAGTGCTTGGCACCCATGTGGGCGAGGCTCCTGGCGTTCAGTTCAAAGGCGACATAGAGCGTTTTTCTGAATACAAATCGCTTCGGATCGTGTTCGAGCCAAACCTTCCCCCTGAAGCCGTTCAACAATTAATCACTGTATTTGCCCAATTTGGCATTACACTTGAATCGGATTTCGAACGCTATTCAACAGTAATTCCTCACGTCGAGGTTGTTGGGTGGGGCGCTGGTTTTTCGGTTCTTGCCGCCATGGATGGTTTGCTTTGGGTTGAGCCTGTACTACCAACTTCTGCGCGCAACGAGCAGGTTGGTTCATTGCACCAACATGGATTAACTACTGGAAATCCAGCTTGGGAATTGGGACTTAATGGTGAAGGAGTTGTTGTTGCTGTTGCTGATTCAGGCCTCGATGCAGACCATGCCTGTTTCCGAAACGCAACTGCTGCAGGCGAAGTTGGCTCAATTGGTGAGAATTTATCTGATGGAGTTGGTGTTCCGGGTTTTGATCACCGTAAGGTATTGTTACTCAACCATTCGATTGATTCTGGTGATACTTCTGGACACTCGGATTATCGCCATGGCACGCACGTTGCAGGAACATTATCATGCTACAACATCTATGATATGCGTTCAAACACATTGCCTCAAAACGGCTCCTCGCTTTCCTATGCCACACAACTTATTTTCCAAGATATTGTTTCTGAGGATGGGTGGGTTCCACCAGATGTTGATGCCTTACTCGTCGAAGCTGGGTTGAACGGCGCTACGCTTCATTCGAATTCATGGGGTGATGCAACTACTGAGTATACTGCGCGCACTGGTGATTTTGATGCTTGGGCCGCCGAGATGCCTTGGTCGCTTGCGTTCATAGCACCAGGCAACAATGGGGGGCAACTTTTGGAACCGGCAAATGGAAGAAACGTCGTTGCTGTTGGCGCATCGGTGAAATCAGAGTCATCAGACCGATGGGGGGTTTCTTCAATTGGCCCTACTGAAAGTGGTACAAACGGAATCTTCGCCTTGGCTATCGGCTCCTCTGTTCAGTCAGCGCGAGCAGATGGTATGAGTGACTCATACAACGACGAGTTGCGTTCTTCATCGGGTACGAGCATGGCGACGCCTGCGGCTACAAGCGCCGCAGCAATCATTCAGCAAATGGTGGAGCAAGGTTGGATTTCTGGGAAAGAAAACCGTACGCTTCAATCGATGGGCGATTTGCGACCTGAATGGGTTGGTGAGGAGAAGAATATTACAAACAACATCAGCCTTGCTGCTGGTTTTTCTCCTTCGGGCGCATTATTGCGTTCGTTACTCTCTCTCGCCACTACACCCCTCCCTTCAGATGTAAGAAACGGTGGAAATGGAGGAGCGAACTTACAAAATCATTACGATGGTTGGGGTCAACTTAACCTCACGGAATTGATTAACTTCGCAGAACTTGAAGATGCGTTGCATCAGGGGGATGTTTCACCTACAGAGAATCTTTGGATTCACGATTCATTTCGCCTCATCGATCAAAGTCCTCAAGCATGGCTACAGCAAAGACAAGGGGATTCTGAGGCTTTGGAAAATTTAGTTGCCTTGCCTTGGAATGGTTCGGGAGCAGAAGGTCCGTTTTTGAAAAGTGGTGATGTCTTTGTAGAACGGTTCAGTCTTTCGAATGGGTCATTTGATGCTCGGTTAGCGTGGGCCGCAGCGCCCGAGCCCCATCTGGTCGATGACTTACAACTCATTGTCCGGCTTTCTAATGGTCGGATTGCTGTTGCAAATGAATATCAAAACGATGGGGATTCTACACTCTATCTTTCCCAAATGGTAGATTTCTCAAACACAACGACATTTCCGATGACCAATGAGACAACTCTGGCAGTTTCACTTTCTGAAGAAGACCTCATTGGAATCGAATGGGTTGAAGTTGAAGTTCGTGCCCGATATGTATCACCTGGAAATCAAAACAATTCAGTTGGTATAGATGGGAACAGAGTTGGATTCGGTTTAGCCGTTCAAGGCGTTCTACGAGATTCGAATTCATGGGAGGACGGGGATGGAGACGGTGTTGCAAACGGTATTGATTTGTGTCCAACTCAAAACGCCTTCGAGTGGGATTCCAATGCCGATGGTTGCATCGATGATACAGATGGGGATTCAATCCTCGACAACGTCGATGAATGCCCGAGTGAAAACTCAACTGCATACGATAGTGATTCAAATGGATGCATCGATGATTCTGACGGTGATGGGGTTTTTGATGATGTGGATTTGTGTTTTACTGTTGTCATATCGCCGTTTTGGCCAGTCGATCTACTCGGTTGTAGGCCAGTCGATTCACTCCCTTCGATTGATTTTGTTTTATCGCCTGAAGATGGCGGTGAATGGTACGATGCACTGCTTGTTCAATGGAGTGTTGACGATGATGAGGGAGATGCATTTGACACGGGTGCTGAAATCCATGTCCTGAATACTTCAAGTTCCGGCGGTTCGTACTCAATCGCCTCCTGCGTAGAACAAAATGTTCTGAATGGGACTTTTTCATGCACGTGGTATATTCCAAACGACTTGCCGGTGTGGGATATTCGAGGTGAGTTGTTACAGATTGAGGTGTATGCGCAAAGCCGAAACCTTTCACCTGAAGGCAAGAATGACATGGTGCTCCTTCGCGATGACACTACTTTTACCAGCGATTGGAACAACCCTCTACTCGAAACAAATGAAAGAGTGCCTATTGAAGAAGAGGTTGCTGCACAAAACATTCGTATTGCTGGAGCTTTTGCTTGGGGCGCAATGAGTGTTCTTGCTGGCTTTGTGCTGATGTACCAGTTAAGTTGGCGCGTTAGGAACGAAAAAGATTGCGAAAATGTTGGAATGGCTTTTGAAGATGGTGCAGGTTACTGTGCTGTGGAGAGTTTGCTTGAAAACGAGTGACTTCGGAGCATAAATGTATTGGGAATTGTTCAACGAAGCAAGGAATGTAAAGGTGAACCTTGAAGGGTGGTGGCATCCTCGCCGTAATATCCGCAATGCGGAAGGTGAAGAAAAATGAGTGACCGTCTATATGTTGGAATCGATCTAGGTACCTATCAATCTACAATTGCATCAAGTGCTGGTATCAGCCACACAATCGAAACCGTTGTCGGGCGTCCTAAAGACCCCGTAGCACGAAACTTCCTTGGAAAAGATGTCTTGTTTGGAGGCGATGCTCTCAAGAACAAGCTCGCATGTAACCTCTACCGCCCTATGGCTGCTGGAGTTGCACAGGATGATGAAGCAAATT
This sequence comes from Candidatus Poseidoniaceae archaeon, assembly GCA_028822955.1. Lineage (GTDB taxonomy): Archaea > Thermoplasmatota > Poseidoniia > Poseidoniales > Poseidoniaceae > MGIIa-L1. Next base: position 29,059 of record JAPKCL010000004.1, read on the forward strand.
TGGCTGCTGCCAAGTCCTTTGTATCTCACCTTTTGGAAACTGTAGACCCTGAAGAATACGATGAAGTATTCGGCGTTATCTGCTCCCCAAGCCACGTCTCATTCACCGACAAGTCAAACCTCGTTGCTACGCTACGTGGACAAGTTAACGCCATCATGGTCGTTACAGAACCCTTTGCCACCGCCTTTGGTATTGGTGAAATTGCAAGTTCAATTGTTGTTGACATCGGTGCAGGAACAACCGATATTGCACGAATCTACGGAACTTTCCCAACTGACGAAGACCAAGTCACCATTCAAGAGGCTGGAGACTGGCTCGACAACGAACTCATGGAGCTTATCCGAAAGAAATACACCGGTGCTCAAGTTACAAAGGACATGGTTCGCAAGTGGAAGGAAGAAGTTTCCTACGTCGGTAGCGAAGACCGCCAAGCAATGGTTGAATTGTCCGTTGAAGGAAAGAAGCAAGTCGTCGATATTGGCGACCTTGTCAACCAAGCATGTGAAATGATTATTCCGAAAATCGGAAATGCAATCAAGCGCATCGTTGCTGGTGCAGATCCTGAATACCAACCTATCCTCCGAAACAACATCATCCTCTCTGGTGGCGGCTCCTTGATTGAAGGCGTTGCTGCACGAATGGCTGACGAAATCTCCGACATCGGAGACGTCAATGTTTGGTGTGTTGAAGACCCAATCAACGCAGTTGCTACGGGTGCCCTTCAACTCGCTGGCGAAATGCCTGATGACATGTTCACTGCAATCAACTGATTGCTGGACTTATTCAAAGGGTAGAAAACCAGCCGTCTAAGGCTTGTTTCAATGGCGAAAGTTCAAGTGTGGTTGGGCGGCGATAGCCGCTTGTATGACGCTCGACTCTTCCGGAACAAGTGGTATCAATCGAATTGGTGACGCAACAGGCGACGAACGAGCTGCATTGGAAGGCATGCTCAAAGGATACCCTGTAGAACAACTCGTAGAAGAGGTGCTCATCGCTTGGAATGAGCTCGCTGCTCGAAATGAAGAAATGGTTTCAGTAAAACAACGGCTACGTGTTCTCGAACTTGACCTAGCCGAACGCGAGGACATGGTTGCGCCAGAAGTTGCAAGGCTCGCTGAATCTGATGCTGCATTGGAAAACAGTGAATCCAAAGTGATCCACCTAGAACGATTACTCGGAGATATGCGAGAAGAATTATCTGCACAGCAATCCTCTCTCTCTCACGAAGAACGTGAATCGATGGCAACTGAAGTTGGTCAATTACGAACTTTAACCACCCAACAAGATGATGTCATCGGAGAAATGGAAGGTCGAATTGGACAAATGGTTGAAGCGCTTGAACGGGCTGCGGATGCTGGACTTACCTCTGTTACTGCCGAGGAAGTGCGAAGTTTGAAAGCACAACTCACTACGGCTATTGCGCAAAATGACGCTGAACAAGCAGCCAATAAAGCGCTTGAAGAAGAGCGCCAGAGACTCCGAGATATTGCCGACCGACTACGAGGCCTTCTCGATGCTCGTGATGGTCGACTGGGTGAACTCGAAGAACAACTCGAACGGGTAATGCAAGGACCTCGGTCTGTTTCAGCAGAACACGACTACCTCGTCGAACAAATCGACGAACTCAAGCGTCGATTGCTTGAACGAAACCGAGAATATGATTCGCTCCGCCGTCGAGAACGACGACTTCACAACGATGTGTT